>JAEWOP010000236.1 GCA_023399635.1 Pseudomonadota bacterium
CCGAGGATCATGGCTTTTGATTCGGTCATGCGGCGATGATAGGCGCCCGCCACGAAAAAGGCGATCAACGGAGGCCCCAAATGAAAACGGGGCCTTTCGGCCCCGCGTTCAATGTATCAGCACCGAAGCTTATTTCGCGACGAGGCAACTACCGCCGGCGGCGCGGTAGCGCTCGCAAAGAGCAACGGCATCGTTCTTGCTGCCTGCCGGGATACGCACACGATAGAAGGTGCCTTTGCCGGCAACCTGTGCCTCGCGGATATCCACGCCGCGGCCGCCGATCACGGAAGAGAACTTGGCGGACAGGTTCTTGTAAGACTTCTCCGCATCCGCGGCCGTGGGCAAGGAGGCGATCTGGATCACGTAGTCACCCGGCGCCAACGAGGCAACCTGCGTCTGCGCCGCAGCGGGTGGCGAAGCGGCAACGGGCGCTGCAGGAGCCGTTGCGACGGGTGCCGGGCTGTCAACGGAAGCCGCAGTGTTTGCCACCTGCTGCGCAGGGCGCCGTGTCGGAACCGGTGCCGAGATCGCAGACTGAACCGGTTCCGGCATGTCGGGCGCGACCGTGGAGGCATCCGCTGATGCCGGAACCACCGCAGCCGCGGGGCTTGGCGATGTGTTCGCCGGCAGTGCTGCAGGTGCATCGGGGATCGAGGCTACTTCCACGCTCTTGACCGAAGCAGCCGGGACCTTCTGAGGCTCCGAGGCGAGTGCGGACGGGGCAGCTTGCTGCGGAGAAGCGATGACTTCTTGCTCCACCAGCGTGCCATCCGGACGCACGATCATCGTCTTCACACGCCGCGGCATGACTGAAACCGGCTGTTGGGAGGTTTCAGCAGCCATGCTGGCCTGCTCGACGCCCGGCACAAGCCGGTCTTCACGGAGATCGTCTTCCGCCATGACGTCTGCTGCATCCGCCATGTCCTCACCGTCCAGCGGAAACTGGTCGGTCATCAAGGTCTTCTGCACAACATCGACCGGCTCCTCGCTTGCGGAGATCAAGGCCTCCTGCTTCGGCGCTTCTGGAACCTGTCCGGCCACGCGGTCATAGACCGCCTTGTCCTGGTTCGGAACGGTCTTGCCGCCGGGATCCTTCGGCAGGACCTTCACGGGATCCGTGTCTGCTGCGATGACGATCGGCTCACCATTGGAAGCAACCAAGCTGGCCTCGCCGCCGAAGATCGCATAGGCGATCGAACCGCCGGCAACCAGGACCCCTGCAATGGCGAGCGGAAGAGCGAAGGCGGCAGCCGAGCGGCGCGAGCCTTCGATGAACCGACCGGATCCATGCTGCATGTCAGGCTGAGGCGGCAGTGGTGTCGTCAGACTGCGGCGGAAGTCCTGCTCAAGAGCCCGCTCGAAGTCATCAAGGTCAAGATATTCAGCCGTGGCTTTCTGGGGCTGCGCCGGAACCGCTTGTTCCTCCGGCCCACCAACCTCTGCCTGCTCGGGTTCAGCCGGCTGGAGCAGCGAAGCAAGCTCGGCATCGATGTCATATTCGTAGTCGTCACGATATTCCGGTACCGGCTCCTGCTCCTCGACCTGGAGTTCAGGCAGATGCAGATCGATGGCCGGTTCGATCTGCTCTTCCGTCTCGGTGATCAGCGCAGGATCAAAGGCAAGCTCGGAGGAGGGTTCGGGAGCGGTATCCACCTGCTGCACCGGGGGTGGTGCCGGAGCTGCGAACTGCGGTGCAGACGGGATCGATGCGGCAACGGGCGCCGGAGAAGGCGCCGGCACGACACGCGCGATCGGCGACCAGGAAGCAGTAAACTGCGGCCGCTGCGCCGTCGAAGATGCCGGAGGTACTGGAGCAAATGCAGGTGCTGTTGCAGGCACAGGAGCGGTAGGCAGCGCGATCTCAGGCTCCGTCACCTGGCTCAACTCTTCGTCCGTGAACATGTCCGTCAGGTCGAGTTCCAGATCGTCGAGCGCAAGTTCGAACTCGTCGTCCTGCGTCCCCTCTACAGCCACGCTTGCAGGCGGTGCAGGCGGTGACACCGGGATGCGGGAGAACCCAAGACTAGACGGATCCTCCTTGACTTCGAAAGGAAGATCGAAGCGCGGCTCCGAGATGATCGGTCCGGCTTCGCTCACAGGTGGCGCAGAAACATCGAGTTCCGACGACTTCAGAACTTCCTGCACCGGGACGACATCTGCGAACAGGGGCTTTTCCCCGCCACTCGCAGAACCTGAAGCTGGATCTTCGAACCGCGGCTCTTCAAACCGCTCGGAAACGACCGGGTGTTCGAGAACATCTGCATCCGGCTGGAGGTCAACCAGATCTAGCCGAACATCAGCAAGCTCCGCCTCGATCGTTTCTGTCGCGAAAGAGGGATCCAGTCGAGCAGGCTGTTCCGGACGCACCGGAGCGCTGCGCGGCGCCTCTTTGGCGGGATGAAAGTTCGCCAAGGGCATCCGGAATCCGGGCGTATAGATCGGTTTGCGTCCCGCGCGAGGGTCCGCATCCGGAGCGGGCATTTCGACAGAACCAAGAGACAGTTCGAGTTCATCCGACAACGAGAGTGCCGGTGACGCTTGAGTCTCCTGCTCAACTTGGGTTACGAAATCGGCGGCCGGCAGAATGTCCGGCATGACAACTGACGCATCGCCCTCATCCTGCGGTTCCGTTGCCACCAAGGACTGCCGTTCAACAGCAGGCTCCAGCTCGCAGGAGGGCTCTTCGGCGAAAACAAAATCAAGATCCTGCGAAGGCGACGAGGGCTGGTCGCGGTATTGCGGTGACAGATGGAACTCTGCCTGATCGACCGCCAGATCCATAGACTGAGGCTCATTGGTGGAGGCGCCGAAAGTCTCGACCGAGACGCTCGGCTGCTGCGGCTGATGCGGACGCGGCGCCTCGTACCGTTCGAACTCGTGCAGCAACTCATCTTCAAGGTTGAAGGCAGGCTCGCGACGCTCGGCAGCCGCCGGCTTGGGAACCAACCGCTCATCGTAACCAACGATACGGGCAAGTTCTGCCAGTGGGTCATCATCAGCGAAGTCCGGAACATCATCCCGGTTACGCGCAAAGTTGCTGTCTGCCATCAGTTCTTCCACCCACCTACAGTACTCAGGGCATTGCCAGTGATTTGTGGGCAAATGTTGGCGATGCTATCGCATCTCGTCCGGCGCGGCAGTGCCAGTGATGGCCAATCCCGACTTCAAAACAGAGGCAACAGCACGCACCAGCCCAAGTCTGGCAATACTCAATTCTCGGTTCTTATCGTTAACAAACCGTAATTCAGGCTGATCCTTGCCCTTGTTCCAATGGGCGTGGAAGAAGCTTGCCAGATCGTAGAGGTAGAATGCAAGTCTATGCGGCTCCTGTGACTGTGCCGCAGCCTCGATCAACCGTGGATATTCAGCGAGCTTGCCGATCAACTGAATCTCGTGGTCATCAACGATGTGCTTGGTCATTCCAGAAAGATCAAGCGAATCAACATCAACGTCCGGGAACGCTTCCCGTGCCTGGCGGAAAACCGACATGCAGCGTGCATGGGCATACTGCACATAGAAAACCGGATTGTCCTTCGACTGCTCCGTTACCTTTGCAAAATCGAAGTCCAGCGGCTCGGAATTCTTGCGGTAGAGCATCATGAAGCGGACCGAATCACGCCCGACTTCGTCGACCACCTCACGCAGGGTGACGAAATCCCCCGAACGCTTGGACATCTTCACAGGCTCGCCATTGCGATAGAGCTTGACGAGTTGGCAAAGCAGAACAGTGAGCTTTACGCTGCCGCCCGAGATCGCCCGCGCCAGCGCCTCGAGGCGCTTGACGTAGCCACCGTGGTCCGCGCCGAGCACGTAGATCATCTCGTCGTAGCCGCGGTCGAACTTGTCCTTGAAGTACGCCACGTCAGCGGCGAAATAGGTGTAGCTGCCATCCGACTTGATCAGCGGCCGGTCGATATCGTCACCCACTTCGGTGGAGCGGAACAGCGTCTGCTCGCGATCCTCCCAATCTTCCGGCACCTGACCCTTCGGCGGCGGCAATGCTCCGCGGTAGACATGTCCCTTGAAGGTCAGGTCATTGATCGCGGCCCGGATGCGCTGTGCTCCTTCCGCATGCAGCCTCCGCTCCGAGAAGAAGACGTCATGACGGACGTTTAGCGCCTCCAGGTCCTCGCGGATCATCGCCATCATCGCATCGATCGCGCGATCCTTGACCAGCGGCATCCATTCTTCTTCCGGCATGGTGTGAAGCCGTACGCCAAATTCCTTGGCCAGGGCCTCTCCAACCGGCACAAGATAGTCGCCCGGATAAAGACCAGCGGGGATCTCGCCGACATCCTCTCCCAGAGCCTCACGGTAGCGAAGGAAGACGGAGCGAGCCAACACTTCGATCTGGCTGCCGGCGTCGTTGATGTAGTACTCTTTGGTGACCTCATACCCTGCAAAGGCAAGCAGGTTGGCCAGCGCGTCGCCAACCACGGCGCCACGGCAATGACCGACATGCATGGGACCCGTCGGATTGGCCGAAACATATTCAACATTCGTCTTGCGGCCGGAGCCGACCGTGGAGCGACCGAAATCTTCTCCTGCCTCAATGATCGAAGCCAGAAGACGCTGCCAGTAGCTCTTTCCAAGACGGATGTTGATGAAACCGGGACCGGCAATGGAAACATCTACGATGTCCGCATCTTCCCGCAGGCGCGGGGCGATCAGTTCAGCCAGCGCCCGAGGATTTGTGCCAAGCGGCTTTGCCAGAACCATGGCAGCATTGGTTGCAACGTCACCGTGGCTCGGATCGCGCGGCGGCTCCACCGTGATCCGGCCAAAGTCGACTTCGCTGCGCTTCTCCCTGATCAAGTCGATCGTTTCGAGCGCATTCTCTAGTCTTTTCTCGAAGTCGGCAAAGAGATTCATGTGATCAAAACCGCACGAGGCGGATCCTTAAAGAGCCGTTGCTGTTGGCGGGTGCCTAACGCAAATCGGGAGTCCGGTCAAACAACTCACCATGGGCGCGCACGGCGTAGGAATCGGTCATGCCGGCAAGATAATCGCCCACGTGGCGCGCTCGGGCAGGCGCGGAAAGCCCCGCCATATGCTCGACCCAGTAGTGGCTTCGCATCAATGACGGATCCTGAAGATAGGCTCCGAACAGGTCGGTGACGATCTGCGCCGCGCCGGTGCGGATCCGCATGATCTCCGGGTGGCGGTAGATGTGCGAGAAGAGCAGCTTCTTGATCTGCCGGTCGGTTTGCGCCATCTCCTCGGAAAAGGATGCGATGACCCGGCCACAGGCGCGTACATCGGCGCAGCTCTGCGGTTTGACCTGCCTCAGGTTTTCCTGGGCGCAACCAATCACGTCCTCCACCATCCGGGTGATCTGCCGGCGCATCATCTCGTGGGTGAAACGGCTCGCCTCAAGATGCGGATAGCGGTCACGCACTTCCTTCATCAACTGCGCAAGGAAGGGCACCTCCTCCAGCATCTCGAAGGTGAGGTAGCCGGCGCGCAATCCGTCGTCGATATCATGCGTGTTGTAGGCAATATCGTCTGCAATTGCCGCCACCTGCGCCTCCAGGCTCGCGTAACTTGCAAGCTCCAGGTCATGGAGCTGGCAATAGTCGCGGATCGGTTGCGGAACCGGTCCTCGGGTTCCCTCGCCTTGTGGCGTCAGCAGTGGCCCGTTGTGCTTGACCAGACCCTCGAGCGATTCCCAGGTCAGATTGAGCCCGTCGAAATCGGCATATCGCCGCTCCAGCTTGGTGACGATGCGCAGCGACTGGGCGTTATGGTCAAAGCCACCATAAGGCTTCAGCACCTCGTCCAGAGCATCCTCTCCGGTATGCCCGAACGGCGTGTGGCCGAAGTCATGAACGAGTGCAACGCCTTCGGCGAGATCCTCATCCAGCTTCAGCGCACGGGCGAGTGCGCGGGCAATCTGGGCGACTTCAATCGTATGCGTCAGGCGGGTGCGGAAATGGTCGCCGTCGGGGCTGATGAAGACTTGCGTCTTGTGTTTCAGGCGGCGGAATGCGGTGGCATGCACGATCCGGTCGCGATCACGCTGAAATTCCGAGCGGGTGAGACTCTCTCCTTCCGGAAAAAGCCGGCCCCGCGAGGCCCAAGGATTGGCCGCGAACGAGGCCTTCTCACCGCCGCCATAGCCAAGCGCGTTTCTGTCAATCGCCATTCTGCCCCAGGCCTCCTGCTTGCCCGCCCATTGACGTGCCATTTAAGGCTTCATACCTATAGTGCAATGCGACCCATAGCCGAGACTACCAACCTTTCCCGAGCCTTGACCTCGGCAGGAGACGATATGACCACCCCTAATGTCACCCTTTCCAACGCTGCGGCGAAACGGATTTCGGAGATCGTCGCGAGCGAAGCCGGCAAGACGGCGCTTCGTGTCTCGGTGGAAGGCGGTGGTTGCTCAGGCTTCTCCTACAAGTTCGACCTGGTGGAAGCACCCGATGCCGATGACGTGGTCATTGCCAATGGAGAGGCGAAGGTGCTGATCGACAGCCTTTCGCTGGTCTACATGGAGGGATCTGAAATCGACTTCGTGGACAATCTCCTCGGTCAGTCCTTCCAGATCAGGAATCCGAATGCTGTTGCGAGCTGCGGCTGCGGCACCAGTTTTTCCATCTGAGCGCTTCGTAAGAGTGACTTCCAAAGAGCGCGCCGTCCGGTAAAAGGAGGGTGTGAACGAGAAGTGGATCGCCGATGAAGATCGCCACATGGAATATCAATGGAGTGAAAGCGAGGATCGATAATCTTCGCCAATGGCTCGCCGATTCAGCCCCGGATATCGTCTGCCTGCAGGAGATCAAGTCGGTCGACGAGAACTTCCCTCGCTTCGAGATCGAGGCGCTCGGCTACCATGTCGAGACCCATGGGCAAAAAGGCTTCAATGGGGTTGCGCTTCTTTCCAAGATCCGCCCCGATGAGGTGATCCGTGGCTTGCCGGAAGGCGACGGCGACGATCAGTCGCGGTATATCGAGGGCGTATTCTCCGTTCAGGGCGGCGCGATCCGGGTGGCCTCGATCTATCTGCCGAACGGCAATCCGGCCGATGATCCCGTCAAATATCCCTATAAGCTCAGTTGGCTTGAGAGGCTGCGCCTGCATGCGGAGAACTGCCTGGCGCTCGAGGAGCCGCTGATCCTGGCGGGGGATTACAACGTCATCCCCGAGCCGCATGACTGTTTTGATCCGGCCGCCTGGGCGACCGATGCGCTTTTTCTTCCCGAGACGCGGGCAGCTTTCCGTCGGCTGGAAAATCTTGGCCTCACCGAAGCTGTCCGTGCCACCACCGACGCCACCAAGCTCTACACCTTCTGGGA
>JAEWOP010000255.1 GCA_023399635.1 Pseudomonadota bacterium
CTCGACGCCCTTCGCAAGCGGGTGCGGGCCGATCATCGGCACCTGACGCTGACTGGCCTCTACAACGTGCTGGAGCGGCTGAAAGGCGGCGCCAGTCCCGACGATCTCGATACGAAGGAGCGCCGCATCTTCGGTGACGGCCTCGTGCTGATCCTGAAGGAACTGCACGAAAAGCTCGATCAAGCCGTGGCGGAGGCCTATGGCTGGCCGGTGGACCTGGCGGAAGAGGAGGTGCTGGCCCGCCTTGTTGCGCTCAACAAGGAGCGGGCGAAGGAGGAAAGGCGTGGCCTCGTGCGCTGGCTGCGCCCCGATTACCAGATCCCGCGCTTCGGCTCGGCCAGGGAAAAGGAAGAGCAGCTGGAAGCCGATCTTGGCGAAGCGATCCTTGCCGCCGTTTCCGGCCCAAAGCCGAGCTTCCCGGCCGACGAGCGAGACCAGACGCCGGCCGTCCTGCACCAGTTGATGGAAGCGGACGGCGCCGTCGATGCGCTCGCCATCGCCTCATCCTTCAAGCAGGGCCGCAAGTGCCTGCCGGCCGTTCAGGCGGTGCTTGCCTCGCTCTTCCGCATGGGGCTCGTCTCCACCAGTGACGGCAAACGCTTCGCCTTCCGCCGCGCGGCCTGACGTCTTTCGGGATCAGATCAGCCGCACGGCTGCCGTGCCGATGATGATCAGGGCAACCGCGATCATCAGCGGCTTGACCGGCAGTCGCTTGACGATCAGCGCGCCGAAGGGGGCAGCCAGCACGCCGCCGACGATCAGGCCGATGGCGGAAGCGAGCTCCGACCAGCCGAGCGCGAGGATGAAGGTGATCGAAATCACCGTGGTGACGGAAAATTCCGTCAGGTTGGTGGAGCCGATCACCTTTTTGAGGTCGTGGCCGCGGCCAAGAAGGCTGCTCGTCACGATCGGCCCCCATCCGCCGCCACCCATGGCGTCGAGCAGGCCGCCCGCACCGCCGACATAGGGAATGATCCAGTCGTGCACGTCGCGCGGCCATTTCGGCCGGAAGGCCTTGTAGAGGATGAAGATCCCGATGCCGATCAGGTAAAGGGACACGAGCGGCGCGATCATCTCGCCGTCGATGCTGGACAGGAGATAGGCGCCGATTGCCCCGCCCAGCATGCCGGCCGGTGCCAGCCGCACCACCAGCCGCCAGTCCACATTGCGGTGGTAAAGGTGCGAAAGGCCGGAAGCGGCCGTGGTAAAGCATTCGGTCACATGGGTCATGGCGCTTGCCACCGCCGGCGGCACGCCAACGGCGAGCAGGCTTGTTGTTGCCAGCACGCCAAAGGCCATGCCGAGCGCCCCGTCGACGATCTGCGCCAGAAAGCCGATCAGCATGAAGGTCAGGAAATCGGAGGTCAGAAAATCAAGCATTCAAACAAGCCCCTCAGGCGTTGAAGCCGCCACCAATCCACCGCCTGCGCGAAAAGTTCCGCAGGCGCATTCACAAGGCTGCCGGGAAGGCGAGCCCTTCATCGCTCTGCCGGCGTCACGCGCAGATGATCCCCGGAAAGCTCGCTGCCAAGCTCCACTGTCTCGCTCTGCTTGTCCATCACGCAGATATGGCTGATCGCGGCGTCGGCGCCCTTGGCCTTGCCGGTAACGATGGCGAGCCCGAAGCGCTCGCTGCCGAAGGGATCGACAAGGGCGCGCGGGGCCTCGATCATGTCGGCCGCTGCCGCGAGGCACTTCTCCTCGACGGTCCTTGCGAATTCTTCCCATGCGTCGCCGGAAGCGGCGAACGCGCTGCCGGCTGCGAGAAGAAGGGCGAGGGCAGCAAGCATGGCGCGGTGTGGCATGGTCGGCTCCGGTCTGGGTGCAGGTGTGTTTCCCGGCAGCGGAGAGTGCCGCAAGTCTTTGCCCCGTTCCACCTCATTTTTGGCAAGCGGCCCGTTGCCTCGCGTGCGCTTGGAACCTATGTTCCGGCTCGACGCTATTGACGGTGTTTTGCCGAAAAGGAGTAAGACCATGGCCTTCGAACTTCCCGAACTTCCCTATGCCTATGATGCTCTCTCACCTTACATGTCGGCCGAGACGCTGGAATACCACCACGACAAGCACCACAAGGCCTATGTCGACACCGGCAACAAGCTCGCTTCCGAAGCAGGCATGGGCGATCTGTCGGTCGAGCAGGTGATCAAGAAGTCCTACGGCACCCACCAGACGCTCTTCAACAATGCTGGCCAGCACTACAACCACATCCACTTCTGGAACTGGATGAAGAAGGATGGCGGCGGCACCAAGATCCCGGGCGTGCTGCAGCAGGCAATCGACAGCGATCTTGGCGGCTACGACAAGTTCAAGTCGGACTTCATTGCTGCCGGCACCACGCAGTTCGGCTCCGGCTGGGCCTGGCTCTCGGTCAAGAACGGCAAGCTGGAAATCTCCAAGACCCCGAACGGCGAGAACCCGCTGGTCCACGGTGCTGACCCGATCCTCGGCGTCGATGTGTGGGAGCATTCCTACTACATCGACTACCGCAACGCGCGTCCGAAGTATCTCGAAGCCTTCGTCGACAACCTGATCAACTGGGATTACGTTCTCGAGCGCTACGAAGCCGCCACGAAGTAATTCCTGCCCAGGTAGAACAGGAAAGGGCTCCGGTTGCCGCCGGAGCCCTTTTTCTTATGCTCAGTAGCCGGGCGCGAACTGCGCTGTCGGGTTCTGCCGGAAGAAGGCCAGATCCCGCTCGGCCTCGCTCAGCTCATAACCCATGTCATCGGCTTCCCGGCGCATGCGGCGCCGGTCCCGCTCCAGATCGTCGATCCGGTCGCGGATGGCGCGGCGGTCCTTGCCCTCCGCCTTCTTCATGTCGTCATGCAGCTTGTCGGCCTCGTATTCCTTCGAGCTGGCGCTGGAATTGAGCGAATTGATGCGCGAGCGCAGGTCGTGAACCCGCTTGCCAAGGCTGTAGCCACGCATGAAGTCGGAGTTGAGCTCCGGCGGGCAGACATTGTGGTAGGCGCCGCCGGCTTCTCCGGCCGAGGCACCATTCAGGGGCGTGCAATAGCGGCGCAGCCCCGCCTGATATCCCTCATACCAGCGCGTCTGGTCCGGAACCGCTCCGCTCTTGGCGCAGGAGCGCACGTGATCGGCAAACCGGCTTTGCGGGTTGTAGCCGGCCGCGCCGTCCGTATCGCCCACCACGGCCCAGTCGGCAACGCGGCATTCTTCCTTCGACATGGTGTTGCAGCCGGCAAGCGTCGTCACGACGACCGCCAGGCCAGCCAATGCCAGGTAACGCATAGGTCATCCCCCTGTTCTTTCCCCAAGGTAAAAAAAGCATGAATCACGCCGGATGACCAGTGGTTGTAGGAGGGTCGTTTTGCAGCCCGTCTGTCACACACCTGTCAGGATCCGCTGGTCTAGAGGTGCTTCATGCGCCACCCCGAGTCCCACATGCCTCACGACACGCCCCTGATCCGCTTCGGCGCCATCGCCGACCCGCAATACGCGCCGCTGCCGCCCAATCTCCAGCTGAACCGCTACTTCGCCAAAAGCCTCGAGAAACTCGATGAAGCAATCGCCGTCTTCAACGCAGAGGACCTCTCCTTCGTGGTGACGCTTGGCGATCTCGTCGACCGCGGCTTCGAGAATTTCGGTGCCGTTCTCGCCCGCTACGCGCCGCTGCACCACGAAAACATCCTGCTGCCCGGCAATCATGATTTCCTGGTGGCGCCGGAGGAATTGTCGCAGGTGCATGCGAGGCTTTCGATGCCGGCGCCCTATCACCATTTTTCCCGCTGCGGCCTGCGTTTCGTGGTCATCGACGGCAACGAGGAAAGCCTGTTTGCCACGCCCGAAGACACTCCGGCACACAAGAGGGCGCATGCCCGGCTGAAGGCGCTGGAAACGGCCGGTGCCGCCAATGCCCAGAGCTGGAATGGCGGCATCAGCCAGGAGCAGGCGGCCTGGCTCGCCAACGTGCTCTCCGATGCCGCAGCTGCCGATGAGAAGGTGGTGGTCTTGGGCCATTACCCGCTCTACCCGCCAAACGACCACAATCTCTGGGACTGGCAGCAACTGGTGGACCTGTTCGAGCGCTCCGGCAACGTGGTCGCTTATCTCAACGGCCACAACCATGCCGGCAATCTCGGCCGTCACGGCACCACCTGGTACGTCAACCTCAAGGGCATGGTGGATACGGAGCGGGAGAATGCCTTCGCCATTGCCGAGGTCTTTGCCGACCGGCTGGTAATCACCGGCTTCGGTCGCGAGGAAAGCCGCAGTCTTCCCTTCTAGGCAGCGCCGGCATTCACCTGCCAGCCATCGATCCAGAGCTTGCGCAACCGGTCGCCGTCACCCCGAAAGGTTTCGTCGGCCAGATCGCAATGCTCCACCCGATCCGTGCGGAAATTGCGAATGGCCTGTCGCAGTTCGCACCAGGCAACGATAGTGGCCGCCTGCGAGTAATAGATGAGCGCGATCGGCCGGATCATCCGCTCCGTCAGCCGCCCCAGCTCGTCGCGATAATCGAGCAGAAGCTTCTGCTCGTCACGGATGGCGCGGCGAACGATCGCCAGGTCTACGGCTTCCGGCGCCGGTGCGCTGCTGCCCCAGGCATGGAGCGCATTGGCGGAGAATGTGGCCGCCAGCGGCGCCGGCACTGCGGCGGCAATCTTCCGGTTCACCTGCCTGGCTGCCTGCCGCAGGCCGGTGTCGCCCGTCCGTTCCAGAAGCGCCAGCGCAAGCACAATCGCCTCCGTTTCCTCCACGGTCAGCATCAGCGGCGGCAGGGTGAAGCCCGGCCGCAGGATATAGCCGACGCCGCGGCCGCCCTCCACCGGTACCCGCATGGCCTGAAGCTCCGCGATGTCGCGGTAGATGGAGCGCACCGTCACCTCCAGCTGGGCCGCGATCTGTGCTGCCGTTATCGGGTGGCGGGCGACCCGCAGGATCTGGATGATCTCGAACAGGCGCGATGCCTTGCGCATGATTTTTCTGTTCCCCTGATGCGTCCTCCTGACACAACGCTGTCAGTTGGCCTTCGCTATACCGCCACGCATTCGGTGGGAAAACAAGCACCTGCGGCTTCCTCGGCCGGTGCGTGGCGATAGGAAACTGACATGACCTACGGCGAAAATCTCTGGCTCTTCTTCACCCTCCTGTTCGGCATCATCATCGTGCCGGGCATGGACATGATCTTCGTTCTCGCCAATTCGCTGTCACGCGGACGAGCGGCCGGGCTTGCCGCCACGGCCGGCATCATCGCCGGCGGCGTGGTGCATTCAGTCTATGGCGCTCTTGGTGTCGGACTGCTCACCCGCTTCATGCCGGTCCTGTTTACGCCGCTTCTCATTGCCGGCTCGCTCTACATGGCCTGGATTGGCATCACCCTGATGCGCAGCGCGATCGTCATAGCGGGAGTCGGTGGCGCCGGCGCGAGCAATCACTGGCAAGCCTTTCGCCGCGGCGCGCTCACCTGCCTGATGAACCCGAAGGCCTATCTTTTCATGCTGGCGATCTATCCGCAATTCCTGCGTCCGGACTTCGGGCCGCTGGCACCGCAGGCCGTGGTGATGGGCGCAATGACGGCGGCGACGCAGCTTGGCGTTTATGGGGGAATCGCGCTTGTGGCGGGGCTCGCCCGCCAAGCCATCGTAGGCAATGACCGTCTAACCATCTGGATTGGCCGCAGCGCGGGCCTGCTCCTCGTCGCCGTCTCGCTGGTTACCTTCTGGGAAGGCATCAAGGAGTGGCGCCTATGACGGAAACATGACATAGCCCGTTGATTCCCTTTCCCATTTCACAGCTTTGTTACTTTGTTCCAAGGGATGTGGAGGCCATGTTGCGGTGCGTCACCCGGCCGTCCGGCCAGCTTGAAATCATGGAGAATCGCTGCATGCGTCTGAAGTCTCTCGCCCTCGCGACCGTTGTCGGCTGCCTCTGTCTCACCGGCGCCTCGGCGCAAGAGGAGCCGCAGGCAGTCCGGCAGAACCTGATGAAGGGGATTGGCCAGTCCATGGGTGCGCTGGGCGCCATTGCCAAGGGCGAGAAGCCTTATGACGCAGCCGTGGTGCAAACGGCGCTGGAAACCATCAGCACCAACTCCAAGGCTTTTCCCGATCAGTTCCCGGCCGGCACGGAAACTGGTCTGGAAAGCGAAGCGGCTCCGGCGATTTGGGAGAACATGGCCGACTTCCGCGCCAAGTCGGACAAGCTCGCAAATGAAGCCGACACCCTGCTTGCCGCCATGCCCGCCGATCAGGCTGCCGTCGGCGGCGCGATGAAGACCCTCGGGTCCACCTGCGGCGATTGCCATGAGACCTATCGCTTGAAGCGATAGCGGTCCATCGCGTTGTGATGTCTTCGGTCGAGCGGGGAGGTGCCTTGCTCGATCGAGGCTGCACCCCCATCACCGCCTTGTGATTTTCCCATTTCCGCTCTTGAAGAGCATCGTGTGCCGTCGCCAACCGTCGGCCACGCCGGCTATTTCGGAGGAAAATGCCCATGCGCTTGAGGTCTTGTGTCATCACGGCAGCCGCTGGCTGCCTTTGTCTCTCATCCGCCTTGGCCCAGGAGCCACCGCAAGTGGTGCGGCAGAACCTGATGAAGGAAATCGGCAGGTCGGTCGGTGCCATGGGCGCCATCGCCAAAGGCGAAAAGCCTTATGATGCGGCGGTAGTCGAACAGTCCCTCACGACCATTCGCGCCAATATCGAAGCCTTTCCGGACCAGTTTCCGGCGGGGACGGAAGACGGATACGAAACGGAGGCGCTGCCCGCCGTCTGGGAAAATCCGGAGGAATTTCGCGCCGAGGCGCAGGAACTTCAGACGGAAGCAGAGGCATTTCTTGTCGCCATGCCGGGAGATCAGGCGGCTGTGGGGGAGGCCATGCGCCGCCTCGGCACCACCTGCTCGGACTGCCATGAGACCTTCCGCGTGAAGAAGTGATACACGCGAAAAACCGGCGGCGAATGTCCGCCGGTTTTCGCGGCAAGAGAATTGGAGATCTGAATGGCTTTGCGATGGAAGCGGGTGCTGGGTGCCGGAGCGGCAGTGTTTGTGATCGGCGTTGCGGCAGCCTGGTTTCTCACAAAGCCGGACCCGCTCGCGGCCCAGACCTTCGACAACCTGGGCGAACCGGATCTTGCGCGCGGCGAAACCCTGTTCTGGGCCGGCGGCTGCACCGGCTGTCATGCTGCCGATGGCGCGGCCGACGAGGACGTGAAAATCATGTCCGGCGGTCTGGCACTCACCAGCCCCTTCGGCACGTTCCATGTGCCCAACATCTCCCCCGATCCACAGGCGGGGATCGGGGGGTGGACCTTGGCCGAGTTCGGCAATGCGATGCTGCGGGGCGTCGGAAAGCAGGGCGAGCATCTTTATCCCTCCTTCCCCTACACCTCCTACGCGCGGATGAGCCCGCAGGACATCAACGATCTGTTCGGCTATCTGAAGACGCTGCCGGCGAGCGATAACGTCGCGCCGCCGCATGAGCTTGGCTTCCCATACAACATGCGCCTAGCTCTTGGCGGGTGGAAGTTCCTCTTCTTCGACGACGCACCCCGCGTCGAACTTGCGTCTGCCGACGAGAAGGTGCAGCGGGGACAGTTCCTCGTGGAAGGCCCAGGCCATTGCGGGGAATGCCACACGCCTCGAAATCCCTTGGGCGGCCTGCAGACGGCTCAATGGTTGGCCGGCGGTCCCAATCCGGAAGGCGAGGGGCGCATCCCCAACATCACGCCCGGTTCCAAATCCGTCGGATCCTGGAGCGAGGCGGATCTGGTCAACTACTTCCAGACGGGCTTTACCCCCGACTACGATTCCGTCGGCGGCTCGATGGTCGAGGTGCAGAAGAACCTTGCACATCTCCCACCGGAAGATCTGGAGGCCATTGCTGCGTATCTGAAGGCGGTCCCGGCTCACGAATAGCGGAGAGGGCGGACTGTACGGTTTCTGCCGTTCAGCCGGCCGTCCCCATGGCGTGGACGATGCTGCTGGAGGTCTTGGTCAGGAGGATGCTCCGCATCAGGGAAACGAGAGCCGTCGTCGTCGACGCATCGAGACGCCGCGTTTCATGGGCGCCAATGACCCTGCAGATGTCGAGTACTTCCGCACCCTGTGCCACGCGCACCATGGTCCATTCGGGAAAGACCCGCTCTTCCGCCGCGGCAAGCTCGATCAGCGCCACGCGCTTGTGCCGGCGGTCGGTGCAGATCTTTTCGAACGTGGTTTCCAGCGCACCAAGAGGCCCTTCCAAAGCCTGGATGAACACGCCACCAGAGGCAATCAGGGCGCCGGAGAGACCGGTTGCAGCGTTGGATGTCGCAGATGCATGGACGATCGCGTCGATCTGGCGATCGATCTCCGGCTGCAATCCAGCCAGCGCGATCTCGCTTTGGTAGAGGAGGCGATAAAGGGGCATTGCTGTTTCCTCACGCAACCGATTGCAGCGGCACGCTGAAAAGCGCTCGAACGGATTCGCGGTTCACAGGGCGGCTGATCAGATAACCCTGGATCTGGTTGCAGCCTTCCGACACCGTGAAAGCCCGCTGCTCCGGCGTTTCCACGCCTTCCACGGTCACGGTCATGTTGAGCTTCGCGGCAAGCGACGTGAGCGCCTGGATGATGGCCACGGATTCGCGGTCTTCCGGAACCTGCCGGACAAATGACTGGTCGATCTTGATCTTGCTGAAGGGAAAGCGCCGGAGATAGCTCAAGGAAGAGTAGCCGGTCCCGAAATCGTCCATGGAAATCCGGATGCCCATCGATCGCAGCGCATGGAGCGTGTTGTAGGTGATGTCCTCGTCCTGCAGGAGCGCCGTTTCCGTAATCTCCAGTTCCAGCCGAGACGGGGCGAGCCCGGTGTCCTGCAGGATCTGCATCACGCGTGCCGGCAGAGCGCTATCGCGCAGCTGAACCGGGGAAAGGTTGACCGCAATCGAAAGATCGGACGGCCACGCAGTTGCTTCTTCGCATGCAGTCCGCAGCACCCATTCCCCCAGGGGCGAAATCAGCCCGGTCTCTTCGGCGAGTGGAATGAAGTCTGCAGGGGACACCATGCCCCGGTTGGGATGACGCCAGCGGACGAGGGCTTCTGCACCCTGGAAGCGTCCGTCGATCGGATCGACCTGCGGCTGGTAGTGCACCTCGAACTCTTCCCGGACCAGTGCCCGCCTCAGATCGAGTTCCATCTGGCGACGGGCATGCGCCCGGTCGCTCATCTCCCGCTCGAAGCGGTGGTGGACGCCGCCTCCGGACCGCTTGGCAGAGTAGAGGGCAAGGTCGGCACTCCTGCTGAGAAGGGAAGGGTTGGCACCGTCAGTCGGGGCCACTGCGATGCCGACACTGGCGGCCACGTCGATGATGGAGCCTTCCATCAGGTAGGGACGGCCAAGGATGTCGGTGATGTTTTCAGCAACCTCCTCGGCATGCTCCTCGTCGACGATCACGGCAAACTCGTCGCCGCCGAGACGGGCGATCGTCCTAATGCCGTCGCCGCAACCGCGAAGTCGCTTGGCGACGCGCCTCAGCAGTTCGTCGCCCATTGCATGGCCGAAGGTGTCGTTGACGAACTTGAAGCGGTCGAGGTCCAGCAGCAGGAGCGCGAAACGATCTCCGCAAGCCGTCGCCTGATCACAGCTGTCGGACAGGATCTGGTTGAAATGCAAGCGGTTGGCGAGCCCCGTCAGGGCGTCGGAAAACGCCAGCGATCGCATCTTCTGCTCGGTATGAAGCCGTTCTCTCTGGTCGCGGATTGCCACAACCGTATGATCGACCTTGCCGATCCTCACGATCTTGCAAAGGAGTCTCACCGGGATGCGATCACCGTCGGAGACGAGGAGTTCGGCATCCTGCTCGTGATGTTCGGAGAGGTTCCTGAGAGAAATCTCCGGGAGAAGCTCCGAGATCGGGTGTCCCTTCAAAGTGGCTTGCGACAAGCCGACGAGCCTCGCCAGGCTGTCATTGACGGCATCGATGATACCGTCCTGGCAGATCGCCAGGCCCTCGACGGCAAGGTCTGCCAACTGCTTCAAGCGTGTCCGGTCCCGCACGGCCTGCGCATGGGCAGCGAGGGTGAACCGCAAGCCAAGGAAGGCGAGGAGCACCAGTCCGGCGCAAACCACGGCGACAACCGGAGCAATATCCTCTGCAGGCAAGGCCGAGGCGGGAAGGCTGACGCTTGGATCGAAAGTCAGCTGAAGTGCAGCCATCCCGGTAAAATGGAGAGTGGCGATTGCCAGGAGGAGCATGGGAGCAGCGGCGTGACGCAGCGCCCGTCGTTTGGCGCCCGCAACGACAATCGCCCCCGCAAACAGCGGCATGGACCACAGCAGCGAAAACGCGATCAGCTGGTAGTCCCAGCTGACATACCCCGTCACGACATAGCCTGCCTGCCCGAGATAGTGCAGGAGGGTTATGCTGCCGCCCAGGAGAAGCCCCGAGGCGGCGCGCTTCGCCCGGTTGCGGCTGCCAATCGCGACACTCATGGATGCTGCAATGCCGAAGATGGTAAGCACAAGCGACAGGAGCGTCAGGAGCGGGTCGAATCCGGCCTGCATCCCCGGCTGGAACGCGAGCATCGCGGTCATGTGAGTTGCCCAGGCCGTGCACCCGGCGGCGATGATGGCAACCGCTGCCCAGAAGCTGCGGCTCCGGTCTTCAAGGCGGCTCGCATGATGTGCAATCAGGATCGAGGCGTACACGCCCGTGATGCAGACCGCAGCCGTGATCAGCAGGATTCGCTGATCATGCGCATCGCGTAGGCAACTGTAGATGGTTTCCATTCGTGCTCTCCTGGCAACCAGTCTAGGCGCGCTATATTAACACGAAGGCCTGCTGAGCCGGGGTCAAAAGCCGAAACTCCAGTTACCGTTAATGAATTGGTGTAGGCACTGAGGGGGCAGATCGCCCGCGAGCGCGGAGGAATTCCGACAACGATCAGGACTGGATGGAGGTGCGCGACGCATTTCCACCTTCACCCTTGCAGCATCGGACGACTGCCTCCCCGATTTGACTGATGTCAACTCACCATGATGGACTGGCGTCTATGCTTGGAGGAGACAGCGAAAGGGATGCGCGAATGTTGCACAAGCGAGATGCCATCGCGGACGGGAGCAGAACCTCAGCATCCGAACTCCCCGGTCTGGACAATCCTCATGCTCGAAGCATTGAAGAATGTCTCTCTGCCCTCGGCACGCAGGACAGTGGCCTCAGCGCAACGGAAGCCCGCACGCGCCTGGAGCGGTTCGGCCCGAACCGCCTGCCTGAAGAGAAGGTTCGCACCCCGATCAAGCGATTTTTCGTGCAGTTCCACAATGTCCTGATCTACGTCCTTCTCACTGCGGCCATGGTCACTGCCGTGCTCCAGCATTGGGTGGACACAGGCGTCATCCTCGCCGTGGTCCTTGCCAATGCGATCATCGGCTTCATCCAGGAAGGCAAGGCGGAGGCCGCGATGACGGCCATCCGCGATATGCTGGCGCCCCATGCCGCCGTGTTGCGTGACGATCGGCGCGTGACGGTGGAGGGCGCCAACCTGGTGCCCGGAGACGTGGTATTGCTTGAAGCTGGCGACAAGGTGCCGGCTGACTTGCGTCTTCTGGAGGCGCGGGGCCTGGCTGCGCAGGAAGCGATCCTGACAGGCGAATCCGTGCCCGTCGAAAAGGGCGTGTCTGCCGTTGCAGCCGACGCGGCGCTCGGCGATCGCCGCTCGATGCTCTGGTCCGGCACCCTGGTGACGCAAGGGACCGCACGCGGCGTGGTCGTGGCAACGGGCAGGGCAACCGAAATCGGCCGCATCGGCGGGCTGCTTTCCCGGGTGGAGCAGGTCACCACGCCGCTCGTGCAGCAGATGGACCATTTCGCCCGCTGGCTCTCCTTCCTCATCCTGCTCGCAAGCGCCCTTCTGCTCGCCTACACCTATTTCGTCGGCCACCACGAATTTTCTGAAATGTTCATGGTCGTCGTGAGCGTCGCTGTCTCGGCTATCCCCGAAGGCCTGCCTGCCGTGATGACGATAACACTGGCGATCGGCGTCCAGGCAATGGCCAGGCGCAACGCCATCGTGCGCCGGCTCCCGGCGATCGAGGCGCTCGGCTCCGTTTCCGTCATTTGCACAGACAAGACTGGAACACTCACCCGCAACGAGATGGTGGTGGCTGCCGCTGAAACACCGCATGGTGTTTTCGAGATCAGCGGTGAAGGCTATGCGCCGGAAGGCGAGATATCTCCGGTGGCGGATCTGTCGCGTCTCGCCTCCGCAGCGGCCTTGTGCAACGACGCGGCGCTGGCTCTTCGCGACGACCAATGGGCAGTCGAGGGCGATCCGATGGAAGG
This sequence comes from Pseudomonadota bacterium, assembly GCA_023399635.1. GTDB lineage: Bacteria > Pseudomonadota > Alphaproteobacteria > Rhizobiales > Rhizobiaceae > Neorhizobium. Next base: position 12,289 of record JAEWOP010000255.1, read on the forward strand.
AGCCCTTCTTGCCTTTGCCGGCAAGGCCGGACACCGCAGCAAGCCACGGCGGCTGGATGCCATCCCCTTTGATAGCCGCCATCGCTACATGGCTGTCCTCACCGAGGGCACCGGCGAAAACGTCATCTACGTCAAGGGCGCCCCCGAGCGCGTGCTCAGAATGTGCGCCGGCTTGGACTATGAGCATTGGCATGAGCGGGCGGAGGCGATGGCGCTCCGTGGCCTGCGGGTGCTGGCTCTTGCGGAGCGCAGGGACGCTGGAGAACAGATCGATGAGACAGGCCTGTCCGGCGGTCTGATCTTCCTTGGACTGCTGGGGCTGATTGACCCGCCGCGACAGGAAGCCATCGCTGCGGTGGCCGAATGCCGCTCCGCCGGCATCAGGGTCAAGATGATCACGGGCGACCATGCGGGTACCGCGATTGCCATCGCACGGCAGATCGGCCTGCAGAACAGCGACCGCGTTCTGACCGGCATCGACATCGACAAGCTCGACGATGCACAACTGGCGCTGGAGGTCGCAACGGTCGATGTCTTTGCCCGCACAAGCCCGGAACACAAGCTCCGTCTCGTGGCGGCGCTGCAGGCCAACGGTTTGTCCGTCGCCATGACCGGCGACGGGGTCAATGATGCACCCGCCTTGAAGCGCGCCGACGCTGGCATCGCCATGGGCCTGAAAGGATCGGAAGCGGCCAAGGAAGCGGCGGATCTGGTGCTCGCCGATGACAATTTCGCCACGATCGCCGCAGCCGTCCGTGAAGGCCGCACGGTCTACGACAACCTCAAGAAGGTCATCAGCTGGACGCTGCCCACCAATGCCGGCGAGGCATTGACGGTAGTCCTGGCGCTGCTGGTGGGCTTCGCTCTGCCCATCACCGCAGTACAGATCCTTTGGGTCAACCTGATCACCGGCATCACGCTCGGCTTGGCGCTCGCCTTCGAACCCACGGAGGCCGGCACGATGGCGCGCCCGCCACGCTCCCGTAACGCACCCATCATGAATGGTGTGCTCGTCTGGCACGTCGTGCTTGTTGCGGTCCTGTTCGTTTTTGCGGTGTTCGGCATCTTCACGTATGCCCTGGATCGCGGCTACCCCTTGCCGCTCGCGCAGACGATCGCAATGAACATGCTGGTCGTGCTGGAGATCTTCCACCTCTTCTTCATCCGCAACATGCATGGCACCTCGCTCACCTGGGAGGCGGTGCGTGGCACGCGGGTGGTTTGGCTGGTGGTGGTGGTCATCGTTTCCGCGCAGTTCGCCGTCACGTACCTGCCGCCACTCCAGGCGGTGCTCGGGACGCAACCGGTCCCCTTCACCGACGGCCTCTTGATCGTCGCGATCGGCACCGCATTCTTTGCCATCATTGAGATCGAGAAGCAGATCCGGCTTGGCCTGATGCGGACACGGAACTAACCGATCGCGCAGGAGAGCGGCGCCTGGAAGATCCCTTAGTCTTCCGAGCGCCGTCGGCCCAGTCACTATGCGATCGCCTGCATGTAGCGCATGCCTGTCACCGGGCGCGGGCGGAAGTCCAGTTGCTCGTAGAAACGGTGGGCGGCGAAGTTGCCGGTGGCGGCGCTGACGGAAAGATAGTCGCAGCCGGCCGTGCGGGCGATCTCGCGGGCGCGGGAAACAAGGTGGTGGCCAATGCCGTTGCCGCGCTGGCCGTCGCGCACGAAAAGGTGGTGAAGGTCCATGCCGCGGGTGCCGGTATCGGCCCTGTAGAGCGGCACGAGGATCGCGTAGCCCATCAGCCCGTTGCCGCTGTCGGCCACCAGCGCCTGGATCCAGGGCATCGGACCGAACAGGTCGCGCTCCAGCTTCTCCGGCGTCATTCCGGCAGCATCACCGTGATGGGCGGCGAGAAGCGCGATCATCTCGTTGAGTTCGGGCAGGTCATGGCGCCTGGCGGCGCGGATGGTCACGACCGCCGGGCGGGGAAGGGTGATTTCGGTATCTTCGGTCATTTCAGCTTCCTCTGGGTATTTGTGCCGTCAGGAGGAGCCGTCTTGAAACAACAAAGCCGCCTGACGGCGGCTTGTTGACATTG
>JAEWOP010000256.1 GCA_023399635.1 Pseudomonadota bacterium
GCGCCGACACGCGAACTGGTCAACCAGATCGCGGTCAGCCTGAAGAGCTATGTCCGCGGACTACCGTTGAAGATCAACTCCGTCGTCGGCGGCGCGTCGATCAACAAGCAGCAGCAACAGCTGGAAAAGGGAACCGATATTCTTGTTGCCACTCCGGGACGTCTGCTCGACCTGATTGCCCGCCGCGCCATCGGATTGACCACTGTTCGCTATCTGGTGCTCGACGAAGCGGACCAGATGCTCGACCTCGGCTTCATCCACGACCTGCGCAAGATCGCGAAGATGGTCCCGAACAAGCGCCAGACCTTGCTTTTCTCGGCTACCATGCCGAAGGCAATCGCCGATCTTGCTGCCGACTTCCTGAAGGATCCGATCCAGGTTTCGGTGACACCTCCGGGCAAGGCTGCCGATAAGGTGGAGCAATACGTCCACTTCGTCGCCGGCAAGAACGACAAGACGGATCTTTTGAAGAAGTCGCTGACGGAAAATCCGGATGGCCGCGCGATCGTTTTCCTGCGCACCAAGCATACCGCAGAGAAGCTTTCCAAGCACCTTGATCAGGTTGGCTTCAAGGTGGCGTCCATTCATGGCAACAAGAGCCAGGGCCAGCGCGAACGTGCGCTCAAGGCGTTCCGTGATGGTGAGATCCGCGTTCTCGTCGCAACCGACGTTGCTGCCCGCGGCATCGACATCCCAGGCGTGACCCACGTCTTCAACTATGACCTACCGGAAGTTCCCGACGCCTACGTCCACCGCATCGGTCGTACGGCCCGCGCTGGACGCGACGGCATCGCCATCGCCTTCTGCGCAACCGACGAAGCCGGACTTCTGCGCGACATCGAGCGCCTGATGGGCATCGAGATCGCCACAGCTTCAGGCGAACGCCCGGCTGGCATGGCGCGCCCCGCACGTGGCGGCGGCAACAAGCGCGGTGGTTCTGCTTCCCGCCAGGCACGCGGCAATGGCGGCGGTCGTTCCGGCGGCGAAGGCCGTCCGGAGCGGCGCGAACGTCCTGCCCGCAAGCCGTTCTTTCAGGGCGAAGGCGCACCCCGCGCCCAGGCTGACAACGACCTGACATCCACCTCAGATTTCCGTCCGGCCAAGAAGCAGTTCGACGGGCCGAAGGGTGATGGCCGTCCGGCCCGCAAGGATCACCGCAAGGGCAATGGTCCCGCAACACATGGTGCGCACGACAGTGCAAACCAGCGCACCCGCACCGGCCACGGTCGCCCGGCCCAGAAGGGCAGCGGCAACGGTGGTCCGGTCAAGTTTGGTGGCGAATCTGCCGGCGGCCACCAAGGCCGTACGCGTCGCCCCGCTTAAGCAGGCAGTACTAGATCGAAGATCATGCGGCGGGCTCGATGCCCGCCGTTTTCGTTGGAGCCTTACGGTTCACCATATAGACGCCGGTGACCACGATCAGCGTGCCGATGATCATCGGAGCCGTCAGCCCTTCGCCAAACAGGAAAAGGGCCTCGATGGCGACGACCGGCGGCATCAGGTAGATGAGCGAGGCTGCCCGTGAGACCTGCCCTCGCCGGATAAGGTAAAGCAGCAGACCGACTGCACCCATGGAAATACCGAACACTGACCAGCCCATCGCGAAGATGGCCTCCCCTGTCCAGTCAAAGCGCAAGTCTTCCAGGATCAACGCCATTGGCAGGGTGACCAGGAAGGCCCCGATGAACTGAAGGACGGCGATCGTCAGAAGATCGCCATGCTGCAGGTTCTGCTTCTGATAGAGCGTGCCATAAGTGACGGAGAACATGGCCGCAAGGTTGATCAGGATCGGCAAGCCGAGCCCGACAAGCCCCTGCTCCAGCGTGTCGAGAAGCTGCGGCGAGATAGCGATCATGATGCCAGCAAAGCCGATCACGATGCCGGCTTTCTGCAAAGGACGAAGCCGCTCGCCGATAAGGAAGGGCGCGGCCAGCGCCGTCAGCAGCGGCTGCAGGCCCGCAATGATGCCCGAGAGCCCTGCTGGAACACCCTGCCCGATCGCCCACCACACACCTGCCAAGTAAAGCCCATGAAGGAAGACGCCTGATACGATGCCGTGCCAGATGGCCGCGCGTTGGCGGGGCCAACTGGCACCAACGGCAAGGCAAAGAACGGTGAAGGCGATCGCCGCGAGCGCATGACGGGCGGTCATGAAGGTCAGCGGATCCGCATGAGCGACCGCAAATTTAGCGACCAGCCAGCCGGTGGACCAGAGAAGGACGAAGAGGGCCGGAGCCAGTCGATCGAGCATGTCAGGGGTCCGGCATTTGGTCAGCAGAGAAACAAGCTTCGTAGACAGCCCCCGGCTTGGCGTCAAAGCAGAAAAACTCACAGGTTCGGTCAATCGCACTGATGACCTGCCCGCGGAGCGATTGCCGCATCTCCAGCCTGAACACGCAAGGCAAGCTCAAATTCTGAGCAGCGCAACAAGCATGCGGTGAAGCGATCGCCTGGTGTGGAGCCTCTGCCGCACCACCACAAGCGCCAACGCAACTAGCATGGTTCTTGCATTACCATTCGGCTTGTATTCATATGACTTGCAAGGGAGGTACGCAGTATTGGCATTCGATGAAATGGTGACTGCGAACGGCGATCCACGACCGCCTTATCGGGACTACAGCGCTTGGTATGCGGCTCAGAATCCTGCCCATCTCCTTCAGAAAACCAGGGACGCCGAGAACATCTTCCGCAAGACGGGCATTACCTTCGCCGTCTACGGTCATGCCGACAGCTCCGAGAAACTGATCCCCTTCGATATCATCCCGCGCATCATCTCGGCCCGCGAATGGCGGCGCCTCGCCCAAGGCATCGAACAGCGGGTACTGGCGCTCAATGCCTTCCTCGAGGACATCTACCACAAGCAGGAAATCATCCGGGCTGGCCGCATTCCGCGCGAACTGATCGAGAAGAATGTTGCCTTCCTGCCCGAGATGATCGGGTTCCGGCCGCCCGGCGGCGTCTACACCCATATCGTCGGCACCGACATCGTGCGGACCGGCGAGGACCAGTTCTACGTGCTTGAAGACAATGCCCGCACACCCTCTGGCGTTTCCTACATGCTGGAGAACCGGGAAACCATGATGCAGATGTTTCCCGAGCTTTTCACGCTGAACCGCGTGAGGCGCGTCGAGGACTATCCCAATCTGCTGCGCCAGTCGCTCGCCTCGCTTGCACCAAGCGGCTGTGCAGGCAGGCCCCGCGTCGCCGTCCTGACGCCAGGGATCTACAACTCCGCCTATTACGAGCATGCCTTCCTTGCAGACACCATGGGCGTGGAACTGGTGGAAGGAGCGGATCTTCGGGTGATCGACGGGCGCGTGAAGATGCGCACCACCCGCGGCTATGAGGCAATCGATGTGCTCTACCGCCGTGTCGATGATGATTTTCTTGATCCTCTGACGTTCCGACCAGAATCAGCGCTTGGCGTGCCGGGCATCATGGATGTCTATCGCGCCGGCAACATCACGATCGCCAACGCCCCGGGGACCGGGATCGCCGACGACAAGGCCATCTACTCCTACATGCCGGAAATCGTTGAATTCTACACGGGCCGCAAGCCCATGCTGGAGAACGTCCCCACCTGGCGCTGTTCGGAATCAGCCAGTCTGGCCTATGTGCTGGAACACCTGGAAGAGCTCGTGGTGAAGGAAGTGCACGGCTCCGGCGGCTATGGAATGCTGGTTGGGCCGACTGCCACAAAGAAGGAGCGAGCGCTTTTTGCCGACAAGCTGAAGGCCCGGCCGGCAAACTACATCGCCCAGCCGACGCTGTCGCTTTCAACCGTCCCGATCTTCGTCAACAAGGGGATCGCGCCGCGGCATGTGGACCTGAGGCCCTATGTGCTGGTTTCCGACACGGTGAAGATCATCCCCGGCGGCCTGACCCGCGTGGCGCTGAAGCAGGGCTCGCTGGTGGTCAATTCCAGCCAGGGCGGCGGCACCAAGGACACCTGGGTTCTGGAGGACTGAGCGATGCTTCTGGGAAGAACCGCCAATGGCCTCTACTGGATGTTTCGCTACATCGAGCGCGCCGAAAACATTGCCCGGCTGGTGGACGCAGGTCTGCGCGTCTCCCTCACCCGTCCCGACAGCGGCGACCATGACTGGGAAGGAGTGCTGCAGAGCGCCGGAGCCCGCCAGGCCTATGCCGAGGTCCATACCGCCGTAACATCGGCAGACGCGATCGACTATCTTCTGCGCGACCGGCACAATCCGTCGAGCGTGATGTCGTGTATCGACGCCGCGCGCAACAATGCCCGAATGGTGCGCACCGCACTCACCCGGGAAACCTGGGAGGCCACCAACGAGTGCTGGATCGACCTCAAGGCCCGGCTGGAGCGAACGCCAAAGGCCGCCGACCTGCCGGAACTGATCGACGTGATCAAGCAACGCTGCGGCCTCATCCGCGGCGCCTTTCATGGCTCGATGCTGAGGAACGACATCTACAACTTCTCGCGCATCGGCACCTTCATCGAGCGCGCAGACAACACCAGCCGCATTCTCGACGTGAAATACTACGTCCTCCTGCCGGCCGTGAGCCAGGTCGGCTCGTCGCTTGACAACATGCAGTGGGAATCGATCCTGCGCTCCGTTTCCGCCCACCGCTCCTACGGTTGGGTCTATGATGGCGATCATCGGCCGTCCAACATCGCCGATTTCCTGATCCTCAACGGGCGCATGCCGCGCTCGCTCGCCTATAGCTACGGCAAGATCGTCAGCAACCTGCATTATCTGGAACGCGAGTATGGCCAACGCCCTGCCGCGATCGACACGGCCGAGACGATCAACGCCATGCTCACCCGCGGCTCCATCGCGGACATCATGGACCACGGACTGCACGAATTCCTCGAAGAGTTCATCACCCGCAACAACCAGCTGAACATGGACATCTCAGAAGGCTACCGCTTCAATCAGTAGTAGGACGACAGGCTCATGCGGCTGACCATCACGCACTCGACTCAGTACCTCTACGACCAGCCGGTGGCTTACATCTTGCAGCGCCTGCGGCTGACGCCGGTGGACGGGCCCACGCAACGGGTCCACAACTGGTCGATAGCAGTCGACGGCGCGACCACCGAAACCGGCTATTTCGACCAGTTCGGCAACCGCGTGGAGCTGGTTTCGGCTGAAGGAGCGGAGCACCTGATCCGTATCGTGGCGAGCGGCGAGGTGGAGACGCTGAGCGCTTCCGGCGTCTACGGCCCGCACCAGGGTTTCTGTCCTCTTTGGCTGTTTCTGCGCGAAACGCCGCGGACGGCGCCGGGCAAGCGACTGCGCGAACTGGCCCAAGCCCTGCCGGCTGACGATCCGCTCCAGAAAATGCACGCGCTGATGAACGCGACCCATAGCGAGGTCGCTTATGTGACAGGCTCCACCGGGATAGAAACCACCGCAGAGCAGGCGCTCGAGGCAAAGCGCGGCGTCTGCCAGGATCACGCGCACATCATGATCAGCGTGGCACGGCTTCTTGGAATTCCTGCCCGATACGTTTCCGGATATCTTCTCATGGAGGGTGTGGCGGAACAGACGGCCACCCATGCCTGGGCCGAGGTTCATTTGTCGGGCCTTGGCTGGGTGGGTTTCGATGCTGCCAACAACATCTGCCCCGACGAACGTTATGTCCGTCTAGCGACCGGCCTATGCTACCGTGACGCCGCCCCGGTTTCGGGCATGCGCATCGGGTGGGCGGGTGAAAACCTTCACGTGGCCGTCACGGTGGAGCCGACCAGAACTCAACAGCAAAGCCAGAGTCAGAGTTGAGCTCAAACGCAGCGACGCGTGGCGAAGAGCGATTATTCAGCAGCCAAGGATACGTCTTGCATCTGGCGCAAACGCTGGCGCAGTGTGTTGTAGGCCGCCTGCATCATGTCCATGTCCTGAAGGTAGCTCACGCCGGCAAGCGCCATCATCAAATCACCGACCGACGCATCAACCGTCCCCGGCTGGCGCTGAACGCTCTCGTCGATGAGCTCGCGGGCCATAGCCTCCGTTCCGCCAAGGGCTTGATGAAGGGCAAGAGACGCCCGTAGCATTTGTTGGCGGAATTCCTCCGTGGTGATCGGCGCTCCGTCGGGCTGCGCGTGAAAGATCTGGACGGCGCGGTTCTGGATTTCACTCATGACGACACTGCTCGACAACTTGGAAGATCTTGACCCTAAGGCGGGTAATTTGAGACCGGTTAAACATGCCGCTACAAGTATTCACAGGTAAAAAGCTTGGGGTGTGCCGCAGAAACTGTGAACGGCAAGCCCGGCGCCACCTTGGCATGCTTGAACTTGCCTGATCAGGAGGCGCGATGCTGTTCGGGCAATCGGTATTTCAGTCGGTTCTGACGCGGCTGGACGAAGAGGCGAAAGAGGGAGACCCGCGCGTAGAGCTTCCCGGCTTTCGCGTGACCGGCCTCAACTCAGGATTTGTCTCGGCCACCGAAGAGACGACGGCTATGGGCCACATGGGCGTGAGCGAGGCCTATCTGGACCTGCTTGCCGACGCACCGCCACCACCTGAACCAGAGCCTCCCGTCGACGCGGCGCCACAGGAGCTGCAGATCCCCGAGCGATTGCTGCGCCTCAGCGAGACAGAGATCGCGGCCGATCTTGCTTTGGGGCCGGACGAGACTGCCGAAACACTGGCGGAAAAGCGGCGTCGCTTCGCCAAAGACAATCACCCCGATCTTGTGCCGGAGATCTTCCGAAATCAGGCGACGCTGAGGATGAAGACGGCCAACCTGTTGATCGATCGCGCGATTCGCGACCTCTACTGGCGCTCTTCCTGATCTGCCGGCCGACTTGGCCTCCGGCTGAACTCGTAGAATAGCTTGTAGGCAGCATAGGCCCCAGCGCCTCCTACGATCGTACCCCAGAAGGGCTCACCACTGTAGAACTCAAAGAACGCCCAGGCAGCACAGATGCCGACGATCAACAGGCGAGCCCAAAGCGGCTTGTAGAAGGGGTGGTCGATATCGATCATACAGTCACTCTCCCGCCGCCTGAAGTGGCGCGCGCTGGGCGATGATATCCTGATCCACGAGAGAAAACGCAAGCCCAAGATGGCCTTCGAAGACCAGCAAAGGCTCGTCGGCGGCAACTTCCAGCCGCGGCATGCCGAACAGCTTCACGACATGCGTCTGCGCCAACCCCTCCTCCAGACCCTGCCGCAGCAGGTCATAGTAACGCATGCCAGGACCGGTGACGAAGATGGGCATATGGCCGTGAAGACTGAGCAGCCGCGACAGGCCGTTGCCAAGGGCAACGCCCGCCTGGCGGAAGGCAAAGCCCGCCATGCGCTGTCCCTGCCGTGCCTGGCCGGCGATCTTGTCGACCTCGGCAAGCGGCACGATCTTCGCCGGAATGGTGTCCAGCGGCACTTCGAAGGCTGCCCGTAGCACGGCGTAGAACCCTGCATAGGCTTCAATGCAGCCGCGCCCGCCGCAGCGGCAAAGTGCGCCGCCCGGAATGTTGAGCATATGACCGAAGTTGGGCGCCGAGAACTCCGCCTCTCCGTCCGGCCTCACCCGTGCAATGCCAAGTCCGATGCTATGGCCGAGAGAAACGGCAGCAAGTGCCGTTACCGCCGCGTCCTGCCGCTGCTGCAGCGCCTGGGCGACGAGCAATGTCTCATTGTTGAGAATCGCTCGCGCGATCCATCCCTCCCCCAAGACGGCGCGGAAATCCACCTCCTGCGTGCCCAGCATCGGCGACCATACAAGCCGCGGTTCGTCCTCGCTCACGAGCCCCTTGCTGCTGAAGGAGACCAACAAGACCTGCTCCCGGCCGATGTTGGAACGGGCCACCACTCGCTCAAGTGCATCACGAATACGTGCCGAGAATCCCTCGGCTGAGAACTCACGTCGCTCCTCCGCAAACCGGTCAAGCAGCGTTCCTGCGTAGTCGACCAACGAATACTGGATCGAGTCGGAGGACACGATCACCACGATCAGATATCCGCAATCGCGACGCTGCGCGAAGAGAACGCGCGGCCTACCGCGACCAGCCGTCGGCCGATGCTCGATCTTCTCGATGATCGCGAGCCGCTCAAGCTCGGATGTGATGGCCGAGATCGTTGCCGACGATAGTCTAGTGGCTTCGGAAAGTTCGGTGTGAGACAAGCGTCCGTGGCGTCGCAAGACGGAAAGAACCAGTGCGCTGTTCTGCTGCCGGACCAGCTCGGTGCTCGACTTGGCCAGCATCTGAGCTTGTTCCTCCTGGTGTCCCTTCCCTCGATAGCCCAGCCGGCAGCAATGCTCAATGCGCCGATTGACTCCGCAAAAAATCTCTGACATCTAATTTCTCGACTGTCGAGAAAAAAGCATTTGGCTTTGACTGGCAGGTAATCTGGCGGGGGGAGAGCACGGAGGCTTTGGCCATCCGCCGTCACTCGGGAGGACATTATGAAATCGATCGTCAAGCTGATGGCTGGTGCAGCCATCGTCGTTAGCATGCAAACTGCAGCCCTGGCGCAGGAGCTCGTCGTTGGCGTATCCTGGTCCAACTTCCAGGAAGAGCGTTGGAAGACGGACGAGGCCGCCATCAAGTCGGCATTGGAAGCTGCCGGCGCCAAATACATTTCTGCTGACGCGCAGTCGTCTGCCGCCAAGCAGCTGACTGACGTTGAATCGCTGATCTCGCAGGGCGCCAACGCGCTGATCGTCCTCGCTCAGGACAGCGACGCGATCGGTCCTGCCATCGAGAAGGCGACGGCTGAAGGCATTCCGGTTGTCGGCTATGACCGCCTGATCGAAAATCCGGAAGCCTTCTACATCACCTTCGACAACAAGGAAGTTGGCCGCATGCAGGCCCGCGAAGTGTTCAAGGTCGCACCTGAGGGCAACTACGTCTTCATCAAGGGCTCCTCGTCCGACCCGAACGCAGACTTCCTGTTCTCGGGCCAGTTGGAAGTCCTCAAGGAAGCCATGGACGCGGGCAAGATCAAGAATGTCGGCGAAGCCTACACTGATGGCTGGAAGCCGGAAAATGCCCAGAAGAACATGGAGCAGTTCCTGACCGCCAACAACAACGAGGTCGACGCAGTTGTTGCCTCCAACGACGGCACGGCCGGTGGCGCGATTGCAGCGCTCGACGCACAGGGTCTCGCCGGGTCCGTTCCTGTTTCCGGACAGGATGCCGACAAGGCAGCGCTGAACCGCGTTGCCCTTGGCACGCAGACCGTGTCGGTCTGGAAGGACAGCCGCGAACTTGGCAAGAACGCCGCCGAGATTGCGCTCGCCCTTGCAGGCGGCAAGACCATGGACGAAATCCCGAACGTTCAGACCTTCACCGGTGGTCCGAAGGGTGCCGAGATGAAGTCTGTCTTCCTTGCTCCGCTGCCCGTCACCAAGGACAACCTTAATGTTGTCATCGATGCCGGCTGGATCAGCAAGGAAGAAGCCTGCCAGGGCGTGAAGGCCGGCTCGACCCCTGCCTGCGACTAAGCATGCGTGCAGCATAGAACTCCCGACGCCACACGCGTCTGCGTCCGTGGCGTCGGGTTTCTTCATGAAAAGGCAGTTGACCAACAACTGCTCTGAGGCCGGCGCGACAAGAGATTCGATCCGACAATTCAGTTTCGAGCAACGCGCCCCAAACTGTGGGGAACGGCAGGAATGGCCGATACGATGCAAACAATCACACCCGGCGGCTCCCGACAGTCGGAGGCCAACATGGTGACACGGTTCTTCCGTGCAACCGAGATCGACACCCGACTGCTCGGCATGGTCGGCGCCCTGCTGATCATCTGGGTGGGCTTCCACTTCTTGACCGGCGGCCTGTTCCTGACGCCCCGCAATCTCTGGAACCTGACGGTCCAGACCTCCTCGGTCGCAGTCATGGCAACCGGCATGGTGTTGGTGATCGTCACCCGCAATATCGACCTCTCGGTCGGATCCATCCTCGGCTTCACCGGCATGATCATGGGCGTGATGCAGGCGCAGATCCTGCCTCAACTGCTCGGCTTCGATCATCCGGCGCTTTGGGTTCTGGCGCTGGCTTCCGGACTTCTGGTAGGCGCGTCGATCGGCGCCCTGCACGGCGTGATCATCGCCTTTCTCGGCGTTCCGTCCTTCATCGTGACACTGGGCGGACTGCTCGTGTGGCGCGGCGCGACCTGGTTCGTCACCAGCGGCCAGACCGTGGCCCCAATGAACGCCACCTTCCGCCTGATGGGTGGCGGCACCGATGGCTCGATCGGCGCCACCTGGAGCTGGGTCGTCGGGCTCGTCGCCTGCCTCGCCATCATTGGCGCTATCGTCAATGCTCGTCGCCAGCGCAAACGCTTTGCCTTCCCGCGCAAGCCGGTCTGGGCGGAATATGTGATCGGCGCGATCGGCTGCCTCACCGTGGTGGGCGTAGTTCTGGTCGCCAACAGCTATTACTGGCCAATCGCGATCGCCCGTCGCTATGCCGAAGCAAGCAACATCGCCTGGCCGGATGGAGGCCTGCTGATCTCGCACGGGATCGCTGTTCCGGTGCTCATCGCCATTGCGGTCGGCATCATCATGAGCTTCATCGCCACTCGGCTACGGTTCGGGCGCTATGTCTTCGCCATTGGCGGCAATCCGGAAGCGGCGGAACTTGCCGGCATCAAGACCCGCTGGGTTACGGTTCGCATCTTCGCGCTGATGGGAACGCTGTGTGCAATCGCCGCCGCCATTTCCACAGCCCGCCTCAACGCCGCCACCAACGCACAAGGTGAGCTCGACGAGCTTTACACCATCGCCGCGGCGGTCATCGGCGGCACCTCCCTTGCAGGGGGCGTCGGAACGGTTGCCGGCGCCATGCTGGGCGCACTCGTCATGCAGTCGCTGCAGTCGGGCATGGTGTTGCTCGGAATCGACACGCCGCTTCAGCGCATCGTGGTGGGAGCGGTTCTCGTGCTGGCCGTATGGCTGGACACCGTCTACCGCGCCAGAGCCAAGTAATTGGCAAAGTAACAGGAGTTTTCATCGTGACGGACCATCATACTCCGCTCGTGGAAATGAGAAACATTTCCATCTCCTTCGGCGGCATCCACGCCGTGGAGAACGCCAGCATCGACCTCTACCCGGGCGAAGTCGTCGCCCTGCTCGGCCACAACGGCGCTGGCAAGTCGACGCTGATCAAGATCCTGTCGGGCGCCTATCGCCGGGACGCGGGCGAAATCTTCATCAATGGCGAGCAGGCCGACATCAAGAACCCGCGCGATGCCAAGCACTACGGCATCGAGACGATCTACCAGACGCTGGCCGTGGCCGATAATGTTGACGCAGCCGCCAACCTTTATCTCGGGCGCGAGTTGCAGACGCCTTGGGGCACGCTGGACGATGTTGCGATGGAGGCCAATGCCCGTAAGGTCATGGGTCGCCTCAACCCCAACTTCAAGCGTTTCAAGGAGCCCGTGAAGGCGCTTTCTGGCGGTCAGCGGCAGTCGGTGGCGATCGCCCGGGCCATCCTCTTCGACGCGCGCATCCTGATCATGGACGAGCCGACGGCAGCGCTCGGCCCCCAGGAAACGTCGCAGGTGGGCGATCTGATCAAGCAGTTGAAGCAGGACGGCATCGGCATCTTCCTGATCAGCCACGACATCCACGATGTCTTCGACCTGGCCGACCGCGTCTTCGTCATGAAGAACGGTCAGGTGGTCGGGCACGCCCGCACTACGGACGTGACCAAGGATGAGGTGCTGGGCATGATCATTCTCGGCAAATGCCCGCCTGGTGCAACGCCCGGGCCCGGCGCGATGATGATGGCGTGACGCATCCAGAGAGGGCCAGCAGGCCCTCTCTTCTTTTCACGAGCTTCCCTCCCTCACCACGCGTTCGCGCTGCCATCATAGGCAAAGAACCCCGCTCGGCGCGGGCTCCAACTGGTCAAGGACATCGAGCATGCGTGCGGCGGACTGCTGCGGGGACACGCGACTCTGCCGGGCGCCAAAGGCCTTAGACAGCGATATCGTAACCGTTTCCGGAGAAAGGACGATGACAACCGCTTGGGGAGTGCGTGCCCCCGATGGCCACTGTCCAGCGACTCTGGTGAGCGCTGCCTTCACCGATCAAGGATACGCTACGCAGAGATCGCTAATTTCCCACGGCTGCCGAATTTCCCGCCCACGCAGGCCAACAGGCATTGAAGCCGAAGACATCCTGGGTTAAGTAGCTGCCATCGGAGCGGCGAGTCATCTCGCCATCGGTTCGCACCCGTAGCTCAGCTGGATAGAGTGTTGGATTCCGATTCCAAAGGTCACAGGTTCGAATCCTGTCGGGTGCGCCATCCATTCACGGTCCGTTCTGGACACACATGATTTTCTGACACCCACCGCGACGAGGTTAGCCGCCTGAGGACGCGCGTCGATACGTTCAGACCCCTCGGCATCACTGTCGATGGACAGCATCGTAAGGGCATCGGTGCCTTAACGATGTGAACGTGAACGACGTGCCTGCCTCCCGCCTCAGGCGGTCCTGCGCCTTCTTGCCTGGTTGGCGAGATAATCCGAAATCGCCGCCTCGGGCATTGGTTTGGCAAACAGGTAGCCTTGGTAGCCGTCGCAGCCGGCTGTGGCGAGGAATTCCAGCTGGGCCTCGGTTTCGACACCTTCGACAATGCACTGCAAACCGAGGTTCTGGCACATGGCCGAGATGGTCCGCATGATGTGACGCGCGTTCGCGTCCTTCTCCAGATCAAGGATGAAGGAGCGGTCCACCTTGATCCTGTTGATCGGCAGGCGTCGCATATAGCTGAGACTGGAGTAGCCCGTTCCGAAATCGTCGAGCGCCACCGCCGCGCCCTTCGCGCGAAGCAGTGTCAGTGCCTCCACCGCCCGCGCGAAATCCTGCATGATCGCCGACTCGGTGATTTCAAACATCAGGCGCTGGGGCGAAATCCCGCAGGTCTCGATTTCGCGCAGGATCGTTTCCATGGTGTCCTGGCTGCAGACGTCGAAGGCTGACAGGTTGAATGAAAGCCGCAGTTCCTCCGGCCAGCTCTTTGCCGCACGCAGCGCGCTGCGAAACAGGGGTACGGTGATCTTGCCGATGATGCCCGCCTGCTCCGCTGCTCGGATGAAGACGTCCGGGCGCACCTCGCCAAGCACCGGATCGCACCACCGCGCCAATGCCTCGAAACCCAGCGGACGACCCTCTGGATCCACGATCGGCTGGTATTCCAGATAGAACGCATCCTCGATCTCCACCGCGCGCAACCGCTGCGCGACGACCGCCGCCTTTTTTATCTCGGCCTCGTGGATATCGGAGAAGATTGCCACGGTGCCCTTGTGGTGCGTTTTGGAATAATAGAGGGCAAAATCCGCCTTCTCGAACAGCTCTTGGCCGGTCGACGCGACGCCTGGGAAGCAGGCTATGCCGCAAGTCGCCGAGATCGTCACGCTGCCCTGGCCAAAGACGAAGGGCGGCGCGAGGGCATCCAAGGCCCGGCTGCAGAGCGCCTCCAAGGCGGCATCGGATCCGCCATGCGGCAGGATCAGCGCAAATTCGTCGCCGCCAAGGCGTGCTACCAGAGTTTCCGCGGGCAGATTGGCGACCAGGCGCGAGCCGACTTCCCGAAGCAGCTGGTCGCCGACGCCGTGACCAAAGATGTCGTTGACCGGCTTGAAGCCATCAAGATCAAGGACGCCGATGGCGAAAGGCTGCGGCACCTTCCCCTGACGATAATCGGCCATGCGACGATCGAGATGGTCAAAGAAGCAGCGACGATTGGCAAGCCCCGTCAGGCTGTCCTGCTGGGCAAGAAGGCTCACCTCCTTGTTCAGCGACTCCAGCTCGATGCGCTGGCGATCGAGCTGGACCTGTTTTTCGATGCGCTGACGAAAATCCGAGTGGGATCGCTGCATGACGATGATCATGCCGCCGATGGCAAACACCATGTTGATTGCGATCGCCTTGAACACCGGGTGGTCCTGCAGGGCCAGGAACACCGCGGTCGGGATGACCACAAGGAAGAAAAGGATGGGCGCGACCGGCCGAAGCGGCCGCAGGCATGTCATGACGGTGATGATGGTGATGCCGGTGAAGAACGTGTTCTGGACCTTGCTGTAGATGTCGCCGTAGCTGAAGAGCGTCAACGACCAGACCGAGATGGCGACGCCCAGCACCCAGGCGAGCACGAGAACCGTGTGCAGCGCCTTTTCGATTGCGGCATCTGACGGGACATGGGTGCGCGCGAGCATCATCCGGACGGCGCGAACGAAACAGATGATCACGAACGCGGCTGGGATCCAGACGGACAGGACAGCCGGCGCTTTGCCAGCATAGGTCAGTGCCAGCATCACCATGTTGACGATGACGATGGCGTACATCAGCGGAATCTGGCGGGACAGCTCAAGGTACTGCGCCCGGCGGAATTCGGGATCGTCGTCCTGCGAACCAAACAATCGTACTATCGCGCGCCTGAACAGCATCGCAACTCCCTGCGCCGGAACACGGGAGGCCGGCGCGCTGAACGCAATAACGCGGACCGAACGGCACGGCATGTTGGCAGATTGAACCCTGCCGGCCAACATGCGCAGGAAGACCAGTCCCCGCTCGTTATTTCAGGTATTTCTTAATAAAGAGATTCAGCAAAGGCAATCTCTTGTGGCTTGCCGTCAGGCAGCCAGCATCTCACGCATCGTGCTGGCAATCTTGCTGGGATCGTATGGTTTGCGGAAAAAGCGGCTTTCGGCTGGAATATCGGCATCGGACACGCAACGGAAGCCGGACGTAACGATGATTTTCAGCGGCGGCCAGCGATCGCGGATATAGGCAGCAAGCACGATGCCGTCCATGCCCCCAGGCATGTCGACGTCCGTGAATACCAGCCGGATATTGAGGTTCTTGGTCAGGATCTCTATTGCCTCGGACGCATTGCAAGCCTCAAACACGACGAAGCCGGCTTCCATGAGGCTGTCCACGATATCTAGCCGCAACAGTGGCTCGTCCTCGACAACGAGAACGCAGTTGTCATTGGTCATGATGCATTTCTCATGCTTTCTTCGGAGAGAACGAGCCTCCCGCCCATCCTGCGCCACAACCCGTCAGTCCAGATTCCGTTCCGGCGAAATGTGTATTAGAATTCGTTAATATACAGGGCCTGCCTGTCGCCTATCATGATCACGCAGCGCCGCGCTGCCATGCAGGGAACTGAATGAGGTAGACTCCTGTTTTTCCCGCAAAGGAGAAAGCACATGGCCGATGCAGACAAAGACCAGGTGGCACAGGAAGCCGTAGAAAACCGCGACGAAACCAAAGCTGGTGGAGGCGATAGTAAACCGGCCGGACCGCATGCCCGGGAGGAACTGACGGACAGGGAAAAAACGCCAGGTGCCGGATCACTTCCCAATGAGCAAGGTCCCGAAGCCGATGTTGGCTCGGACTGACTGCGACGCCATGGCGCTTGCCAGAGCAGAACCTCCGCATTAGAGCCGCAGGAGAACTGAAGCGGGAAGACCTGCATGTCGGCCGAAGCAATAACCCTGTACGAGGCAATCGGTGGGGACCCGACAGTGCGGGCCCTGACGGCCCGTTTCTACCGGTTGATGGATACTCTGCCGGAGGCCAAGCATTGCCGGGCGGTGCACCCGCCAGGCCTTGCGAACAGCGAAGCCAAGCTCTACGACTACCTCACCGGCTATCTCGGCGGCCCGCCCGTTTATGTGCAAAAGCACGGACACCCGCGCCTGCGTTCGCGCCATTTTGCAGCACCGATCGGACCGCAGGAAACGGCGGAATGGCTTCTCTGCTTCCGCCGCGCGCTCGACGAAACGGTTGCCAACCCAAAGCTGCGGGAGATCATCTGGCCACCGATTGAACGGCTTGCGCTTCACATGCAGAACAGGGACGAAGGCGATGGAAAGACTCCATAATCTCCGCCCGCTCATCCTGTTTGTGAGCGGCCTTCTCGGCGCCTGTGGCGTGGCATTGGCAGCAGCAGCAAGCCACGGCGCCGACACGCGCCTGCTCGGCTCCGCGTCCAGCATGTGCCTTGTCCACGCGCCGACACTTCTGGCGCTGCATCTCGGGCACCGCCGGATCGCCACGGCGACGATTGCTGCACTGGTCATCGGCACAGGCACGCTTCTGTTTGCCGGCGATCTGCTGGCCCGTCACCTTGGCGGCAGTGGACTCTTTCCGATGGCCGCGCCGACCGGCGGCACGACCATGATCATCGGTTGGCTGCTGGTGGCGCTCGGGGCCTTCTCAAGCAGCGGCCGGCTGACTGATCCCTAGCGCCGAAAGGACAGAACCTGGCTGGTGCCGCGTGGCGCGGCCGACGGCGTAAACCTCCGCTCCCGCGGGAACGGCACGACGTTGGTCATGTTTCCTTCCGGCTGTCGACGCTCTGCCAGTAGCGCATAAAGCTCAGGCATCAAACCATCTCCGGTTTGTTCAGCAAGCTTGTGGAGCCCGATCAACAGGCTTGGGTCAGGATGTCCGTCTCTCATCGTCACGTTCCTTCATGGTCTGCAGCGCGCGATCCAGGCTCGATTTCGATCCGTTGCGCAGTGGGATGAAGGTCTTTCCGAACTTCTTGCATCCGGTCTTCACCCTCAGACACGCATCGTGGCTGATACAGTCGATCGGGCAGAAGACGCAGTCGACCGACGGGAGAACCGTGTCGATACGCGAGACGGCTTCTCTCAAACCGCCGTCATGGTGGATCAGTTCCGCTCCATGATTGCTCGCGATCTGGCGTAGATGGGCGACTTGGCAGTCGCGCCCACCGACATAAAGAAAGCTACGGATCGGCTCCGAACGGCTGCCCCCCGCCTGCCCCTCCTGCGGCACCTGCGATATCTGCGACCCTTGTCGGCTAGCCTTCTTGCCCTTCTTCCCCATGCGGCGTGTCTCCTCTTTATTGCGGGTGCGACTTCGCTTCCTGAAGTCCTGCGTCGGGGGACCCTATAAAAGATGAGTAATGCAGTACAGATTTAATTCGAGGCTGTAGGTGCCTTGTTTTAGGCGCCCTCGACCCGTCCGAAGAGCAGCATGGACACCGCTGATGCAGCAGCATCCGCCAAAGTTTTACCGTTTGATAAAATTTTCGCCTGTGTTAGCCTGCTTCCAATAGTTGTCCATAAAGCCATAAAAGAGGGAACTCAGATGGAACGACTGGGAAGCGGGATTCAGGCTGGTCGCCTGCCTCCTGGAGAATACGCATCCAATTTTTCCGACCTTCACCCGCGCCTTGATGCACATGAGGCGCTGGTGGCAGCAGACCGCTGCTACTTCTGCTACGATGCGCCCTGCATGACGGCCTGTCCCACCGCCATCGATATTCCGCTGTTCATCCGGCAAATATCGACAGGCAACCCCCTCGGCTCCGCCAAGACCATCTTCGACCAGAACATTTTCGGCGGCATGTGCGCGCGCGTCTGTCCCACCGAGACGCTCTGCGAGCAGGCCTGTGTTCGCAACACGGCCGAAGACCGGCCTGTGGAGATCGGCAAGCTCCAGCGCTACTCGACCGACATCGCGATGGAGATGAACCGTCAGTTCTATCAGCGTGCAGCTTCCAGCGGACGTCGGGTTGCAGTTGTGGGTGCCGGCCCTGCAGGCCTTGCCTGCGCCCACCGGCTATCAATGCATGGCCATGACGTCATCATCTTTGACGCGCGCCAAAAGCCGGGCGGCCTCAACGAGTATGGCATCGCGACCTACAAGGCGACCGAGGATTTTGCACAGCGCGAGGTTGCCTACGTGACGGCGATCGGCGGCATCGAGATCCGCACCGGCCAGATGCTCGGCCGGGACTTCAGCTTGCCGGACCTTGCCAGTGAGTTCGACGCCGTTTTCCTCGGCATCGGGCTCTCAGGCGTCAACAATCTCGGGATTGAGGGCGAAGAGCTTGCAGGCGTCGATGACGCCGTGGAGTTCATCGCCGCCCTCAGACAAGCCACCGACAAGTCCAAGGTGCCGATCGGCCGACGGGTCGTTGTCCTCGGCGGCGGGATGACCGCGATCGACGCAGGCATCCAGGCAAAGCTGCTCGGCGCCGAGGAGGTAACGATCTGCTACCGCCGCGGGAAGGAGAACATGAACGCTTCCGGCTATGAGCAGGATCTTGCCGCCTCCAACGGCGTCATGATCCGCCATTGGCTGGCGCCCAAGCGCATCATCGGCAAGGACGGCGCTGTTGCAGGTATCGAGCTTGAATATACGGCAATGGTGGATGGGAAGCTCGTAGCAACCGGCGAAACAGGCGTGATTGCCGCAGACCAGGTCATGAAGGCGATCGGCCAGACATTCGGCGCGGGCGGCCTTGGCACGCTTCGCGTCGCCGGCGGAAAGATCGTGACGGATGCGGAGGGCAGAACCTCGCTTGACCGGGTATGGGCCGGCGGCGATTGCGTCGGCACCGGTGAGGATCTTACCGTTTCGGCCGTCGCCCAGGGACGCGACGCTGCTGAAAGCATCAACCGGCAGTTCATCGCTGCCGTTCGTCCCGCCGTCGCGGTTGCCTGAGGAGGACGACAACATGGCTGATATCCGCAACAACTTCGTCGGCATCAAGTCGCCCAACCCCTTCTGGCTCGCATCCGCTCCGCCAACGGACAAGGCCTACAACGTCGAGCGCGCCTTCAAGGCCGGCTGGGGTGGCGTCGTCTGGAAGACGCTGGGCGAAGAAGGACCGCCGATTGTCAACGTCAACGGCCCGCGCTACGGCGCGATCTGGGGTGCCGACCGCCGATTGCTGGGCCTGAACAATATCGAACTGATCACCGACCGCGACCTCTACGTAAACCTGCGTGAAATGAAGGAGGTGAAGAAGAAGTGGCCGGACCGTGCCATCGTCGCTTCCATTATGGTTCCCTGCGAAGAGGATTCCTGGAGGGCGATCCTACCGCTCGTGGAAGAGACGGAGGTCGACGGAATTGAACTCAACTTCGGCTGTCCCCACGGCATGTCCGAACGGGGCATGGGATCGGCCGTTGGCCAGGTCCCGGACTATATCGAGATGGTGGTGCGCTGGTGCAAGCAGTATACGCGCATGCCGGTGATCACCAAGCTCACGCCGAACATTACCGACATCCGCTATCCAGCCCGCGCCGCCAAGCGCGGCGGAACGGATGCGGTTTCGTTGATCAACACCATCTCCTCCATCGTATCCGTGGACCTCGACAGCTTCTCCCCTAATCCATCGATTGCGGGCAAAGGCAGCCATGGCGGCTATTGTGGTCCGGCCGTAAAGCCGATCGCGCTCAACATGGTGGCCGAGATCGCGCGGGATCCGGAAACCTACGGCTTGCCCATTTCCGGCATCGGTGGGGTGACGACCTGGCGCGACGCGGCCGAATTCCTGGCGCTTGGCGCCGGAAACGTGCAGGTCTGCACGGCAGCCATGACCTATGGCTTCAAGATCGTCCAGGAGATGATCACCGGTCTGTCCGACTGGATGGATGCCAAGGGTCACCGGACCCTTGACGACATCTGCGGCCGGGCCGTCGGCAACGTCACCGACTGGCAATACCTGAACCTCAACTACGTGGCCAAAGCACATATCGATCAGGATCTCTGCATCAAATGCGGCCGCTGCCACATTGCGTGCGAGGATACGTCCCATCAGGCAATCACCAATATCGTCAATGGGGTGCGCCATTTCGAGGTGATGGACGAGGAATGCGTCGGCTGCAATCTCTGCGTCAATGTGTGCCCGGTCGAAAACTGCATCACCATGCAGGCGCTTCCCGCTGGAGAGCTTGACCGCAGGACCGGAAAACGGGTGGATCCGAACTACGCCAATTGGACGACGCACCCCAACAACCCGATGGCAGCTCCGATCGCCGCGGAATGATCTGAGCAGGCGGCGAAGTCGCCGCCTGCCTTTCCCTCGCCTCGAAAACCTAGCCATTTTGGACACATGCCGCAGTGCAAAACGTGTCAGCCGATCTTTAACGCACAATTAGTGCAATCCTGCCAAGTGTTTGGCGGGAGTTGCTTTGGCGCGAGGGGAGGTCGCGTCGCGAACGTTCGTTCGTCTAACTAGGAATTGCGCGTTATGGCATTTAAGGACCTGGGTATTTCCAAGAAGATTGGTCTTCTTGTCGTCGTCATGGGGATCTCCTCCCTGACCATCGCAGCCGTTTCCGGCGGCGGACTTTACGGGCTTCAACAGGCGATGACCTCCGTCGGCGAGCGGGAAGAAACTGCGCGTGAGGCGATGGACTTGCGCGTCGACATCATCGCGATTAGCCGCATGACCTATCAGCTCGCGGCAGCACCCGAGAAGGCAGCCGATTTCCGTGCCGAAGCGGAGAAGCGCGCAGGCGAGATGCTGGACCGGCTGCCGAAGATCGAGGCGACTGCCGATGCCACCGAAAAGCAACAGTTGAAGACGATCCGCGCTGCGCTGGACAGCTACTTCAATGATATTCGGGCGATGGTAGCGGTGGCCGAAACCAGCCCTTCGGATGCAGCCGCCATTTCAGCTGCGCTGAGCAAGGCGCTCGCCGGGCAAAAGGATGTCACCGACACCGTCAAGGTCTACAGCAAGTATTCAGGCGACGAGCTTGCCACCGCTCGCGCTGCGGCCCTGTCCTCCTCGACCAACGCGATGATCGTTGCGGCAGCCTCGGCTCTTGCCTTCATCCTGATCGGCGCTGCAATCAGCACGATCGTCGCCCGCCGCGGCATCGTCCTGCCGATCCGCGCGCTGACACAGGCCATGAGCCAGGTTGCACAGGGCGATCTTCAGGGCGCCTCTACCGATACCGCCCGCCAGGACGAGATTGGCGAAATGGCGCGTGCTGTTGAGGTGTTCCGCAAGAATGGACTGGCCATGGAAGAGCTGAAGACGCAGGAAGCTGCCCTTCACCAGCGCAGCAGCGACCTGCAGTCGAGCATTGCTGCAGTCGTGGCCGCCGCCGTCGCTGGCGATTTTTCCGGCCGGATCAACAAGGACTACCAGAACGAGGACCTCAACCGGTTTGCCAGGAGCGTCAACGAGCTGGTCAACAGCGTCGACACTGCTGTCGGCGAAATCCGCCGCGTCATCGCGGCACTGGCAGATGCCGACCTGACCCAGACCATGAACGGTGAGTTTCAGGGCGCCTTTGCCGAACTGCAGGCCAACGTCAACGCAACGATGGTGACGCTGCGGGCCACCATGAACAACGTTCGTGGCGCAGCAAGCACCATCAACGACAATTCGGCGGAGCTCAGCTCTGCTGCCAACGATCTCTCCAAGCGCACCGAGCAGCAGGCCGCAGCACTGGAAGAAACGGCAGCGGCGCTTGACGAGATCACCGCGACCGTTCGCGCCGCCTCCTCGCGTGCTACCGAGGCCCGTGACATGGTTCATGAGACGCGCCAGAGTGCTGCCAAGTCTGGTGAGATCGTGCGCAGCGCTGTTGACGCCATGGGTCGCATCGAGGAATCCTCCAACAAGATCAGCCAGATCATCTCTGTTATCGATGAGATTGCCTTCCAGACCAACCTCCTGGCGCTGAACGCCGGGGTGGAGGCTGCCCGTGCCGGTGAAGCTGGTCGCGGCTTCGCGGTGGTCGCACAGGAAGTCCGCGAGCTGGCGCAACGCTCGGCAAATGCTGCCAAGGAGATCAAGACGCTGATCACCGCCTCGGCATCGGAAGTGGAAGGCGGCGTCTCGCTGGTCCGCTCCACCGGCGACGCGCTTCTGGAGATCGAGAACCTCGTCAACCGCGTCAATGGCCACGTAGAGTCGATCGCAACGGCCGCTCGCGAGCAGGCCCCGGCCCTGGCGGAAATCAATTCCTCCGTCAACCAGATGGACCAGA
>JAEWOP010000002.1 GCA_023399635.1 Pseudomonadota bacterium
CTGTCAGCGCCTGCTGGCTCTGTTCCGCTTGCCTCTTCAACTCGATGCGAATGGCTTCCTCGATTTTCTCTTCCAGCATTCATACCTCCAAACGTTCTACCAAATGATCTGAGGCCTCACCGATAGGCATCGTTGCTGCTCTTGCCAGGGATCGCCGGATCGTGGTCATAGCGACCGCCTTCCGGAACGGCGAACTCGCGGAAGTTATCTGCCAGCTCTCGAAGTTTCGCCGCCATGTGTGCTCCTTTCACCGGGCGGCCGTGCCCCGAGATAAGGAGTTCAGGTGTGAGCGCCGCCAGCAGCGCGGCAGATTGCTCAGAGAGTTCCCAGTCGGGAGTAAGGTAACGAGGAGGGCCATGGATTTCCGGACTTTGGGTCAGGACCTCGTAAGCGGACTCCTGACCCGTGGTGATCACCGCGTCTCCAGCAATGAGCGTCCGGTCGCTTTCCCGCCAGAGCGATACATGTCCAGGTGTATGGCCTGGCGTGAACAGCCAGCGCCAACCCGGCATGAACGGCACGCTTCCGTCGTCTGGCAGCATCTTGAGACGCGGGCTGACATCGACGGGCGAGCGCGGGTAAAGAGGCGATAAAAGCGACATCGCGCCGCCACCGACCCACGGGTCAGCCGGAGGATAAGAGGCCTGCCCGTTCAGATAAGGCGCTTCCAGTGGATGTGCGTAGACTGGCACGTCCCAATGCTGTGACAGTGCCTCAAGCGATCCCGCGTGATCGAAATGGGCGTGAGTCATGATGATAGCGGCAGGTCGGGTATCTTTGCCAAAGCGCCGCTCCGCGCATTCTACAATCGTGCTGCGGGAGGTAGGAAGACCAGTATCTATAAGCACCCAGTCTCTTTGCCCAGGTTGACCAAAGAAGATGACGTTGACGATCGATAGTTTCCGGTAGGACAGGTCGGGTGCGAACTCTTTCGTGCCGTCGCCCGGCTCCTTCAGCGGGGCAAGGTCGGCGTCCGAGAGCGCTAGCTGGTTCGACATTCTGATCTCCTGTTCGCTGCACGAGAGCGCGCCAACCGTTCAAGGTTGGTGGCCCAATGCGGTGCCTGGTCGGGCTGCTGTTGCGTTAGCAAAAGCTGCGGCGTACGCAGGCTTAATCACTCCTTGTCTGGCGCTTGTTTGGCTTTGTCGGGCTGCTCCCGCGCCTTCAGTTCTTTTTCCGTCAGATGGGGTGGTTGGACCTCACGGACGTTCAGCGAACCGCCGGTCGTTTTTTCTGGGCTGGGCTTATTCGTCATCGGTTTTCTCCTTGCCTTCTGCCAACCGCTGATCCAGCGGAATGTTCCTCCTTCTCAGCCTTTAGAGCCGGCCTCGGAACCTTCCTCAGGCGGATACTGTTCAACAGCAATCGCAAAGGGCGGAAGCAATCCATGATCAAGAAAAGTTCGGCAAAAACGCCGAGTGCAGAGTTCGACCGGTTGGGGTCCCTCTACGGGGTGCCGCCCGACTATGAGGATCAGCAGAGCGAGATTCGTCCGGTTCCAAAGGCCACGCGGCTTCGCATCCTTGATGCTCTTGGTGTTCCAACGGAGGTCTCCGC
Organism: Pseudomonadota bacterium; assembly: GCA_023399635.1. Lineage (GTDB taxonomy): Bacteria > Pseudomonadota > Alphaproteobacteria > Rhizobiales > Rhizobiaceae > Neorhizobium. Next base: position 1,558 of record JAEWOP010000002.1, read on the forward strand.
CATGCGCGCAGACGCCGCCGACCGTCAGCCGCCACGTCTTGAACTTGATGATCCGGTGGTTTGTTACCTTCCGGGTTTTCTGGAAGAGTCGCCGGGCTGGGGCATTTCCTTGCAGCTTTACGAGCTTCGGTCCGACCGCAACTGGGGCATTGGGGACTTCGGAGACCTCAAGAGGATGTGCGCGATTGCTGCATCCGCCGGCGCGGACTTCATCGGCGTAAGCCCGCTTCATGCGCTCTTCCTGGCAGAACCCGATCGCTGCAGCCCCTATTCCCCCTCCAGCCGGATCTTTCTCAGCCCGCTTTATATTGCAGTTGACGAGGTTGAAGAGTTTGACCCGGCATGGCTCGATGATCGGGAGCTGGAAAAGCTGCGGGTGCCGGAGGTTGTAGACTACCCCGGGGTCACCCGGCTCAAGCTCGATATGTTGAGACAGATTTGGAAAGCCGGTTCGGGTCTCCAGGATCCTCAGTATGAACGCTTCAAGCGTGAGAAGGGACAGGTCCTCCACCGACATGCAATCTTTGAGGCGCTATCGCTTCAGCTGGCCGCGATCGGTCATGGCGGCGGCTGGCTACAATGGCCGGACGAGTTCAGGGATTGGAATAGCGAGGCCGTCCGTGCGTTCGCCGGGGCGAATGCCGACGAAATTGAATTCCATACCTGGCTGCAATGGGTTGCTGCGAAGCAGCTGGCAGAAGCCACTGAGGAGGCAAGGCGCTGCGGCATGCGGATCGGGCTTTACTTCGATCTGGCCGTCGGGGAAGCGCCCGATGGTTCCTCGACATGGAGCACCCCGGATCTTGCGTTGCCGGGTCTGCGGGTCGGTGCTCCTCCCGACGTCTTCAGCACGAGTGGCCAGGACTGGGGTCTGGTGGCTCTTTCCCCGATGGCACTCAAGGAGCAGAAGATGGCCCCCTACAGGGAGCTCATCGATGCTTCCATGCGCTACGCAGGCGCATTGAGGATCGATCATGCAATGGGGATCTGGCAGCTCTTTCTGTTGCCGGAAGGAGAAACCGCATCTGTTGGTGGATACCTTCGGTATCCCTTCCAGGAGATGGTTTCGGCCATTGCTGAAGTCAGCCATGAACGGCGCAGCATTGTAATTGGCGAAGACCTCGGAAATGTGCCGGGAGGGTTCCGCGAGGTCATGGAAGAGGCGCAGATCCTGGGGTACCGCGTCCTCTATTTCGAAGAGGCAGATCCTGCGGGCTTCGATGTCAGCGGAGTGACACGGATGTCGCTCGCCTGCCTGTCGACCCACGACCTGCCGCCGCTGATCGGGTGGTGGCGGGGAGACGACATCGATCTTGCGCTGGAGGTAGGCTTGACCGAACCGGAGGCCGCGGAGAATGCCAGGAAGGAGCGAGCGCAGCGGCGGGAGAGCCTCCTGGCCGGCCTTCAGAACAATGAGCTGCTGGGCCCGATCAGCCCCAGTGCAAAGTCTTCTGACGGGCCAGGTGAAATCTCGCGCGAGGTTGTCGTGGCGATGCATCAGCTTCTGGCGCGGGCGCCGAGCCTGATGGTTGCGTTGCGGTTGGCAGACCTAGTGGGGGAGGACCAACCGACGAACGTCCCTGGAACGTCAGAAGCTTATCCGAACTGGAGACGGAAGATCCGCGTGCCGATTGAACAACTCGCGGAGCTGTCCCTGTTCCGGGATATAGTTTCAGCTGTTGCCGCCGAAAGGCCAAAGGAGTAGTAGCCCAACCGGGATGCTCACTCCGTGGGCTGATGCGTGAAGCCTTCCACGCCTGAGATGGGTTGAAGGTCCCGGGTGATCTCCACGGGGCTGACGGCGAAAGCGCTCACTAGCTTTGCTACCGAGACAAGCGCGTCGGTATGGACCCTCTCATATCCGTGTGATGCATCAACACCGAAAGTGGCCAACGAAGTACGGACGTCATGTCCCGCTTCGATCGCTGATGCGGAGTCCGATCGATAGTAGCGGAAGACGTCTTTTTGATAGGGGATGTTCTCAGCCTTGCAGAGCTCCACCAGCTTCTTCGAAAGATGGTAATCGAACGGGCCTGACTGATCCGCCATCGCTATCGTTACGCCGAACTCGGACGAGTTCTGCCCTGGCGCAGTCGTGCCGTTGTCGATCGTCAGCATCGACGCCACATCGCTGGTTATGACCGATGCGGCGCCGACGCCCACCTCCTCGGCAATTGTGAACAGCCAGTGCGTGTCCACTGGCGTGGTGGCGCCGGCACGCTCCAGCGATTCCAATGCTGCCAAGGCGATCGCGACGCCAGCCTTGTCGTCCAGGTGTCGAGAGTTGATGAAGCCGTTCGGGAGGAATTCCGGTGTGGGATCTATCGCAACGGTGTCGCCGATGTCGATCCCAAGTGCCTGCGTCTCTTCCTTCGACCCGGTGATGGCATCGATGCGAAGTTCGATGTAGCGCCAGCCGACGGGCAGGGTATCGACTTCGTCGTTGAACGTGTGGCCGGACGCTTTGAGCGGCAGGATCGTTCCGCGAAAGCTGCCTTCGCTGCTGAAGATCGTTACTCTTGCACCTTCGGCAAAGCGGGCGGACCAATGGCCAATCGGCACCAGCTCGAGGCGGCCATTGTCCTTGATATACTTGACCTGCGCACCGAGGGTGTCGAGATGCGCAACCATGGCCCGCGCTCCGCGCCGGCGGCTGCCCTGCCGGATGGCGCGAATAGCGCCGCGCCGAGTAAGCTCGGGATGAAGGCCGAGGCGCTTCAGTTCGCGGGAACAGTAGTGGACAACCTCGTCGGTGTAGCCCGTAGGGGAAGGGATGGAGAGGAGCGCCTTCAGCTGGTCGAGAAGGTACTTTTCGTCGATATCGATGTTCATCGTCGTCAAATTTTCCCAAGCGCCTGGCTCGCGGCACGGTGGCCGGACAAAGGGAACAAGAGGTCGAGAAAGCGTTGCGCCGTTGGCTGTGGCTCGTGGTTGGCAAGTCCCGGGCGCTCGTTCGCTTCAATGAAAACATAGTCCGGCTCTGTTGGATCGCGCACCATGAAGTCGATGCCGACAACGGGTATGTTGATCGCACGAGCGGCCGTGATGGCAGCCTCTACGAGCCTTGGATGGACAATCTCAGTCACGTCATGGATCGAGCCGCCGGTATGCAGGTTGGCTGCCTTCCGCACCACCACTTGGCGGCCGTTTTCCAGCACGCTGTCGAGCGTCAGGTCGTTGAGCAACAGGCACCGCTCCGTCTCGCCGTCGATCGGGATACGGCTCTCGCCGCCGGTGGCAGCCGCCCGACGGCGAGACTGTGCCTCAATCAGGTCGCGGATCGTCTGGTGGCCGTCGCCGACGACATGAGGCGGGCGGCGCACGGCCGCAGCGACCAGTTTGAAATCGATCACCACGAGCCGCAGATCCTCACCTTCGAACATCGCCTCGATCAAGACGCGGTCACAAACCTCGCGCGCCTCCTGGATTGCCCGCCTTACGGCGTCCAGGGTATCGAGGCCGACGGCCACGGCGCGCCCCTGTTCACCGCGTGCAGGCTTGACCACCACCCGGCCGTGTTGACCGAGAAACTCCGTCAGCTGTGCCTCGTCATCAGTGGCAGTCATCTGTTCCGGTACGACGAGGCCGGCACGTTCAACGACACGGCGTGTCACCGCCTTGTCGTCGCAAATCGACATCGCTACGCCGGAAGTGAGTTCCGACAGGCTCTCACGGCAGTGGACTGAGCGCCCACCTTGGGACAAGCGGAAGAAGCCGCCTTCACCGTCGGTAATCTCGACTTGAACCCCACGCCGACGCGCCTCATCGACGATCAGCCGCGCATAGGGATTGAGCACGTCATAGGCTTCGAGCGGGCGTGCGTAGAGCCGCTCGTTGATCGAGTTCTTGCGTTTGACAGAAAAGGCGGGAATGCGCCGGAAATGCAGCTTCTCGTACAGCCGAATTGCTTGGTCGTTATCGTGCAGCACCGAAAGGTCCATGCATGCAGCGCCGCGCGCCTTGAAGTGCTCGGCCAAGCGCCGCACCAGCGCTTCCCCGATCCCGGGATGGCGCGCCTGGGGATCGACGGCGAGGCACCACAGCGAAGAGCCACATTCCGGATCGTTGAAAGCCCGCCGGTGATCGATCCCGGTGACGGTGCCGATGATTTCACCGGTGTTCTCATCCTCAGCAACAAGATAGGTGATGGAGCGGTTGTCTCGGTTCGACCAGAAGAAGTCGGGACGCACCGGCACCATCCCACGCGCGCTATAGATGCGGTTTACGGCGCGAGCGTCCGTTTCTGAGGAAAGGCGGCGAATGAAGAATCCACGCGGCTGTTTGCGGCTGCTGCGGTAGGTTGCCAAATCGAGCCGGAACGTGTGGGACGGGTCGAGAAAAAGCTCTTGCGGCGCCGCCGCAAGTACCACATGCGGATCGCCCACATAGATGGCAATATCTCGATGCTCTGGCGCCTCCTCGCGTAGCGCTAGGACGAGTTGGGATGGATCCTTGAAGGTCTGCGCGAACAACAGGCGCCCCCAGCCGCAATCGACCTGAGCGGCTTCCTCTGGCGGTTCCCGGTCAGGGCTTCCGTGATGGCTGTGGCTTGAATAATCTACGCGCTGACGAAGGCGATGGGCGACGGATTTGGCAGACCGAAACCGTCCTTTATCTTCCGTTGCTGTCTTTACCATCTGCTTAAACCCCGTGGCTCTGCATCCACATCTCCAGGACGCCCACCTGCCAAAGCTCAGAGCCTCGAAGCGGCGTGATGTGGTCGGACGGGTTTTGAAACAACTGCTCGAGGTAGTCCTGGCGGAAAATGCCACGATCCCGCGCCGCCTGGGAATGGAGTGCGTCCCGCACCATTCCCAGATAGGGCCCGTCCACATATTTCAGCTGCGGGACCGGGAAGTAGCCTTTCTTCCGATCGATGACCTCTGATGGTACGACAAGACGCGCAGCATCCTTCAGCACGCCCTTGCCGCCTTCACGCAGCTTCTCCTCCGGGGGGATCTTGGCGGCAAGTTCGACCAGCTCGTGATCCAGGAAGGGAACGCGTGCTTCAAGTCCCCATGCCATCGTCATGTTGTCGACCCGCTTGACGGGGTCGTCGACGAGCATCACCTGGCTATCGAGACGAAGGGCCGCGTCCACCGGGGTATCGGCTCCTGACGCGCGAAGATGTCGGGAAACGAAGTCGAAGCTGGCATCTGCCTCCGTCATCCACTCCGGGTTCAGGTGCTGTGCGAGCTTCTCGTGCGACCGGTCGAAGAAAACCTTCGCATAATCGGCGGCAACATCGTTGGAATTGGCGAGCGGCGGGTACCAGTGATAGCCGCCGAATACCTCGTCGGCGCCCTGGCCAGACTGTACAACGCGAATGTGCTTCGAAACCTCCTGCGACAGAAGGTAGAAGCCGGCATTGTCATAGGACACCATCGGCTCGGACATGGCGGCGAAGACACCGGGAAGCGCTCCCATCAGGTGCTCGGACGGCACGAAGATCTGGTGGTGGTCAGTCCCGAAATGCTTTGCAACAAGGTCGGAGTAGACGAACTCATCGCCTTTCTCGCCGTTGGCTGCCTCAAAGCCGACGGAGAAGGTCATCAGGTCCCTCTGGCCCATCTCGGCAAGCAGGCCGACGATGAGGCTTGAGTCCACACCGCCGGACAGCAGTACCCCTACGGGAACATCGGCCACCATCCGCCGACGAACGGCGGTCCGCAGCGCCTCCAGAACCATGTCGCGCCATTCATCGCGCGATACATTGGCGAAGGCTGGATCCCGCTGGTAGGGCGGCGCCCAGTACAGGGTATCCTGCTCGCGACCGTCGCTCTCGATTACCCGTATGGTAGCCGGCGGCAACTTCTGGATACCGTTGATCATCGTGTGCGGCGGCGGAACCACGGCGTGAAACGTCATGTAATGGTGCAGCGCCGTCTTGTTGATCGACGTATCGATGTCGCCGCTTTTCAGCAGGGCAGGGAGAAATGAAGCGAAGCGCATCGAGCCGCCGGAGCGAGCAAAGTAAAGCGGCTTGATCCCGAATCGGTCCCGCGCCATAACCACCCGGCCACTGTCGCGCTCATGGATCACGAAGGCAAACATGCCATGGAAGCGTTTCACGCATTCCGTACCCCATGCGTGCCACGCCTTCAGGATGACTTCGGTATCGCCGTGCGAAAAGAAACGGTAGCCCTTCTCCTCAAGGTCGCGGCGCAGCTCGGGGTAGTTGTAGATGCAGCCGTTGAACGCGATCGTCAGCCCCAGTTCTGCATCGACCATCGGCTGCCGTGCCTTTTCCGAAAGGTCGATGATAGAAAGCCGCCGATGACCAAGTGCCGCATTGCCATGAATAACAAGTCCAGATCCATCCGGACCGCGAGGGGCAATAGCCTCCATCATCCTGGCTTGTACCAGAGGAGAAGGCTGTGCCCCATCGAAACGTATTTCACCACAAATCCCACACACGGTCCCGTTCGATCCCTTCTATTGATAGTCGACTGAAATGTTATAGATCTAATAATTAGAACTCAAATCAATCAGGTCAAGTCAATGGACACTGGCGAGAACGATAACCTGGAAGAAAGGTTTCAGGCGCCGCAGGCGCGGGCGATAGAGAAGGCTGTCCGCCGCATCGTACGCGCGCATGATCTTCAGTCGCGTGCATTGGCAAAACGGTGTGGCCTCACCGCGGCCCAACTCATCCTCATGAAGGCGGTCGCGGAACTGGGCGAGGTTACCTCGGGAGCCTTGTCGGTCTATGCCGACATCAGCGCGGCGACCGTCGTCACGATCCTTGATAACTTGGAGGAGCGCGGACTGATCCAGCGCTACCGCTCGGGGACCGACCGTCGCATCGTGCACACGCGATTGACGGAGGCCGGCCGTGCGCTGTTGGTGCAGGCGCCCGAACCCCTGGGAGAGATATTTCTGGAGCGTTTCAACCGGCTGCCTCCCCAGGAACGGGAAGCTATTGCGGAAGCCGTTTCGCGGCTTGGGCAATTGATGTCTGCTGCCGGTGAAGCTGCTTTGCCTGGAGAGATCCTCCACCGCCCCTGAAGCGCTGGAGCCGGAAACGGATCATTTGCTGCTGAAGTTTGGAGGGTGTACGCGCGCTAGCCCACAAACATCGAGCGGCGCTTCCTTGTCATGCAGCATCGCGAACATTACATATCGATCATATAATGCGCCATCCCATGCGCGCACCAGCGATCATCCCACCACCTGGCAATCGCAACAGCATCTCCAGCTTGGAAGGACAATCCCTATGGAAGAAGCAGCAAAAACCTTGGCGGAAATGACCGTAGTTGAACGACGCGAACTGATCGATTTCGTTGCTGCTGCCCTGGAGGGGACGGCTGAAGAAGCCGAAGAACAGGGCGATCGTATGTCGGCTGCCAATTCGCACAATCTTGCAGTCGCCATCCGCGGCAACGCTGCCGAGCTGGCAACACGGGATCTGAAATCGGCGGAACTGTTGTTGCAGCAGGGAATGAGCCTCGTTGCTGCCGCGCTGTCGCGGTCCCAACGACCATTGATGCACTAGGACTTCCCGCAGGTCACGTCACTCTTTACCGGGAGAAACGGCCGGGGAGGGACTAGCCTTGCGTGATGACCAGAAAGACAAGTGTCGCGCCAATCAGAGTGGTCAACAGGGCCCCTGTTATCCGGAGAATCCGTTCTGTAGATACGGCCTCGTCTTCGCCAGCCTCAATGGCTGATTGGAGGTTTGTTTTTCCGGCGATCTGACCCACGTCGTATCCTCACCCACTGTGGTGCAGGTTTATACGCGTCAGCCCGGAAGGAATCCGCTAAGGGAAGAGGTAAAATTGCTGCTAACCGGCTGTTGCCGCAGCTTCGTACCGCCTCTTGGACTCAATGGTCCTTGGACTCAGTGGCTCGCAGGAGGCTTGTCGCTTTGGCCCCGACCGTTGATCGCTCGCCAGGCAGGCGAAACCACGTAACCGACGACGGGGGTGAGTGCGGTGCCTATCAATAGTCCGGCGATCCCATACCCGGCGGACTGAACTACCCATGCGAGCACGCCTGAAAGAGCTGGAACGGCGTGTGCTGCTGCTTCTGCCCAGTGGTGGATGATCTCTCCAGGTCGTGAGAGACCAAATCCCTCAAGCCCGTGAACGATGATGCCACCGCCAACCCATATCATTGCCGCGGTGCCGACAATGCTCAATAGGGACATCAGCACGGGCATGCTTTTGACGAGCCCTCGCCCGAAGCTACGGCTCATTCCTTCCGTATTGGTCGCAAGCGACAATCCGAAATCATCCGCTTTTACAAGCAATGCGACAACACCATAAACGCCAGCTGTGATACCCAGCGCTACAAGCGCCAGGATGATGGCTTGGGAGATGACACCTTCATCGGGAAGTTCGGCAAGGGCAATGGCCATGATTTCGGCAGAAAGGATGAAGTCTGTCTTGATGGCGCCGGCAACTTTCTGATCTTCAAGGGTCTGAGGGCTCATCGGCGTCGAAGCCACATGTGCCTCATGCTCGTGCGCCTTGTTAGGAAGCAGGAGGTGCAGAACTTTTTCTGCTCCCTCGTAGCAAAGATAGGCACCGCCAATCATCAGCAGCGGGGTTATCGCCCATGGCAGGAAATAACCCAAGGCGAGTGCTGCCGGCAGCAGGAACAGGAGCTTGTTCTTGATGGAGCCCCTGGCAATCTTGAAGACGATGGGCAGTTCGCGGTCGGCAGAGAAGCCTTGGACATAACGAGGTGCCACGGCCGCGTCGTCGATAACGGCGCCGGTGGCCTTTATTCCGGCCTTCACCGCCATTCCACTCACGTCATCAACGGACGCCGCCGCCACTTTTGCAAGGGCCGCGACATCATCCAGTAGACCAAGAAGCCCTACGCTCACACTGCCTTCTCCCGAGGTTGCTTTCTCCCACCCCGAACGAATTGCCGCTGCTGCTGTTCCTTCATCGAGCCACCCGGTTGTCAAAGGTGGAGAGAGATCGGCCAACGGGAGGGAAGAGTGGCGACATTCGCCTCCTCTTGAGGGCTACGTTGACCACTCTGAAGGCGATCCAGCGAAAGGGACGCCGATCTGCTTATTCAGATCCCTACTGGCGACAGGAACCTCGGTAAGGGTGACGCGTTGTTTTACGAAATCAAGGAGAAGATGATGCTTAAAGGTATTGTGCTGTGGGCAATGGGCGTTCCGATCTTCGTGATCATCTTGCTTTATATGTTCGTTTTCTAGGATCGACACGCCCACGCTTCGAAACAAAACACCATCAGGCGCTTCACCGAGCTAAGGTGAAAGTGCCTGATGTCCTGCGATGAGGCGCTCGAGCCAATCGGGGAACCTGCCTTTAGCGACCGATGCTAATGCACCGCCTGGCTTTCGTCGTCGCCACCAAAAAATGAGCGGATGCCGTCTCTTTCCGTCGTGGCGAGAAACTCCTGCCATGCATCTACATCCGTGGCGAAGGTGTCCTCCCAAGTGGTCACATCGTCATCCTGCGAGATGACCTCCAGGGTCCATCCGTCCTGGCTACCGACCGCTTTGTAGATGTCCACGAGCACGGTGATGCCGTCGTCCTCGAATTCCCCGGAGAAATCCGAATGCTGCAGCTTTGGCTTTTGTGCCATCTCGGCCTACTCCTATAAGCGGCCCGCGGCCGCCCGCAATCAAACATGTTGCTTTGGGCGCTTCCTCGGCGACGTCCTGGTTTGAACTTCACCATAGGCACAAGCGCGAGGATCACAACGGCCTATTCCTAGATGAACAAGAACCCGCTGTCCTCTGCGAAGATCTGCAGGAAGCGCGAACGGCACCCATGCTGCGTTTCCCGGAAAGAGCCGTAGATACTCGCCCACGACGCCCTATGTCTTTGGATGCCGTAAACTCGAAAGCCTTGCCGCGAGTGATGGGCGGAACGCGGACGGAGGGTGAATGGACGATAGATTGGGTGGCATGTCGCGAGCCGGCAGAGATGATCAAGCGGCAATCGGCCGCTATCTATGCTTCTCGTGCCTGATCATTGCCGTACAGATCGGCGTTCTGCTCTTACTGGAACGGCAATGGTTCTGCAGTTGCGGATCAATACGCTTGTGGCAAGGAACGCTGGATCCCGCCCAGAACTCGCAGCAGTTGACCGATCCCTATTCATTTCTTCATTTGGCGTTCGGGTGCGGGCTCTTTCTATGGCTCAAGGCGATCCGACCGCACTGGCACCTGGCGCGACGTGCGACCTACGCTGTTGCGAGCAGCGCTGGATGGGAGATCGTCGAGAACCTTCCCTTCATGATCGATGCTTTCGGTACGGAAGGCAGCGGCCTCCAGTACTTCGGCGACAGCATCGCGAATTCGCTTGCCGATACTCTGATTGTATTTCTCGGCTTCCTGCTCGCCTCCCGCTTGTCCACCCGCTGGACGGTTTCTGCAATGCTGGCGCTTGAGCTGGCAACCTTCACCCTGATCGGCGACAGCATGATTGCCGGGCTGCTGCGTCTCACCGCTTCATCCATGATGGTCTGACCTGCCAAGGCACTGACAGCCCTTGAAGTGGGGCCAGGTTCAGGCAAAGATCGTCACAAATCCGAGATCGCCCATTGCACTTCGCTTTCATTTGCCCGCCCTTCAAGAGCCACATCGCTGTCTTTGAGACAATCGGCCGGGAGCTTGTCGGGAAAGGACATCGTGTCAGCTTTCTCGTTAACCGCGGCGCCGAGCGTTATGTCTCCCCGCAGTTCGATGTCTGTCCGGTGGATGGAACGGACCAGCGGCGGCTTGATGCGATCATCGCTCGCGCTTCAAGCCCCAGTGGCCCCTTGGGCGTCCTGCGCACCGTCCATGACACGGCGCTGTTGACCGAAGCGATCTGCGCGCATGCACCTGCTCATCTGAAACAGATAGGGATAGATGCCGTTCTGGGCGATCAGATGGAGCCAGGAGCGGGACTTGTTGCGCGCCATCTTGGTCTTCCGTTGATATCGATTGCGTGTGCCGTGCCTGTCGAGCGGGATGAGGGGATCCCGCTGCCATTCCTGCCGTGGCCCTATGATCCAACTCCCAAAGGCATCAAGCGCAACGCGGGAGGCGAGCGAATTGCCCGCCTTTTGTTGACTGAGCAACGGCGAACCATTCGCAAGTGGGCTCGTCGCTTCGACCTGCAGGGACAGTTCGAGGACCTGCAGTCATGCATCTCAGACCTCGCCACCATCGCCCAGACCACCGCCGCCTTCGACTTCCCGCGTTCGCAGGCCAGTCAGCGTCTGCACATGGTCGGTCCCTTGCGAAGCGAGAAGGCGAGGGAGGAACTGCCTTATGCCGTGGACCTCGATAAACCTTTGATTTTTATGTCGCTCGGGACGCTCCAGGGTCACCGTTACCGGCTTTTCCGGGCAGCCGCCGCTGCATGCCGGCAACTGGATGTGCAGTTGCTTGTCGCGCACTGCGGCGGCCTGAATGAACATCAGGCCAAGAAGCTAGGCGCAACCTGGGTAACGGATTTTGCACCGCAAAGGGCGGTGCTGGAGCGCGCAGATCTTTGCATCACGCATGGCGGCCTCAACACGGTCATGGACGCGCTTGAGTTTGGAACGCCGCTGCTCGCGCTGCCCATAGCGTTTGATCAGCCCGGCGTTTCGGCTCGCATTGTTCATCACCGAGTAGGTCTGCGCCTGTCTCCCCACGTCTTGACGGTTGCGAGGTTGAAGACAGCTATCGCGACGCTTCTTCACGATCCTGGTTACGCAGATCGGGCAAAAGGGGCTGGCCGCTCTATTGCAGCCGCAGGAGGTTTGGCGAAGGCGATCGACATCATCGAGACGGCAATCAGCCAAGGCAGGAACGGCGGCAGCTAATAAGCGGTGCCAAATTGCTCACTGCTAAACCAGCGCCCCTCGTCCTAGACAGCAACTTCCTCTCGAAACGCCATTTGATGGATTGCGCGCAACATCAGGCGGATGGGTTCCTCCTCTACGCCACACCGCGCCAATGCCGTGTTGGCTGATTCAAGGTGGAAGGAATAGACGGAGCGGGTGGCTGCTTCACCCCTGTCATTGATCATCGAGCTCTTGCCGATATCCTTGCCGATGTCTTTTCCGAGCGCGCTCATTGGCGCGGTTGCATCCAGAAGGTCATCAAGCGCCTGAAACGCTGATCCCACATGAAATGCGAGCTCCGAAAGAGCGGCCTGTTCCGGCTCAGGTCGGTTGCCCAGGATGGAAGCCATCTCCGCCATCGCTGAAAAGAACGTGCCTGTCTTCAGCCAGTTCTTCTGCTCCACGTCCATTGGCGTTTCAGGCGTGTCCGCCAGATCCACCTCTTGACCGGCTGCCAGGCCCGTATGGCCCACCGCGTGGCTCAACACGGCTACAAGCCGTGCACGTTTGTCGCCCGGCACTCCATCCAGCGAGGCAAGGATGTTCATCCCGCGCGTCAGCAGCGAGATCGCGGCAAGGATGGCCGTCGCTTGCCCGAACACCTTGTGGGTCGTCGGCTTGTCGCGCCGAAGGTCGGCATCGTCCATGCATGGCAGATCGTCAAGGATCAGAGACGCCGTGTGAACCATCTCCAGCGCGCAACCGATGTCGAGGGCGGCTTTCTGATGGTCCCCTTGAGGCACTGTCAGGATGAAGAGAAGAGGCCGAAACCTCTTGCCGCCGCCGAGCAGGGCATGTCTCATTGCCGCAAGCAGGTTCGGCGGCGCATATCCGCCATCTTCCAGCAGAGCCTCCAGCCGTTCCTCAACCTGCGACTTGAGGTTCTGGATCCGCAGCCGAAAGCGCTCCTGCGACGTATTGTTGTGCATCCAGCTGATCTGCAGGGCAGGCTCCAACGTATCTTTGTAGATGACGGAAAGTTGCGACAGTGTGCAGGACATTCAGCAAGCCTAACCTATATCGTAGTTACAATGCCGGCTTGCCGGTTCTCAAACTTATATCTGTGGCACGCCCGGCCGTATGAAAGAAGCAAATGCTCGCCGAACGAAAAAAACAGCATCTCGATATCGTTCTGACGAGCGGCTCCGTCTCCGGACGTATTGGTACGGGCTTTGAAGCAATACGGTTCGAGCATGTGGCGCTCCCAGAGATCGACATGGCTGCGATTGATTTGTCTACGGAATTCCTGGGAAGGCGGATCACTGCGCCTTTTCTTGTAAGTTCGATGACGGGCGGAGCGGAAAGGGCTCAGGACATCAATCACAATATTGCTATTGCTTGTGAAGCCATGGGCATACCCTTCGCCGTTGGATCTCAAAGGGTTGCAATCGACACGGATAGCGACTGGGGAATGAACTTGGAGCTTCGGCGTCTTGCTCCATCGGTGCCGATCCTCGCCAATATCGGTGCCGCCCAGCTGAACACCGGATACGGAATAGAGCAGGCGCGGAAGGCAGTCGAAATGATCGACGCGGACGCATTGATCATTCACCTGAACCCCTTGCAGGAGGCGGTTCAGCCGGAAGGAGACCGCAACTGGAGCGGCCTCACGATGAAGATTGGCGCGTTGTGCGACGTGCTTCACGTTCCGGTGGTTGTGAAGGAAGTTGGAAGCGGGATCTCTCCGGCCACAGCCGAGGCTCTTGCTGGCGCTGGGGTCAAGATCATCGATGTCGCGGGAGCAGGGGGGACAAGCTGGGCGGCTGTGGAGGCGTTGCGCGCCAGGACATCGGCCGAGGCCGCCGTGGCGTCCGCCTTTGCCGACTGGGGTCAGCCTACGGCGACCGCGATTGCGGCGCTGCGTAAAGCTCGTCCTGATGCGTTCATCATAGGCTCGGGCGGCATCCGGACCGGTGTTGATGCGGCAAAAGCAATCCGGTTAGGAGCGGATCTGGTAGGACAGGCTGCCTCGGTCTTGAAGTCTGCGACGTCTTCTCCGGAAGAGGTTGTGGAGCATTTCGAGATCATGTCGGCGCAATTGCGCGTGGCCTGCTTCTGCACCGGATCTTCCAACCTGGCGGATCTGCGCGTGGCGAGACTGGAGGCCGTTCCGTTCGAGGGATGACCCATTCAGTCGCGCCGACAATCGCTGTAGCGAACTCATCCATGCTTCGTGCGACCCCAGAGCGTTCCGCTGGGGTGAATCTCGTCGCGAGCCTCGAAAGGAGACGAGCTTTTGCCTGACGCAAAACCTCCTCTGGTGCTGGTTGGAGCTGGCCTTGCGAGTGCGATCATTGCCCAGCGCCTGTCCCGCCTATCTTCGCCGGGCAAGATCCTGATCCTTGAAGCGACAGCAAAGCCTTTCGGCGAACACACCTGGTCGTTCCACCATGCGGATGTCGAGGCAGCAGATCTGGCGTGGCTTGGCCCCTTGATCGCCCATCAATGGGAAAGCCAATCGGTTCGCTTCCGTCATCTTAGGCGCGATCTTGCCTCCGGCTACGCCTCGCTCACCTCGGCCTCCGTCGCGGCAGCGATAGAACAGCTCGCCACGGTAGAGCTTCGCCCGAACACCCCTGTCGCATCGCTTTCTCCAGATCACGTCACACTGGTTGGCGGGACGCTGCTGCCTGCCTCCTGCGTCATTGACTGCCGCGGCTATCGTCCGAGCGAAGCCATGCTCCTCGGCTACCAGAAGTTCGTCGGGCTTGAGGTGGAACTGGGCCAGCCTCACGGGCTGACTTCTCCCGTGATCATGGACGCAACCGTTGATCAGCATGACGGGTACCGCTTTGTCTATCTTCTACCGTTTTCGCCGACACGGATCCTGATCGAGGATACCCGTTATTCTGAGAATGCGGGGTTGGATGATAGGGCGTTGGAACAGGACATCTTCGCTTATGCGTTTGCGCAGGGCTGGTCGGTTGAGCGTATCATCCGCCAGGAACATGGAGTTCTCCCGATCGCACTGGCGCATGATTTCGAGCAGTTCTGGTCGCAGCTGCCCCCCGATATTCCACAGGCTGGGATGCGGGCTGGGCTCTTCCACCCGACGACGGGTTACAGCCTTCCGGATGCGGTTCGTCTTGCCAATCTCATCGCGTCCAGATGGCCAGGCAACAGCAGCCAACTCGCCAAAGCCATCCGTCGATACGCTGCTGCACAACATCAGAAGCAAAGTTTCTACCGGTTGCTTAACCGGATGCTCTTCCTGGCAGCGGAGCCAGATCGCCGTCATCTCGTGCTTGAGCGTTTCTATAAGCTGCCAACGCCACTGATCGAGCGCTTCTATGCGGGGCGCACCACTGCAGCGGATATCGTCCGCATTCTCACCGGGAAGCCTCCCGTACCTATCCATCGCGCACTGGCCTGCCTGCGGGAAGCGCCACTTTTGAGAAACGGAATCTCATGACGAGTAATCCCACAACCGCGGCAGTGATCGGTGCCGGCTTTGGCGGACTTGCCTTGGCAATCCGCCTCCAGAGCGCTGGCATCCAGACCACCGTGTTTGAGAAGCGCGACAAGCCGGGTGGTCGCGCCTATGTCTATACCGATGACGGCTTCACCTTTGATGCTGGACCGACGGTCATCACCGATCCGGATTGTCTGGAGCAGCTCTGGGCGCTGTCAGGGCGGCGGCTTGCAGATTACGTCACGCTCCTGCCCGTAACTCCCTTCTATCAATTGTGCTGGGAGGACGGGTACCGTTTCGACTACGCCAATGATCAAGCAGAGATCGACCGCCAGATCGGCCAGAAGTCGCCAGAGGATGTCGAAGGCTATCGGCGGTTCCTCTCTTATTCGGAGGATCTTTATCGGGAAGGTTACGAGAAGCTCGGGACGGTGCCGTTCCTGAATTTCTGGTCGATGATCAAGGTGGCGCCGCAGTTGATGCGTCTCGAAAGTCACCGCAGCGTCTATTCCAAGGTCAGCCAGTTCATCAAGGATGATCAACTTCGCCAGGCCTTCAGCTTTCATTCGCTCCTTGTCGGCGGCAATCCGTTCCGGACATCGTCGATATATGGGCTGATCCACGCCTTGGAGCGGAAGGGGGGTGTCTGGTTTGCCAAGGGCGGCACCGGTGCGCTGATCGCCGGAATGGTGAAGTTGTTTGAGGATATTGGCGGGACGGTGCATCTCAATGCCGAGATTGACCGCGTGGAAGCAGAGAACGATCGTGTCACCGGGGTTGTCCTGAAGGACGGCAGCCGGCGCGGGTTCGATCAGATCGCGTCCAATGCCGACGTCGTCCACACCTATAAGCACATGCTGCGCGAAACATCCCGCGGCCAATCCAACGGACGTGCGCTGGAAAAGAAGAGCTTCTCCATGTCGCTCTTTGTTATCTATTTCGGGCTCAAGACCACGCACCCGGAGCTCAAGCACCACATGGTCCTGTTCGGAGCGCGATACCGGGAACTGATCACCGAGATCTTCGGGACAGACGGTCTGGCGGAGGACTTCTCGCTCTACCTGCACGCGCCGTCGGTGACGGATGACAGCCTGGCTCCGTCTGGGTCCAGTGCCTACTACGTCTTGTCCCCGGTACCACATCTCGGGACCGCCAATATCGACTGGAGCGTCGAAGGCCCAAAATATCGGGACCGGATCCTGAAATACCTGAACGACCACTACATCCCAGGGCTTCTTGAAGACCTGGTGACTGTCCGCCACTTCACCCCCTTCGACTTCCGGGATGAGTTGAACGCGCATCTGGGGTCCGCTTTTTCGGTTGAGCCCATTCTCACGCAAAGCGCCTGGTTCAGGCCTCACAATCGCGATGACGAAATTCCAAACCTTTATATTGTCGGTGCCGGAACTCATCCGGGTGCGGGCATCCCTGGGGTTGTCGGGTCGGCAAAGGCGACGGCAGGCCTGATGATTGAGGATGCTCGGGCATGAGCGATGCCGTTCTGGCCAGCAGCGAAACCGCAATCGCGAAGGGATCTCAGAGTTTCGCTGCGGCGGCTCGGCTCTTTGATCGGCGCACACGTGAAGATGCGGTCCTTCTTTATGCATGGTGCCGTTATTGCGACGATGTTGTGGATGGACAGACGCTCGGGCACGAACAGCAGGACGATTTTCGCGAAGGCCAGCAGCATCGCCTTGATCTCTTGCGACAGCAGACGGCCCGGGCATTGCAGGGCGAACAGGTTCACGAACCCGTTTTTGAGGCGCTGAGGAGGGGCGTGGAACGTCATCAAATCCCGGCGCGACACCCGGAGGAACTGCTGACGGGCTTTGAGATGGATGTGACGGAGCGGCGCTACGAGACCATCTCCGACACTCTGGACTACTGCTATCACGTTGCTGGCGTGGTGGGTGTCATGATGGCCCTGATCATGGGGGTACGAGATTCGAAGACTTTGGACCGAGCCTGCGACTTAGGTCTTGCGTTTCAACTCACCAATATCGCCCGAGACGTTGTGGAAGACGCGCGCGCAGGACGGGTTTACCTGCCGGCGGAACTCCTGGCGCGGCATGGAGTGGATGCCATCGATCCGGAGGATATGGCGCAGCGGCCGGCCCTTTATGCAGCAGCGCTCGATCTTCTGGACCTTGCCGAGAATTATTATGCGTCAGCCTATGTCGGCATCTCGGCCCTGCCTCCTCGCTCTGCCTGGGCTATCGCAGCGGCACGTCGCGTTTACCGTGCCATTGGCGGCAAGCTACGCTCTGGCGGGCCGGCGGCGTGGGACGAGCGGGTCACCACCTCGAAAGGCGAGAAAGCCGCCCTTCTGGGACTGGCGCTTGGAGATGTGGCACGCACGCGCCTGATGACGCATGATGTTCCGCGCGCTGGGCTGTGGCAGCGTCCCTGATCACTCGCCAGCGGCGCGGGCTTCGTCGTCTCTCAGCGCCTGGGGATCGAACTTCCGCTTGTTTTCCTGAAGCTGCTTGACCAGCTTGTCGACGGGTTCGGCGTAAACGAAACCGAACGAGACGCAGCCATCGCGCCCTTCCACCGCATGGTGCAGACGATGCGCCTGATAGACGCGCTTCAAGTACCCCGTCCGGGGAATGTACTTGAATGGCCAGCGCTGATGAACCAGTCCGTCGTGCATGAAGAAATACAGGACCCCGTAGATAGAAATACCTACGGCCACCCACCACAAGGGCCAGAACCAGTTCGAGCCAGCCCAGAATAGACCCAGAGCGAAGACGGCAAAAACAACGGCATAAAGGTCGTTCTTTTCCAGGGTCTCGTCATGGGGCTCATGGTGTGATTTGTGCCAGCGCCACCCCCATCCGTGCATCACATGCTCGTGCGACCATGCCGCAAACCACTCCATGAAGACGACGGTGCCGATCACGAGCATCGTCGGAATCAGGTAATCCATCAAGGTTTCCATGCCTTACCCTCGGCTTGCTTTTTCCTGCAGCGTCAATCTCCGCTGGGCCGGCAGCCTCCACCACGGCACGCCAGGCCGATCATGATGTTCATGATGATATCCGAAATGGAAGCAAGTCAGCAGAGACATGATAGGCGAAAAATCATTGCTACGCGCCCGATGCCGATCATCAAACGGCGTTTCGTCGATACGGTGAGGGAGGTAGGTTCCGAAATAAAAGAGCTGGACTGACGAAAGGATTGCGGGCAGCGCCCAGAACGCCAGCATGGTCGGGAACCGTTCGCGAAGGATCAAGAGATAGAGAAGCACGGCGATGCTGAGAACGCCGAGTTCGCGCCAGCGGAAGTAGTGCCGAAAGAATTTGAGGTACCAGGGCCAGAAGCGTTCGGGATGTTCGGCGTCGAAATCCGGGTCGTCGGCTGTCCCGGCATGCCGATGGTGCGCATGGTGGCTCGTGAAGAGCTTGTCATAGGAAAAGCCCGCATAAATGAACACGCAGAACCGGCCGATCGCCCGGTTCAACCTGGGAAACTGCGGAGCCAACGATCCATGCATCGTGTCATGGGCAATGATGAACAATCCGACGCTCAGCCAGCACTGTACGGCAATGACAACGGGTGCCAGGAGAAGACGACCAGGCATCGTCCAATCCACAAAGAAGATGCTGGTGACGTGAACACTCATCCAGGCCAGGATGAGGAGTGAGGCGAGCAACAAGCTTACGGTGGTGTCGCGGCGGTGCGTGAAGCTATCGATCGAGAAACTCGCCATGCCAATCCTCCAGCTGCACCCTGCCTCGAATAACGGCTACAATACGTTAGCGCGGTCGACGCTACAGACACCGTATATAGGTTCGGTCGCCCATGAATCCGACGGTGCGTGCCACAAAATTCTGTAACGATGATGGCATCAGCAAGCGAGCGAAGAAGAAACGCTGAAAGCCGCCGTTGACGGATAAAAGCATCGCGTCAGCTAGGAAATGAAGCCTGTAAGGATTGCCTGTTCCAGGTGGACAGCATCTCTTGGCTTCGGGTCGTGAGTGAAGGGAGGAGCTGGCCGGAGCGAGCTAACCACCTGTCTTTGCGGACCCAAGTCGATAGAACCACCGGATTGACAGGTGCGACGAGCGGATGTCGAGGTCGATCGCGCGTCCCGCAGCCATCTCAGACGAGGCTGCGCGGTGCGCTGGGAAGTTCGGTAGTGGATTGAGGAGCGGTTTGTTAAGCTGCAGTCGGGAAGCGGGCTTGTTCTGCTCCAGACATCAGCATTCCTCTCGGATCGGAGCCAATGGCAGTGAGCAACCATCCTGGGTCTGAGAATGCATTCGAACCCGGCAAGTGCGCTATGGATGCCCGCGACGGTGTTGAGGCCGCGATCGAAGCTCAGCGGTTGCGTGGCGGTGTCTTCGTCGATGCCGTACGCGCCTGTATGGATCGTTGAGAGTGGCCCGTTGAAGGCGATGGGCGTATACCTTTGCCGGTCCGGATGACCATCCTACGTGCCGCTGTTCCGCTTTATCCTCCACGACCGGCGCGCTTGTTCATGCCCAGCCTGCGTCAATACGCCTAGGTAGCATGATCGGCTATCTTCAACGAGGGTCGTGTGAACGGTGCTCCGTCATATAGGCGACCACCGCATCGGAGATCATCTGCTTGTGTCGGCGGTAGAGCGTGGGTTCCGAAAGGTCACGCTGGAAGATCGTGCCGAAAGTATATCGGTTGGAGACCCGGAAGAAGCAGAAGGCGCTGATGAGCATGTGGAGATCGACGGCATCAACGTCTGCCCGAAAGATGCCTTCACGGCGGCCCCGCTCCAAAACCTCTCCGATCGTCTGGACGATTGAGAGGTTAAGGTCCGCGATCTCCGACGATTGCTTCATGTGGGCGGCGTGGTGAATGTTCTCGATGCTCACCAGACGGACGAAGTCCGGATTGTTTTCGTCATGGTCGAAAGTACTGGCGATAAGTGTCCTGAGCGCTTCGACAGGTGGCATATCGGCAAGCTCGAGGTCGGCCTCGAGCGAACGGATTTTCCGGTAAGCCTTCTCAAGGACCGCAAGATAGAGCCCCTCCTTGCTGCCGAAGTAGTAATAGATCATCCGCTTTGAAGTCTTGGTCTTTTCCGCGATGGCATCGACACGACCGCCAGAAAGTCCATAGGCAGAGAACTCCTCGGTCGCGACCTCGAGAATGTCCTGCTTCGTTTTCTCCGGGTCGTTTTTCCGGGTTCGGCGTTCGACGGGCGTTCCCACCATGATTATCTATCCCC
>JAEWOP010000023.1 GCA_023399635.1 Pseudomonadota bacterium
CCCTGGTTCACGCTTTCCCCCCCCGGCCACCGCGGGCGCCATTTTTCTTCCATGCGTAGGCTGCAACGACTGGCGTTTCCGTTAGTTTAGGGACGGGTCAAAAGGCGGATGCAGATCATGCCGGGGCTTTCCAAGAGGAACAACCCTCAACATCGTCGGCTGCTTCTCCTGAGGCACGCGAAATCCGCATGGCCAGATGGTGTGCCGGATCACCAGAGGCCGCTTGCTGCCCGGGGCCTTAAGGCTGCGCCAGTCATCGGCAGCCACATGGCGCGTGAATACCTCCTTCCGGATCTTGTTCTTGTTTCCGACGCACGGCGCACGCAGGAGACTTGGGGCCTGGTGAAGCGCAGGCTGCCTGGCGAAGTGAAATCCCAGATCTGCAATGAGCTTTACGAGGCTTCGACGGACCAACTGCTGGATGTGGTCGGACGGACGCCGGCGGGGGCGGAGACGCTCCTCCTGATCGGCCACAATCCCGGGCTTCAGGATCTTGCTCTGCTGCTGGCAGGGGATGGGGAGACGTTTGTGCGAAGGGCGTTGGCGGAAAAATACCCGACAGGTGCCTTGGCAGTCATAGACTTTCCCTTTGCCGACTGGGCGGACCTTCGGCCCGGCTCAGGAACGTTGTCGCGCTTTGAGAACCCTCGTTCGCTCCAGTAGGCACGGATGCCCGTGTCTGCGCATCAGAGCACGCGAACCTCGGTCCCCCGACGGAGGAAGGGAAGCAGGCGGCGCATGTCCTTCAGGCTGATGGCGATACAGCCCGCGGTCGGCTGGTAACCCGGCTTGATCAGATGGAAGAAGATCGCAGAGCCGCGATAGCGCCGGCGCGACGTTATGTTCCAGTCGAGGACGAGGCAGATATCATAAAGGCCATCGTCACGCTTCATCTCCTCGTGGCTGACACGCAATGGAGCACGCACCAGCCGATTGTAGCTTGGATGATCCGGCTGGTCGCACCACAGCATCTCCTTTTCGATGCGGCGCATCGACAAGCCGGTGCGCGGTGACATCACGCGGTCGCTGCGATAAAAGCCGTGGAGCAGACGCATGGCTGCGATTGGCGTTGCGCCATCGCCCTCTCGCTTGAATGCAGTGCGGCCGGAACGGCCAAGGGCGGCAGGGACGGTGATGCCGCCGTAGGAGAGAAGCCCTCGACGCGGATTGCCAGGAGCGGATCGAACGGTGATTACAGACGGTCTTTCCGAATCTGGCCGACGAGAACTGGCCATTTTTCCTCACGAGTTTTTGCTTTGAAGATGATTTGGTTTGTATTCATAGCACGATGCGACTTAGATCAAGTGCCTGAACCGATTGCCCTCTCCTGACGTAACAGAGACAAGGGCGAGATAAACAAGAGGCAGGAGAAAGCATGGCAACTCGCACGATTCTACTGGTGGATGACGACGACGACCTGCGCGAAACGCTGATGGAGCAGCTGTCACTGTACGAGGAATTCTCGCTGCTGCAGGAAGCGAACGCCACAAAGGCGATGCAGACGGCAAAAAGCACGCAGGTCGACCTCCTGATCATGGACGTCGGCCTGCCGGATATGGATGGACGGGAAGCCGTCAAGCTCCTGCGCAAGAGCGGCTTCAAGGCACCGATCATCATGCTGACCGGGCACGACACAGACTCCGATACGATCCTTGGTCTGGAAGCCGGCGCCAATGACTACGTCACGAAGCCTTTCCGGTTTGCCGTGCTTCTTGCACGTCTACGCGCACAGCTTCGCCAGTACGAGCAGAGCGAGGACGCGACCTTTACCGTAGGTCCGTATATCTTCAAGCCGAGCCAGAAGCTGCTGACGACGGACGACGGAAAGAAGATACGGTTGACGGAGAAGGAGGCCGCGATCATCCGTTACCTTTACCGCGCCGACCAGAAGGTCGTTACCCGAGACGTGCTTCTGGAAGAAGTTTGGGGCTATAACTCTGGCGTAACCACCCACACCCTTGAAACTCACGTGTACCGACTTCGCCAGAAGATCGAACGCGACCCTTCCAACGCTGCAATTCTCGTCACCGAGAACGGCGGCTACAAGATCGTGCCGTAGCTGCCATGTCGCTCAACGACGACATCCGCCTGTTTTCCGAAGTCCCTTTGTTCAGGGAACTGGACGGCGACCAGCTTCGGCTTCTTGCATTCGGCGCCGAACGGCGTCCGGTGGCGGCGGGGCAGGAATTATTCCGAGAGGGATCGCCCGCTGAAGCGGCCTTCGTGGTTTCCCGGGGGTCCTTCGAACTATATGTGACGGCGCGCGACGGCACGGCCAGATCCGATGGCATCGCCACCCGCGGCACCCTGCTATCTGAATTGGCTTTGGTCACGATGGTCGAGCGGAAGTTCACGGCCATTGCGATCGAGGATTCCGAAGTTCTGCGTGTGAGCCGGGCGCTGTTCCACCGACTGCTGGAGGAATATCCTCAGGTTGGCCGGATGGTGGAAGGCCGCATCCGCGCCAACATCGTAGCCATGGCGAATGCTGTTTCGGGACTGCAGGGGCGGTTCAACTGATGGCGTCACCCCTGCTCAGAACTTGAATACGGCCGTAACCGGGACGTGATCGGAAGGCTGGTTCCAGCCTCTTGCTTCCTTCAAGACCTCCACCCGATCCAGGAATGGCCCCAGGTCATGTGAGGACCAGATGTGGTCCAGCCGCCGCCCGCGGTCTGCCGCCGCCCAGTCCTTGGCGCGATAGCTCCACCAGGTATAGAGCTTTTCCTCTTGTGGGACATGCTGGCGCATCAGGTCGAGCCAGTTCCCCTTCTCCATGATCTCGAGCAGAGCTTCCGTCTCCACCGGCGTATGGCTGACGACCTTCAGCATCTGCTTGTGCGACCAGACGTCATGCTCGAGGGGAGCGATGTTGAGGTCGCCTACCAGAACGGAGGAGATACCCGGCATTGGGTCGGCCTTGAGGCACTTCATCTCCTCGACGAAATCGAGCTTGTGGCCGAACTTGGGATTGACGCTGCGATCTGGCTCATCGCCGCCAGCGGGAACATAGAAGTTGTGCAGGCGGATCCTGCGCGAGCCGCGTTCAAAGATTGCCGAAATGTGCCGAGCGTCACCGAGACCGCAATAATTCTGCCGGTGATCCTCCGTCAGCGGCACCCGCGAGGCAATGGCGACGCCATGGTAACCCTTCTGGCCGTGGATGATGATGTGCTGGTAGCCGAGGTCCTTCAGCGGCTGCAGGGGAAACTCGTGCTCCTGGCACTTGATCTCCTGAAGGCACAGGATGTCCGGCTGGTGGCGCACGAGAAACTGCTCGACGATCGGCATGCGCAGCCGCACCGAATTGATATTCCAGGTTGTGATGGAGAATGTCATTCCAGGTCCACACGCAGGTGCCGGAGGTTTAGGAGATTCTGGCAATGAGGTGAAGCAAAAAGGGAGGCGCCTGCCTCCCTTGAGCTCGCGATCAGATCTTGCGGACCTCATCGTAAGGGATGCGGAAGACGCGGTCGTCGAATGCAACCCCATTCCTCACATTGTAGATCATCACCGACGTGTCCTTGTTTTGAGCATCGGTGATCGTCCACTGCCGCAGTTCGTAGGTTTTGGAATCAAACATCATGGTGATGGTGGAGTCACCAAACACAGTCCGGTTGCCGAGGATGATCGTCGTCAGGTCCGGCTCTTCGCGTACACCCCGGACCATTCCGTCGGAGAGGTCGATGCGTTCAGCCAGCAACAGGCTGAGCGGCGTCTTCGACAACGGGTAGAGATCCCATGTCTTCAACTTCATGTTGCCAATGACGACGTTCTTGCCGTCGGCGATGACGCGGATGGGGGACGGATCCTCGAAATTGAAACGGAGCTTGCCCGGGCGCTCAATGAAGAACTTCCCGCCGGTCTGTTCCCCGCGCGGCCCGAACTGCACGAACTCGCCGGTCATGGATTTCACCGAAGAGAAATGGTCGGCAATCCTTTGTGCCGCAGCCGAGCCACCGGCGCCTTGTGCCAGAGCCGGCAGCGGCAACGCCGCACTGGCAGCCAGGCCCATCAGGCCGAAGGAGAAGCCGCGGCGGCTGATGAAGCCGGTCTTTGGAGCGTTTGAAGTCTTTTTCGTCATCTTATCTGGTCTCCTTCCACCGCTTCGTGCGCACAAAAGGCGGCGGCTTGATGGCCAACGCGAAACGCGGTTTTAGCGTTCCAGAATGTCGGCCTCCGTGGGTACGAGAATCTCGCGTTTACCGGCATGGTTGGCCGGACCGATCAGTCCTTCCTTCTCCATCCGTTCGATCAGCGAAGCCGCCCGATTGTATCCTATGCCCAGTCGCCGTTGAATGTAGGAGGTCGATGCCTTGCCATCCCGAAGGACGATCGCCACCGCCTGGTCATAGGGATCCTCCGACTCCGAAAGGTTTGCGGTCCCGGCCGGTCCGCCACCGTCGTTCTCTTCGTCATCGTCTGCCGTGATTGCATCCAGATATTGAGGCGCACCCTGGCTCTTCAAGTAGGCGACGATCTCCTCCACCTCGTTGTCGGAAACGAACGGCCCATGGACGCGCTGGATGCGACCGCCGCCGGCCATGTAGAGCATGTCGCCCATGCCGAGCAGCTGTTCGGCGCCCTGCTCGCCGAGGATCGTCCGGCTGTCGATCTTCGAGGTCACCTGGAAGGAGATGCGGGTCGGGAAGTTCGCCTTGATCGTGCCGGTGATGACGTCGACCGATGGTCGCTGCGTTGCCATGATGACGTGGATGCCGGCCGCGCGGGCCATCTGCGCCAGGCGCTGGACGGCCCCTTCGATGTCCTTGCCGGCGACCATCATCAAGTCGGCCATCTCGTCGATGATGACGACGATATAGGGGATCGGCTGGAGATCGAATTCCTCGGTCTCGTACATCGCCTCGCCAGTCTGACGGTCGAACCCAGTCTGCACTGTGCGCGTCAGCACCTCGCCCTTGGCCAGCGCCTGCTCGACCCGGCTGTTGAAGCCGTCGATGTTGCGCACGCCGATCTTCGACATCTTCTTGTAACGCTCTTCCATCTCCCGGACGGTCCACTTGAGCGCGACCACGGCCTTTTTCGGGTCTGTGACAACCGGGGAAAGCAGGTGCGGAATGCCGTCATAGACGGAAAGTTCGAGCATCTTCGGGTCGAGCATGATCAGGCGGCACTTCTCCGGCGTGTAGCGGTAAAGAAGCGACAGAATCATGGTGTTGATGGCGACCGATTTACCGGAGCCCGTGGTACCGGCGACCAGCAAGTGAGGCATCTTGGCAAGATCGGCCACCACCGGCTCGCCTCCGATGGTTTTGCCGAGCGCCATGGCGAGCTTCGCCTTGCTGGCCTCGAAATCCTTCGAGCCGATCATTTCGCGGAGATAAACCGTCTCGCGGGTGCGGTTCGGCAGTTCGATGCCGATGGCGTTGCGACCCGGAACGACAGCGACGCGAGCCGCGATTGCGCTCATCGAGCGGGCAATGTCGTCGGCAAGGCCGATCACGCGCGAAGACTTGATTCCTGGCGCTGGCTCCAGTTCATAGAGGGTGACGACAGGGCCTGGCCGGACATGGATGATCTCGCCCTTGACACCGAAGTCCTCCAGCACGCCCTCCAGCATACGGGCATTCTGCTCCAGGGCGTCGGCCGAGAGTGTCGCATCGCGGGCAACGGCCTTTGGTTCGGCAAGAAGATGAACCGATGGCAGCTGGAAGCCGTCAGGGTCGATGAAAGAGGCCTGTGCTTCACGAGCGACGCGGGCACTCGGCTTGGGCGGTGATGGCGGCGCAACGACCCGCGGGCGCGCCGGCGCACCTTCCGTTGACCGCGCACGTGAGACGGCAAAGGGGACGTCATCATCGTCCGGCAGGATACCGGACGGCCGGCCAAGGAGGGCATCGTCATCCTCGTCCTCATCGTCGAGCAGCATGGGGGGCGCGGAGATGGCGCGGCGACCAGTGCTGCCCGAGGGGCCGTCAAGGGAAGGCTCCACCCGATGTCCCGCAGCGGCGGCCTTGGGGCGCACCGGTTCGTTGAGGGTGCCGAACTCGTCCTCGTTGAAGTCGTAGGGCTGATCGAACGTATTGCGCGGCGCCCTCTTGATGCCGAAGAGCCGGCGAAGGCGCGCCTGCCCGATGTACCAGTAGTGAGCGAGCGCTCCAAGCGCTAGGAAGCCGGCAAAACCGCCATCATCGTCTTCATCCTCGGCCTCGACGGACGGGCGGCTGCGGCCGGCGGACCGCACCGGAAGATCGTCCTCTTCCTCATGATCGACAAAAGCTTCCCCGACCAGTCCGGAGGCAAACAGCAACAGCCATAGAGCGGGAAAGGCGAAGACAACGCCCAGAATGGTGGCCAGCATGCCGGTCGGATAGGCCCCCACGAACAGCGCGGGAA
Source organism: Pseudomonadota bacterium (assembly GCA_023399635.1). Taxonomy (GTDB): domain Bacteria; phylum Pseudomonadota; class Alphaproteobacteria; order Rhizobiales; family Rhizobiaceae; genus Neorhizobium. Next base: position 6,358 of record JAEWOP010000023.1, read on the forward strand.
ACCGCAAAATCATATCGCCGATGACACCGCCGATGCCGTTGGGAATGGGCCATGTGAAAGGGGCGGGAAAGCAGCCTAGCGAGGCGGATGCAAGCAAGGTGCCGCCCCCCCAAGCCGCCAGCCGCGCAGGGACGCGATTGAACTGACGCCCGGAGATTAGTGCCAGCGCAAGCGCCAGCACGGGCAGAAGCGCCACCAGACTTGCCAGCCCGAGGAACTGCATCATCAGATCGGCAAAGGCGGCACCACCATAGCCGAGCAAGTTGGTGGGTTCATTGTCCGTTGCGTAGGAGAAGCTCGGGTCGGCGACATTCCAAGTGGCAAGCGCAACCACGGCAAGCGCCAGTCCGAGGAAGATGGCAAAGCCGGCAAGCGCCATTGCCTGCCTGAGGACGAATGCGGTCAGCATGGCCTTTGCCGATCCGTGACCCATCGCTGCCGAATTGCTTCTGCCCATCATGTCTGCCCGCTGTTTCAACGTCCGGAAACGACAGCATCGAGGAAAGACGCATGTCGCCACAGTCGCCGGAAGGTAGCGCGGGGGTGGTTAACGTGGCTTTAACCACGTTGAAGGGAGCTGTGGGGAGCGGTGACCGGATGGCGAAAAAGCCCGGCAAGCCGGGCACTGGGTGGCGCGAAGCCGCTGGATACGCGCTTGCGGCGGCAGGCTGCCGCCGCAAGCATTGAGCCTACGAGTGATAGGCCGCTTCTCCATGGGAGGCGAGGTCGAGACCTTCGCGTTCGGCTTCAACGGTAACCCGCAGGCCGACAATCACGTCGACGATCTTGTACAGGACCAGCGAACCAATGCCGCACCAGAGGATGGTGACGATGATCGACTTGATCTGAACCCAGACCTGCGAAGCCATGGTCATGCCTTCTGCATAGCCTGCGCCGCCGAGCGATGTTGCGGCAAAGATGCCGGTGCCGATCGCGCCGACAATGCCGCCAATGCCGTGGACACCGAAGACATCAGCCGTGTCGTCATAGCCGAACTTGTTCTTCACCACCGCAACAAAGAAGTAGCAGAGGCCGGACGCGATGGCGCCAAGGAAGATCGCACCGATCGGCCCGACTGCGCCAGCTGCCGGCGTGACAGCGACGAGGCCGGCAATTACGCCGGAAGCTGCACCCAGCATGGACGCCTTGCCGCGAGCAAAGGCTTCGATCAGGCACCAAGCCACGACTGCGCCTGCAGTTGCCGTGAAGGTGTTGATCATGGCGAGACCGGCAGTGCCGTTCGCTGCCGCGGCGGAACCGGCGTTGAAGCCGAACCAGCCTACCCACAGCATGGATGCACCCACCATGGTGAGCGTCATGGAGTGGGGCGCCATCATGTCCTTGCCGAAGCCGGTGCGCTTGCCGACCATGATCGCGCCGATCAGGCCTGCGATAC
>JAEWOP010000062.1 GCA_023399635.1 Pseudomonadota bacterium
GTCTGGCTTCGGTGGCAGTTCTGCTCATCCGCTTCTCCCTCTCAAACAAAATGATGCCAAAAAAATACCAATTGTCCAGCGGCAAAATTAACGTTTGCTGCTCCATCTAATCAAAAGACGACCCCTGCAGGAATTAAGCTTACTTTCCCGATAGTTAAAGATGAGAAGGGCATGCCCGACTGCAGCCCCCTTGGTAAATGGTATTTTTTTGGTATCATCTTCCCTGGAGGCACAGATGGCGGCTTATTTCTTGGGAATTGATGGCGGGGGCACGAGCTGCCGGGCGGCGGTGGCCGATGCGCAAGGGCGCATTCTCGGCCGCGGTCGCAGTGGCGCCTCCAACATCCTGACCGATCCCGACACGGCTCTCCGCCATATCGAGGAAGCAGCCCGTCTGGCACTATCCGATGCCGCTCTTGCCGGCGTAGAGCCCGCCGACTGCGTAGCGCTCCTCGGACTTGCAGGCAACAATGTCGGCGACGCCATCACCTATGTCACGGCACGCCTGCCCTTCAAGCAGGCGCAGATCGTTTCCGACGGGCTGATCGCGCTGCAGGGCGCGGTGGGAGACGCAGACGGCGCCATCGCGATCGTGGGTACCGGCACCATCTTCATCGCCCGCTATCGCGGCAAACTTCATTATCTCGGTGGCTGGGGCTTCCAGGTCGGCGATCTCGGCGGCGGTGCGCGCATCGGCCATGCTGCCCTGCAGGAAAGCCTTCTGGCCCACGACGGCGTTCGACCCTTGAGCGCACTGACGACCTCGATCCTCGATGAGTTCGACAACGACCCCCGCAGGATTGTCGATTTTGCCCGCGGGGCCCATCCTGGCGACTTCGGCCGTTACGCACCGCGTGTGGTCCAGGGTGCCGCGGACGGAGATCCGACCGCGCTTCGCCTGATGCGCGATGCGGCGGCGCAGGTGGATGACGCTCTGGACGCCGTCGGCCGGATCACCGACAACGGCGGCAGGCTCTGCCTCCTCGGTGGGCTGGCGCAGGTCTATCCATCCTATCTGGCGGAACGGCATCGCGCCCGGTTGTCCGAGCCCTTGGCCGATGCGCTGACCGGTGCCGTCGCCCTGGCGGTGCAGACCTTCCAAACGGCGGAGGCGGCACGATGAGCAGCAAGCTTGCGTCCATCCTGCCGCTTGAAGGCCTGCAGTCGCCGAGCGGCGGACCGCTCTACCTGAAGCTCCGACAGACCCTGGAGGATGCGATCCAGTCGGGAAGGCTCGGCCATGGCGCTGCCCTTCCCGCCGAACGTGATCTTGCCGAATACGCCAGTGTCAGCCGGGTCACGGTGCGCAAGGCGGTCGACGACCTGGTGCGCGACGGGCTGCTGACGCGCCGACAGGGTTCCGGCACCTTCGTTGTCAAGCCGGTCTCGCGCGTCCAGCAGCCGCTCTCCCAGCTCACATCGTTCACCGAGGACATGACTCGGCGGGGACTGGCAACCCGCTCGGAATGGCTCGAGCGCGGCCTGTTTCACCCATCGCCGGAAGAAATGATGATGCTGGGGCTCGCTGCAGGCACCATGGTAGCGCGCATCGGCCGCTTGCGCATCGCCAATGACCTGCCGCTTGCCATCGAGCGGGCAAGCCTGTCGGCGGAACTCCTTCCGGACCCGGATGCCGTGACCACCTCGCTTTATGCCGCCCTGCAGAAGAAAAGCGCGCGCCCCGTGCGGGCGATCCAGCGCATCTCTGCCTGCAACGTGAAGGAGCCGGAGGCCGGGCTGCTGGCCGTTCCGGTCGGTGCTGCAGGCCTTTCCATCGAGCGTATCTCCTACCTCGCCTCAGGCCGCGTGGTGGAATTCACCCGCTCGCTCTACCGCGGTGATGCTTATGACTTCGTCGCCGAACTTACCTTGGGAGACTAAGACCGTGCAGACCCATATGCGCCAGGAGATCAACGAGATACCGGAGGCGGTCGCGCGTCTGTTGGAGCGGTCGTCTGCCGATTTCACCGCGGCAGGCCGGGCCCTGCGCGAACGCGATCCCGCGTTCTTGGTCACTATTGCCCGCGGCTCCTCCGACCATGCCGCGACCTTCATCAAATATGCGGTCGAACTTTCCACCGGCCGCCCGGTTGCTTCCCTCGGCCCCTCGCTTGCATCGATCTACCATGCGCCGATGAAGCTTCAGGGCGGTGCCGCCATTGCCATCTCGCAATCCGGCAAGAGCCCCGACATCGTTGCCATGGCGAAATCCGCAACCGATGCCGGTGCCCTCAGCATCGCCCTGACGAACACACCCGAATCTCCCATCGCGGATGCCTGTGCCCATGCCATCAACATCCAGGCGGGTCCGGAACTCGCCGTCGCCGCCACGAAATCCTACGTCAACTCGATCGTGGCAGGGCTTGCGGTGCTGGCGGAATGGACGGACGACCATGGCCTGCGCGATGCGCTTCGGGCACTCCCGTCGCATTGCGAAAAGGCTGTCGCTCTGGAGTGGACGGACCTCGCCGGACAGCTCGGGGATGCGGATTCGCTCTTCATGCTAGGCCGCGGCCCGGCGCTCGCGATCGCCAGCGAAGCGGCGCTGAAGTTCAAGGAAACCTCCAACATGCATGCCGAGGCCTATTCTTCGGCAGAGGTGCTTCATGGGCCGGTGGCGCTTGTCGACTACCGCTTTCCCATCGTCGCCTTTGCTGCCCGCGATGCGGCGGAAGGTTCCGTCGTGGAGATCGTCGACGGGCTTGCCGGGAAGGGCGCACTCGCCTTCGCCACGTCGAGCAAGACAAGCAAGGCGACGGAGCTTCCGTTTGTCACAACCGGCCATCCGCTGACCGACGCGCTCTGCCTCATCCCGCCGTTCTACGGCTTTGTCGAGGCTTGGTCGCGGACGCGCGGCTTCAATCCGGATGCCCCGGCTGCCCTCAAGAAGGTGACGGAGACACGATGACTCTGACTACGATTACCGGCGCCCGCATCTTCGACGGCGAGACCTGGCACGAGAGCGCGGCCCTTCTCCTGGATGGCGCCCGGGTGCAGGCGATCGTGCCGGCAGGAGAGCTTCCCTCCGACGCGACGGTCGTCAACGCGGGAGGTGGCATCCTCGTCCCTGGCTTCATCGACCTGCAGGTCAATGGTGGCGGCGGCGTGATGCTGAACGACGAGCCGACCGTGGAGGGGCTGCGCAGGATCTGCCAGGCCCATGCCCGCTTCGGCACGACGGCCCTCCTTCCGACGCTGATCACGGATACGCCCGAGGTCACGCAATCGGTCATAGCAGCCGGTCGGGACGCGGTACGCCAAGAGCTTCCCGGTTTTGCGGGCCTCCATCTGGAAGGCCCGCATCTTTCGCTCACTCGCAAGGGAGCACACGACCCGTCGCTGATCCGCCCGATGGAGGAGAGTGATATCGACCTTCTGCTGGAATGCCGCGATCTTTTCCCCGCCCTTATGATCACGGTCGCGCCGGAGAACGTAACCGAGGAGCAGGTGTCGCATCTTTCAGCCGTCGGCTTCATCGTCAGCATCGGCCACACCGATTCAACGTTCGAGATGGTAGAACGCTACGCCCGGGCTGGAGCCCGCACCGTCACCCATCTCTTCAACGCCATGAGCCCGCTCGGCCACAGGGAGCCCGGCGTCGTCGGTGCGGCACTGCATACTGGGAATCTCCACGCCGGCCTGATTGCCGACGGCGTGCATGTTCATCCGGCAGCGATGCAGATCGCGCTGAGAGCTAAGCGAGGGCCGGGACGGATCTTCGTCGTCACCGATGCCATGTCGCCGATCGGCACGGATCTCACCAGCTTTACCCTGAACGGCCGCGAGATCCTGCGCCGCGACGGCCGGCTGACACTGGCGGACGGTACGCTTGCCGGCGCCGACATCGACATGCTCGCCTCGGTCCGATTCCTGCACGAGAGGTTGGAGCTGCCGCTCGAGGACGCGTTGCGGATGGTCTCGCTCTACCCGGCCGAGGCCGCCGGACTGGTGGGCAAGAAGGGCAGCCTCAAGCCAGGCTTCGACGGCGATTTCGTTCTGCTGAGCGACGCGCTTGAGATGAAGAGTACCTGGATCGGCGGCAAGATCGTTCATCAGGCCTAGCCTGCGCGCTCGAAGACCAGCCGCACCATCAGCCCCTTGCCCGAAGCGCCATCGAGCAGGTCGAGGCGCGCACCGTGAAGCCTGGCAATCTCCTCCACAATCGGCAGCCCAAGGCCGGAGCCGACCTTATCGCCAGCGCCTCCCCGCTCGAAACGCCGAAGCGCGGCCTCTCGCTTCTCCAGCGGGATCCCCGGTCCATTGTCCTCTACCTCCAGCATGCCATAATCGCCCTGCCTTCGTGCACGGACTGTCACCTCGGCGCCGCGGCCAGCATAGAGCAGGCTGTTGTTAATCAGGTTCTTGAGGAGCTCTCCCATCAGCAGCGGCTCCCCAAGGACGTGAAGATGGTCCTCACCCTCGAAGCCAAGATCGATGCCCGCCTCTGCGGCAGCGGGCACATTCTCCGCGGTCAGCGTCTGTGCCAGCGCCGACAGGTCGATCTCCTGGAGAGACGCCGAACGCGTGGCGGCGTCGATCCGCGCCATCAACAGCAATTGCCCGAGGATCCGCTCCCCGTCGGCGACGGCGGCATCGGCTCTTTCCATTGCTTGTGACACGGCATTGGGATCGCTGCTGCGAGAAGCAATCGCTAACTGTGTGCGGATGATCGCAAGCGGCGTGCGCAGTTGATGGCTCGCATTTCCCGTGAAGTGTCGCAATGCCTCCAAGGCTGACTCGAGCCGCACCATGAAGGAGTTCACCGTATCGACCAGCCCCTGCACCTCCGTCGGCACTCTTTCGACAATGGGGCTCAGGTCATTGGGGCTGCGCTCCGCAATCGCTTCGCTGAAGCGGTAGAGCGGGCGCAGGGACACCGTCACGGCGACCCAGACGATCACTGCGGCGCCGATGATCATGAAGAGCAGGCGAAGCGCCGAGCGAAACAGGATCGTCTGCATCAGCTGCTGACGCGCAATCGTCGTTTCCGCCACGGTGACCAGGAAGGGGACAGAGTTGATGCCGGTGGAGGCCGAACGCGCCAGGGCGGCGATGCGGATTGGTTCGCCGCGGAAAGTGGCATCCGCAAACGCCGTCTCCTGTCCTTCGCTGCGCGGGATCGACGGCAGTGTCTGGTAGCCGGTGATAAAGGTTCCGGGCGGACCGTCAACGCGATAGAAGACCCGGTCCTGCGCCGCGGAGGTCAGCATCTCCAGGGCGACATAGGGAATGTCGACCTCCAGCTCGCCATTCTCCGAGACGATCACGCGCTCCGCGATCGCCAGTGCGGATCCCATCAGGACACGATCGGACACCTCGTTGGCAGTTTTTACGGCTTCCCGCCAGGTATCGGTGAGCGCGATCACCCCGATCACGGCGGTGGCGAGGAGCAGCCAGGCGAGCAGCCGCCGACGCAGCGAATAGGGTGGCAAGGCGGGCATCATTGCGGGGCACTGATGCTTTCGAGGTAATACCCGATGCCACGCGCCGTTTTGACCGTCAGACCATGCAGGCTCAGCCTGCGGCGAAGCCGGCTGACATATTGCTCGATGGCGTTCGCCGACAGGTCCTCGTCATAGCCTGTCAGCGACTGCACGATGGCATCCTTGGACACGACCTTGCCGGCGCGCAGGAAAAGCAGTTCCAGCAAAGCCACTTCGCGGGCCGGGATATCGAGCGGCACGCCGTCGCTGCTGAAGGTGCGCGACGTGAGATCGAGAGTGACCCCACCGTGCTGGATGACCGAGGTCCGCAGACCCGCCTGGCGCCGCAGCAGCACGCGGATACGCGCCTCGAACTCCGGAATGTCGAAAGGCTTGATCATGTAGTCGTCCGCGCCGAGATCGAGGCCCCTCACCCGCTCCTCCGGCGTGCCGCGGGCCGTCAGGATCATCACGGCCGCGCGGTTGTGGCGCGCGCGCATGGAGCGCAGCACTTCCAGACCGTCCATTTCGGGAAGATTGAGGTCCAGGATCACCAGATCATAGGCTTCGGCTGCCGCGACAGCCTCGGCCGAGGCACCGTCGGAGACGGCGTCGACCGCATAGCCGCTGCCGCGCAGGATCGTCGAAAGACCCTCCGCCAGCGCCTGGTTGTCTTCCACTAGCAAAATGCGCACGATCGCTCCCGGTTGGCTGCAGCTTAGCCGGGCGCGACGGCTCTGTCACGACACCTGACGGATCAGGATCTGCGGCCGAGATAGTCCATCTTGCCGATCGGAACGCCCTTGTGACGCAGCAGTGCGTAGGCCGTCGTCATGTGGAAGAAGAAGTTCGGAATGGCGAATTGCAGAAGGTAATCGCGCCCAGTGAAGGTCGTGGTGCTGTCCCGCGTCTTCAGCACCACTTCCGTTTCCTCCTTGCCGTCCATCGCATCGGATGGCAGCGCCCGAAGAAGAGCGATCGTTTTTCCGATGCGCGCATGGAGATCGGCGAACGTCTCCTCGTTGTCTTCCATCGGCACGTTGTCGATCCCGCCGAGCCGCACCGCAACAAACTTCGCCGTATCGCTTACCCGCTGGATCTGCGCCGTCAGCGGTGCCATGTCGGAAATCAGCCGTGCCTGCAGCAGTTCGGAATGTGGAAGGCCGTTTTCGTCGGCGAAGGCCTCGCCCTTCTTCAGGATCTCCGAAAGGTTCTGGAAGGCACGCAGGAAGACCGGAATGCTGATGTCGTAAAGCGAAAGAGACATGATGGGGTCCTTGTGGAAAGCTTGAGGCTGCGAAGACCGCTGACAGGTAAGCAGGCCGGCACCGGAAACAAGCGCGCCTTGTTCTCTTCTGCAACTTGAGGAAGGACGCGTACCACTGACTGCTTCTTGTTTCCCACCGGGGGCTGGTGCATGGTCGGCGCATGCCATTGCTGCTCTTCCTCGCCATCCTGCTGGAGCTTCTGCTGCCGGTTGCCGCCCAGGCTTCCGTAACCAATTTCCCTGCTTTGTCCGGGCAATCTGATGCTCCCGTTCTCGTGGTCTATTCATCGCTGGACGAGCCCTTGGCAAAGCCGATGATCGCCGGCTTCCAGGCCGCCAATCCGGATGTTGCCGTCCGCTACGAGGAAATGCTGACGGGGGAGATCTACGACCGGATCGTTCGCGAAACCGATGCCGGCAAGCCGAGCGCCGATTTCGCCTTCTCGTCCGCCATGGACCTGCAGGTGAAGCTTGCCAACGACGGCTATGCCCAGCGCAGCGATCTGCCGATGAGCGACCGCTGGCCCTCCTGGGCGAACTGGCGCAACACCGCCTACGCCCTCACCTTCGAGCCGGCCGTCTTCGTCTACCACAAGCCGAGCTTCGCGGACGAACCGCCACCCTCGACGCGGGCGGAATTCGTCGATTTCCTCAACCGGCGCAGCGACGATGTCTATGGGCGGATCGGCACCTATGACATCGAGCGCTCCGGCGTCGGCTTCCTGTTCATGTCGCGGGACCAGGAACAGTTCGGCGATATCTGGTCGGTGATCCGCACCATGGGTTCGGCGGGCGTCAAGCTCTATTCCACCAGCCAGGCTATCCTGGAGCGGGTGGCCGATGGTCGCTTCCTCCTTGGATACAATATCCTCGGCTCCTATGCCGCCGACTGGGCCTCCCGCTACCCGAATGTCGGTATCGTCCTGCCGAAGGACTATACCGTCGTGATGTCGCGGATCGGGCTCGTGCCACAGGCCGCTGCTTCGCCGCATCTTGGCCGGCGCTACCTGGAGTTCTTCATGTCGAAAGAGGGACAGACGATCATGGCGCGGGAGCTGCAAATTCCGGCTGTCAGTCCCGAGGTCTCGGGGAACAACACAGCCATGACGATGCGGGAAATGCTCGGCGGGCAGTTGAAGCCGGTGCCCGTCAGCCTCGGGCTCATGGTTTATCTGGATCAGGTGAAGCGGGCGAGGCTGATTTCTCGATGGAACGAGGTCCTGCGCCTGCAGTAGATTGCCTTGTGCATCAGCAGCTTCGGGAGCCGTGTCAGGTAGATGTCAGCTTGATGTGATCGCTTAGAGCCAGTCGCCGTTCCTGGAGGGGGATGTCGATGCGAAAGGGAGGAAAGCTCGGCTCGCTCATGCGACGAGCACAGGCCTCCTTTTCCAACAGGATCATTGCGCTTCTTGGCGCATTTTGGAGGATATATCCATGAAACGCTTCGTTCTCGCCTCGCTTCTTGCTGGCGCTTTCGCACTGCCTGCCTACGCAGCTGACTACACGATCATGGCACCGGCCGCTCCCGGCGGTGGTTGGGATCAGACGGCCCGCTCGCTGCAGACCTCCCTTCAGGAGGAGGGAATCTCCGGTAATGTGCAGGTCATCAACGTACCTGGCGCCGGTGGCACCATCGGTCTCGCGCAGTTCGCCAGCCAGCAGAAGGGTAACGCGAATGCCCTGATCGTCGGCGGTTATGTCATGGTTGGCGCCATCTTGACGAACCAGTCGCCGGTCACCCTGGACGACGTCACGCCGATCGCCCGCCTGACCGGCGAGTACGAAGCGATCGTCGTCCCGGCTTCGTCGGACATCCAGTCAATCGACCAGCTCGTCGAAAAGCTGAAGGCTGATCCCGGTTCCGTTTCCTGGGCTGGCGGTTCCGCCGGCGGTACCGACCATATTGCTGTCGGCCTCCTCGCCAAGGCAGCCGGCGTCGATCCCACCAAGATCAACTACATTGCCTATTCCGGCGGCGGCGAGGCCCTTGCAGCAATCCTCGGCAGCCAGGTCACGGCGGGTATCTCCAGCTACGGGGAATTCCAGTCGCAGGTCGAGGCGGGGACGCTGCGCCTGCTCGCCGTTTCCAGCGATGAGCGCATCGAGGGCGTCGACGCTCCCACGCTGAAGGAGGCAGGCTTCGACGTCGTATTGCAGAACTGGCGCATGGTGGCAGCCGCCCCTGACCTTTCAGAGGAGCAGAAGGCTCAGGTTCTTGCTGATATCGAGAAGCTCGTCAAATCCGCCAGCTGGCAGGAAACACTGAAGACCAAGGGTTGGGCCGACACCTACCTGGCTGGCGATGCCTTTGCCGAGCAGCTCGCCAAGGATGTCAGCGCGACCGAAACCGTCCTGAAGGACATCGGACTGGTGAAATCAGCCTGACCCACGACAGCTCGCCAACCGAGCAGCGCCGCCCTGATTGGGCGGCGCTTGCCATTGCCGCAGTTCTGGCCGTGATCGCCGCGGTGATCTTCTTCGACGTTGCACGCGTCAAGGGCGCGGCAGGCTATTCCCAGGTGGGACCGGCCACTGTTCCCGAATGGATTTCGTTCGGACTTCTCGGGCTTGCCGTTTGGACTGCAGTTGAAGCTTTTCGCGGTGATTTTCCGCCGCGTGACCGGCAGGAACTGGCACCTGTGATCTGGGTTGTCGCAGGGCTTGCCGCACAGATGCTGCTCCTGAAGACCGCCGGCTTCTCCATCGCGACAGGCATACTCTTCGCCCTTGTCGCCGCGGGCTTCGGTCGCCGCAGGCTCTGGCTGACCATCCCAATCGGTATCGTCTTCTGTCTTGCCATCTGGCTGATCTTCGCCGGCCTTCTCCAGCTTTCGCTTCCGGCCGGGCCGCTGGAACGCCTGTTCCTCTGACATGGACGCCGGGACCTACTGATCATGAGCACATTTGAATTTCTTCTGCAGGGACTGGTCGCGGCGTCGCAGCCGCTGAACCTTCTCTACGCGCTGATCGGCGTGACGCTCGGGACGGCCGTTGGCGTTCTTCCCGGTATCGGGCCGGCGCTGACGGTGGCGTTGCTGCTGCCGGTGACGTATCGCCTGGACCCAACCGGTTCATTGATCATGTTTGCCGGCATCTATTACGGTGGGATGTATGGTGGCTCGACGACCTCCATCCTCCTCAACACGCCCGGTGAAAGCGCGTCGATCGTGACCGCGCTGGAGGGGAACAAGATGGCGAAGGCTGGCCGCGGCGGACCCGCGCTCGCAACCTCCGCGATCGGCTCCTTCGTTGCCGGACTCATCGCGACGCTGCTGCTCGCCTTCCTGGCGCCCTATGTCGTCCAGGTCGCCATCAAGTTCGGCCCGCGTGAGTATTTCGCGCTGATGGTGCTGGCATTCGTTACCGTATCGGCTGCATTCGGCGATTCCGCCCTTCGCGGGCTCACCGCCCTCTTTATTGGCCTCGCCTTCTCCATTATCGGCATTGACCAGTTGACTGGACAGGCTCGCCTTGCCTTCGGCGTACCGGATCTACTGGACGGTATCGAAGTGACGACCATGGCGGTCGCCATGTTTGCAATCGGCGAGACCTTGTTCGTCGCGGCACAAGGCATGCGCGGCCCGGAGACGGTAGAGGCGGTCAAGGGCTCGGTCTGGATG
>JAEWOP010000071.1 GCA_023399635.1 Pseudomonadota bacterium
CTGCACGGGTCGATCGCCGGCATCCAGCCGCTGATCCCGCGCTGGCTGGAGCTGTGCGAGGCGCTCGCCCGCAAGCATCAGATCGTCTTCCAGCCGGGCTCGGCCCCTGTCCTCGATCCTGACGGGCAGTATCGCAACCGCGCCTGGCTGTTCGGTCCGGACGGGCTGATCGGCCACCAGGACAAGCAGATCATGACGCGCTTCGAGCGCGAGCAATGGGGGATCGCCGCCGGGATCCAGGGCCTCAAAGCCTTCGAGACCCTGCTCGGCAGGCTCGGCATCCTGATCTGCTACGATAACGAATTTCCCATGCTTGGCCGCAAGCTCGCCGATCTTGGCGTGGACCTGGTGCTTGCCCCCTCCTGCACCGATACGCTGGCAGGGTCCTACCGGGTGCGCATCGGCGCCCAGGCGCGCGCGCTGGAGAACCAGTATGCCGTGCTGTCCTCGCCCACCGCCGGCACCGCCCCCTGGTCACCCGCACTCGACGAGAACCGTGGGCGCGCCGCCCTCTACGTTCCCTCCGACTACGGCATGCCACCCTCCGGCGTGGTCGCCGAAAGCCCGTCGGACACCGTCGAGAAGACCTCCTGGCTCATCGTTGACATCGACCTTGCTGACGTCGCGCGGCTGCGCACGGAGGGACAGGTCGTGACCCGCCGCGACTGGCCGGAGCAGTTCTCACGGTGAAAGCAGCGCATTTGTCGCAAATGCCCTACACTACCGGCTAGGCGGGCGCCCTGCCCGCTGCTATATGCGCGAACCATGAGCACCGATCGCACGCCCCTTGACCATATCCGCAACTTCTCCATCGTCGCCCATATCGACCACGGCAAGTCTACCTTGGCCGACCGGCTGATTCAGACCTGCGGCGGCCTTGCCGAACGCGACATGTCGGAACAGGTGCTTGACTCGATGGATATCGAGCGCGAGCGCGGCATCACCATCAAGGCCCAGACGGTGCGGCTGCACTACAAGGCCAATGATGGCGAAACGTATGTGCTGAACCTGATCGACACCCCCGGCAATGTCGACTTCGCTTATGAAGTCTCGCGCTCGCTGTCGGCCTGCGAGGGTTCGCTGCTGGTGGTGGACGCATCCCAGGGCGTGGAAGCGCAGACACTCGCCAACGTCTACCAGGCGATCGACAACGACCACGAGATCGTCACCGTCCTCAACAAGATCGACCTGCCGGCCGCAGAACCGGATCGCATCAAGGAGCAGATCGAGGAAGTGATCGGCATCGACGCGTCGGAAGCCGTGATGATCTCGGCCAAGACGGGCCTTGGCATTCCCGACGTGCTGGAAGCGATCGTCCACAAGCTGCCGGCGCCAAAGAGCGAACTGGGAGACAAGGGGCCGCTGAAGGCGCTCCTCGTCGACTCGTGGTACGACACCTATCTTGGCGTCATGGTCCTGGTGCGCGTCATCGACGGTGTGCTTAGCAAGGGCCAGACCATTCGCATGATGGGCACGGATGCCAAGTATCAGGTCGAGCGCGTCGGCGTGCTTACGCCGAAGATGCTGACGGTCGATAGCCTGGGCCCCGGCGAAATCGGCTTCTTCACCGGCTCGATCAAGGAAGTGGCCGATACCCGCGTCGGCGATACGATCACAGAAGACAAGCGCCCGACTGCCACCATGCTGCCGGGCTTCAAGCCGGCACAGCCCGTGGTCTTCTGCGGGCTGTTCCCGGTCGATGCCGCTGACTTCGAAGATCTTCGCTCGGCCATGGGCAAGCTTCGCCTCAACGACGCCTCCTTCTCCTTTGAGATGGAATCGTCTGCCGCCCTCGGCTTCGGCTTCCGCTGCGGCTTCCTCGGCCTCTTGCATCTGGAAATCATCCAGGAGCGCCTGGAGCGCGAGTTCAATCTCGACCTGATCGCGACCGCTCCTTCGGTCGTCTACAAGCTGTTCATGACCGATGGCACCGAGCGCGAGCTGCACAATCCGGCCGACATGCCGGATGTGGTCAAGATCTCAGAAATCCACGAGCCGTGGATCAAGGCGACAATCCTCACCCCGGACGATTATCTCGGCGGCATCCTGAAACTCTGCCAGGACCGTCGCGGCATCCAGACCGAACTCACCTATGTCGGCAAGCGCGCCATGATCACCTATGAGCTGCCGCTCAACGAGGTGGTCTTCGACTTCTACGACCGGCTGAAATCGATCTCCAAGGGGTACGCCTCCTTCGACTACCATCTTGACGGTCACCGCGAAGGCAACCTCGTGAAGATGTCGATCCTCGTCAACGGCGAGCCGGTCGATGCGCTGTCGATGATGGTGCACCGGATGGCAGCGGAAAAGCGCGGCCGCGACATGTGCGAGAAGCTGAAGGACCTGATCCCCAAGCACATGTTCAAGATCCCGATCCAGGCCGCCATCGGCGGCAACGTGATCGCCCGCGAAACCATCTCAGCGCTGCGCAAGGACGTGACCGCCAAGTGCTACGGCGGCGACGCCACCCGCAAGCGCAAGCTCTTGGACAAGCAGAAGGCCGGCAAGAAGCGCATGCGCCAGTTCGGCAAGGTCGAGATCCCGCAGGAAGCATTTATCGCGGCGCTGAAGATGAGTGATGAGTGATGAGTGATGAGTGATGAGTGATGAGTGAGAGATCTTCTAGACTCCGAAAAGGCGCCCCGAGCGCCTTTTTTCATGCCTTCTGCCTCATGCCTTCACTCCAGACCGCACCCTCACCTACCAAAGATCAACCACTTAACCCCCTCCTCCTCGGGCTAACGCTGTGACACCCGTGGATCGCCAAGGGATGAGTCTGTCCCTTCGTCATCCTTAGGCTTCACCCGAGGACAAGGGAGGATTCCGTCTTGTCGTCCGCTCCGCCCTCACCAACAGCGCCCACGAGGTGTCATCGTTCGTCGCCACAACGAAAAACCGCCCGCCAAGGATGGCGAGCGGCTCGGGAAGATGATGTGGGGCTGATTAACCGCCGTTGGTCGCGCCACCTGCAGCCGGGGGAGCGGCTGGAGTAGCCGGATCGGCAGGAGCAGCGTCAGTGGTTGCGCCGCCCGGTGCCGGAGCGACCGGAGCCGGACCAGTGTCCGTGGCTTCCGAATTGGTTGATGCGGTGGTACCCGGGTCGGTGCCGGGTTCGCCGCCCATGTTGCCCCAGATAAAGGCGCCGATCAGGAGAACGGCAAGCACTGCCAGCCAAGGCATCCAGGACGAGCCACGGCTGCGGGCATCGACATTGTTGTTTACGAGGTCCGGGCGACGATCACGCAGGTCCGGACGGCTGTCATTCGGATCATAGGTCATGGGTTCTTCCTCCGTTAAACCTGGCAAAGAAACGGAGAGTCACGCAAATTTGTTCCGTCAATCTATTCCCGGTTGATGATCAGCCTATTCGCCACGCGGGAATCGCTGGCTTTCCTCCAGCACGTTGAGGTCCATATGGTTGCGCATGTAGCGCTCCGAGGCACGCTGCAGCGGCTGGTAATCCCAAGGGAAATAGGCGCCGTTGCGAAGGGCGTCGTAGACCACGTGCCGGCGAGCCTGGCTCTCGCGAACCGCTGCATCGAACTGGGAAAGATCCCACCGGTCTGCAGCAAGCGCCGAAAGCCTTGCCTGCACCTCAGCATGCTGCGGATCGTTGGCGAGGTTTCGCAACTCATTCGGATCTGCTTCCAGATCGACAAGAATAGGTGGATCGCATTCGCAGAGCGTCAGCTTGAAGTTGCCGTCACGGATCGCCACGATCGGCGCCACCGAGCCTTCCGCTGCATACTCCATTGGCACCGGCTCGCGAGTAAGCTCCCCACGCGCCAGCCCCGTCAGATCCTCGCCATCGGTCCAGGGGGCGAGATGGCTGATATCGAGGCCGGCGATGGTGGCAAGCGTGGGGCATACGTCGAGGGTGGAAACAGCCTGCCTCACCAGAGCCGGCTGCCAACCGGGCGCGGCGATCATCAGCGGCACGCGGGCGGACCCCTCGAAGAAGTTCATCTTGAACCAGAGCCCGCGCTCGCCCAGCATGTCGCCGTGGTCGGACACGAAGAGGATGGCGGTGTTTTCCACCATGCGGGCGCGCTCCAGCACGTCGAGGATCTCGCCGACCTTCTCGTCGACATAGGAGATGTTGGCGAAATAGCCCCGCCGGGCACGGCGGATCTCTTCGTGCGTCAAGTCGAACGCGGTGTGGTCGCAAGCGTCCATCAGGCGCCTGGAATGAGGATCCTGCTCCTCATACGGAATGGCGGCAATGGCGGGGTCCAGTTGCGGGCAATCCTCATAAAGATCCCAGAAGCGGCGCCGGGCCACATAAGGATCATGCGGATGCGTGAAACTGACCGTCAGGCACCAGGGGCGGCCGTCCTGGCCGCGCGACAGGTCGTAGAGCTTGCGGGTGGCGTGGTAGGCCACCTCATCGTCATACTCCATCTGGTTGGTGATCTCGGCAACGCCCGCGCCGGTGACGGAACCGAGATTGTGGTACCACCAGTCGATGCGCTCGCCGGGCCTGGTGTAGTCCGGCGTCCAGCCGAAATCGGCAGGATAGATGTCGGTCGTCAGCCGTTCCTCGAAACCATGCAACTGGTCGGGCCCGCCAAAGTGCATCTTCCCCGACAGCGCCGTCTGATAGCCCGCGCGGCGAAGATGATGCGCATAGGTCGGAATGTCCGACGCAAATTCAGCGGCGTTGTCATAAACCCGCGTGCGGCTCGGAAGTTGGCCCGACATGAAAGACGCGCGTGCCGGCGCGCAGAGCGGGCTTGCCGTATAGGTGTTGGCGAAGCGCACGGAGCGCTTCGCCAGGGATTTCAGATGCGGGGCATGAAGGAAGTCCGCAGGACCATCTGGAAACAAGGTCCCGTTCAACTGATCCACCATCAGGATCAGCAGGTTCGGTTTCGACTGCACCAATGCCTTCCTTAGAGCCCGAGTTCTGCGTCAAGAGCTTCCTTGGCCGGTTGGCCGTCAAAGGTCGTCACGCCGGCAACCCATGGCTCGTATACGGACGGGTTTTCCTTCAGCCAGGCCTTTGCCGCGTCCGCGGCATCATCGCCACCCAGGATCTCGCCCATCAGGACGTTTTCCATCTCCACGGTGAAGGTGAGTTGCTTGAAGAAGGTTGCGGCATTCGGGCACTGCTCTGACCAGCCTGTGCGGGCAAGCGTGTAGACCTCTGCTCCTCCGTAGTTCGCGCCGAAATATGCGTCTCCGCCGGAGAGATAGGTAAGATCGAACTGCGCGTTCATGGGATGCGGCGCCCAAGCCAGGAAGACGATGGCGTTACCGGCGTTGTTGGCGCGCTCGACCTGCGCCAGCATGGCCTGCTCACCCGATTCCACCAGTTCCCAGTCCTTCAGATTGAAGTCGCCGGAATCGATCATCTTCTGGATGTTGGTGTTCGCCGGAGCGCCCGGTTCGATCCCGTAGATCTTCTGGCCAAACGCATCCGCATGCTCAGCGAGATCGGCGAAATCCTTGACCCCTTCCTTCTCGGCGGCGGCGGTCGGCACGGCAAGCGTGAACTTCGCGCCTACCAGATTCTGGGTCAGCACCTCAACCGCCTTGGCGGCATTCAGATCATCTATGAACGCCTGCTGCGCCGGCATCCAGTTCCCGAGAAAGACGTCAATCTCGCCGTTCTTCATCGACTGGTAGCCGATCGGGACGGAAAGCGTCTTTACGTCCGGCTCGTATCCCAGCGTCTCAAGGATAAAGGCGGCAACACCGTTGGTCGCGGTGATGTCGGTCCAGCCCGGATCCGACAAACGGACGGCTTTGCAGGCTTCGGCATCTGCGGCCGTGGCAGATACGGGAGCAAGAACGGCGAAGATAGCAGTCGTGCAGGCTAAGGCGCCGGCACCCAGTGTGGACTTGCGTGTCATGCTTGTACCCCTCTCTCTATTTGCTACACTTATTGAAGCTAACGCGGTACCGGCTGTAAAGGCCGTGATTTCGAATGGTGGCCATAAAGAGGATTTATTTTGCGCGCGCCGGTGGATGTTGGCTGGTTCCGATTGCTGGTGGAGATTTCCCGTCACGGATCGCTCTCTGCCGCGGCACGAAAACATGGTGTCAGCCAGCCCGCCGTCAGTTACCAGATACGGGAACTGGAAGCAGCATTCGGTGTCCCGCTCTTTGTGCGACAGCATCGGGGCGTGACACTGACCCCGGAAGGTCAGAAAGTTCTGGAGGTGGTGGAGAAAGCGGTCTCCCAGATCGACGCTCTGGCCAGCCAGTTTCACGCCCAGTCGAAGCGGCCGACCCTGCGGCTCTGCACGGACTACGCCTTCGCTGCGCTTTGGCTCATTCCCCGCATGCATGGATTTCGGCTTCTTTATCCTGACCTCGACATACAAATCGTGTCGACACAGCGGCTGGAGCCGGATTGGTCGGAGGGAGCCGACATAGCCGTCGCGTTCGGCACGAAAACCCAGTTCTCGCACTCTGGTCGGCTGTTGATGCCTGAAAGGGTCGTTCCGGTTTGCTCCCAAGCCCTGCTGGAGCGCACTGGAGGACAGGCTATGCTTCTATCGACTGCGCCTTTGGTGCATCTCGACACCACTATCTTGTCGCCTTGGTTTGACTGGCTCAGCTATCTCGAAGGCACGGGAACCCGATACCAGCGAGTTGCCGGCAGCGGAGACCTCAGCTTCAACACGTATGCAATGGTGGTACAGGCTGCAGTGGGAGGCCAGGGTGTTGCGCTGGGATGGCTCGGGCTGGTCGACACACTGCTGGCGTCGGGAACGCTTGTGCGCGTCGGACCGGAACTGGCGGCGCATGACAGAGGGTATTGGGTCATCACCTCCCGATCACCGGATCCCAATGCGGAGCGGCTTGCCGAATGGCTGATTGCGGAGGCGAACTGTAGTGCCTCAGCCTAGTTGCGGGCACTCATGGTGCGAGCGTTGAGCCAATTGTGCCAGCCCTCTTCCGTTCCGTTGAAGACGTTGAGGTCGATCTTCTCGTTTACTCCCTGCGAGAGGCCCGAGCCGGAATACTGCCAGAACAACCATTTACGGCCCGGATACACCTTGGAAGGATGCTGAGCGACGGCACGGAGCCAGAACGGATAGTTTTCGAAATGGCCGCGCAGGTTGTCGGCGTAGAAGTCGGGAGCCGTATAGATCACCGGACGCTTACCATAGTGGCGCTCCAGCATGTCCATGAAGACCTGCATCTTTTCGCGCGCCCTTTCAGGCGAGAGCTTGAAGCGGCAGCTGGATTCGCCGTTGTACTCCACGTCGATCACCGGCGGCAGCGCGTCGGGATCATTCGGCACGTTGCGGATAAACCATTCGGCCTGCTGGCTCGCCACGCGGCACCAGTAGAAGAAGTGATAGGCGCCGCGAGGAACACCTGCTTCCTTGGCTTTGCGCCAGTTGGTCTTGAACATTGGATCGACATGATCGCCACCGTCGGTGGCCTTGATATAGGCGAAGTTGGCACCTTGGGAGCGAAGCTTCGGCCAGTCGATGTTCCCTTGCCAGCGTGAGACGTCAACGCCATGGACTGCATAGTGCTTCGGCGCTACCTTTCCGAAGTTGATCGGTTTTGCATCCCTGAAGCGCTGGCTGTAGACGCGCGAACGGCCTTGCGATCGTCCATCTGGATCCTGAGGCAGAAGCAGCGCAACGGGCCGCTCCGCCGGTGTCGGCATGCCAACCGTGGTGGTGATGGGGCCGAAAGCTTGTGTCTGCGGAGCTTCATCCGCCCAGGCGAGCGCCTCTGGCGATACCGGGCCGCTGGCCGCGACTGACGCCCGCGGCACAGGTGCTGCGGGATTAACCGAGTTTGTCACTTCGCGAGACGGGATCCCGGCGACCAGGCCTTCCGGGCCTGCGCTCGACGTGCAACCAGTGAGGATCAGGCCGGCAAGGAAAACCGCAGGCAGAGCCGAAGAACGCATGTGAACCCATACTCAGAACAGAACCGCATCAACTCCGCGGCGCGGAGAAGCGACGGGAAAAGCTAACGGGAGATTACCGGGAAAGACTGAATCCAATCTTAATCCGGCACATCCGCATGAGCCTATTCGGTTGCTTCCGGAGGTCTCACGGCTACGAACGCACCCTTCCTCGACGGAGGCTGCCGGAAAGATGCCATCTTCGGAACATTTTCCCGCCGCGGACGGTTCAGAGTCGGATCACATCGAAAGATGTCGTGCCACCTTTCACTCTGGGAGAGTCCAATGACCGAACGCGATATGAATCGAGGATCGGGAGTCAATCCTGGCTCCACCTCCGCCCCGAGCGGCACCGCCACCGGCCAATCATCAACATCCGCCATGAAGGCCTCTGCTTCCGATGCGGCCCACTCTGCGTCTGCTGCTGCCTCACAAACAGGCGGTAGCCTGAAGGAGAAGCTCAACGAGGACTGGCAGAGTGCCAAGTCGGCCGCTCAAGATGAGATCGGCAGAACGAAGCAGCGCGCAAGCGACGCAGTCAGCGAGCAGAAGAACTTTGCCTCCGAACGCGTGAGCGGATTTGCCGCTGCAATCGAAAAGGTCGGTGAGGAGCTTGAACAAGGCGATCAGCGCGACCAGCGTGAAATCGGTCGTTACGCAAAGCAGATCGGCTCCGGCATCCATCGCTTTGCCGATGACATCAAGGGCAAGGATATCGCCGAGATCGCGGGAATGGCCGAAGATTTCGGCCGGCGGCAACCGGCTGCATTCATTGGCATTGCCGCACTCGCCGGCTTCGCTGCAAGCCGCTTCCTGACTGCCACAACCGAACGCCGAACCGGCCAGCAGACCCCAACATCCGGCGGAGTCGATAATGCCACAACCCGTAACCGCACAACCCCGACTGCAGCAACTGTAACCACGCCTGTCAGCCCCGCGACCGGAGCCGGCTATGCAACAGGATATTCACCGGAGGGTAACAACAATGTCTAATCAGGTGGAAAACCGTCCCCTTTCCGAACTGCTGAGCGGTCTTGTATCAGATTTCACCGGCCTGTTCCGCAAGGAGATCGACCTTGCCAAGACCGAAGCCTCAGAAAAGATGTCCCAAGCCCTGGTAGGGGTTGAATCCTTTGCCGCCGGGCTCGTATTCGCGATCGCCGCGGTTGGCGTTCTTCTCGCCGCGCTTGTCAACGGGCTTGCAGCATTCTTCGTGGCGCAAGGCATGCGTGAGCCGAGCGCAGATGCTCTTTCGTCCGTCATCGTCGGTGTCGTTGTTGCCCTTCTGGCCTGGGCGATGATCCGCAAAGGCCTCTCCACCCTTCGAGGCGAAAACCTCAAGTTTGACCGCACCTCGTCTTCCCTTCGCCGAGATGCCCAGATGATCAAGGAGCGCGTCTGATGACCAGCAGCGATACAAAACGAGCAGAAGAGCTCGAACACGAAATTGCACAGGACCGGCGCCGTATCGAGGAACGGATGGACGCTATCCAAGCGAAGATGTCGCCGGGACAGCTCATCGACGAGGCGCTTAATTATGCCAAGTCCAGCGGCGGCGGAGAGTATATCGCCAATCTTGGCAATGCCATGAAGACCAACCCGATCCCGGTCGCACTGATGGGGATCAGCATGGCATGGCTGATGGCCAATCCGGGTGCCAACAAGCGGGAAGACGATCTTCACTATCGGGACGAGCCGGAATATCCGCTGGCGCCGGTTACGGGACAGGTCCGGCGCGTCGGCCCTGCAACGGGTGACGGCGCGAGCCGTTACAGCCATTTCACCGACGAAGCGGGTGGCCGTTTCCGCGCCCTGACCGACGAAAGCGGTCGGCGCGCCGGCCATTTCATGGACGAAGCGGGCAAAACCTATCGCGGCTTCGCCGATGCGACCGGTAAGCAGGTTCACGATATCCGCGACGAGGCAGGACGGCTGTTTGATGAAGCGTCGGGATGGATCTCCAAGACATGGCGCCAGATGGGATCTTCCGCAGGCCGTGCCGGCAGCTCGGTGATGGGTAGCGCGCGCTCGATGGGTAACAGCGCCATGTCGATGGGCGGATCCGTGCGTGGGCAGGCCTCGCAGCTTAATGATGGCATGCTCAGGCAGTTTCAGGATCAACCCTTAATCGGTGGTGCGCTTGCATTTGCCCTTGGCGCGGCGATCGGCGCGGCCTTGCCGAATACGCGCCGCGAGAACGAAGCGCTGGGAGAGAGCGCTGAAGAGTTCCGCAACCAGGTCTCGGCGAAAGCTTCCGAAACGCTTCACAAGGCCGAAGAGGTCGCGTCCGAGGTTTATGACAAAGCTGCTTCCGTAGCCGCGGACGTCCATGACACCGCCCGAGAGAAGATCAGCGAAGAAGCGCGAAACTACCAGCGCACCAGTAGCGACACGCAGGACACTCGTCCGAACTGAATGCAGCTGAGTGCATGAACCAAAGGCTCCCGTAGGAGTACGGGGGCCTTTTTCGCGGGAGTAGATAGATGTCAAGGTAGCCGAATGGCGTAACAGCAAGCTCGCTTGGCACGACAACGCAGCTTGGCTACAAGTCCCCCGGCAGGCAGCATCCTCACCAGGAGAACCCGAGATGGACAAGCCACGCGTAACCATCCTGTACTGCACCCAGTGCAACTGGCTCCTGCGGGCCGGCTGGATGGCGCAGGAACTGCTGCAGACCTTCTCCGACGGCCTCCGTGAGGTGGCTTTGCTTCCTGGGACTGGCGGCAACTTCGAGATCCGAGTGAACGACACTCTTGTTTGGGAGCGCAAGCGCGATGGCGGCTTCCCGGGCCCAAAGGAGTTGAAGCAGCGGGTTCGCGATGTGATCGACCCACAGCGTGATCTCGGCCATCTGGACCGCGCCGCCATGTCCACCGATGAAGGGTAGTCGGCTGAACTCGCAGGACCTTTTTTGCCTGACGACATAGAAACTATAAAAAGCCTGTTGACAGTGCGAGGCCACCCCCGTACATGGCTCTCCGTCGCCCAGATGGCGGAATTGGTAGACGCGCCAGCTTCAGGTGCTGGTACTCGAAAGGGTGTGGAGGTTCGAGTCCTCTTCTGGGCACCATTCCCACTAAAACACTGATGAAGATCAGCTTATCGGCTGAGGTCGTCCGTCGCTCGAAACGAGACGCGGTCGAAGCGTGATGCTTCAGCCGGTCAGAGTGGATACGGCCAGCCGCACCTTCAGCGTCGCCAGGTCAGATCGTGTCGATGAAGCTTCGCAGCTTTTCTTCCGTAAAGCTCAATATGCTGCCGTCGACGAGATGACCTTCAGAGACCTTCTGATTGGCTTGCGGGATGACGATTTCCGGGCAAAGGAAGACCCGCGCCAGCATGCCGTTGAGGATGTATTTCAGATGCGCCTGAGCCCGCACACCACCGAGAGCACCACCTGAAACGCTGACGACGAAGCATGGCTTGTCCCTGAACACCGAGTTGAGGGCAGGTCGGGACGCCCAGTCGATCGCGTTCTTCAGGAGCCCGGGGATGCTGTAGTTGTATTCGGGAGTGACAAACACAACACCGTCCGCCTTGGCGATCTGCTCGCAAAATGCGTTGACTGCTGCGATCTCCTTGAGATCAGCATCATAATGCGGGAGTGCGCCGGGGTCGGCGACGGCGCATTCGGCAATCCCATTCACCTGCCGGATGAGCGACCTGATCGTTGCCCTTGAAGAGGATTCGGCGCGAAGGCTGCCGGGAATGAAGAGCAGTCTTTTCATCAGGAAACTCCTACTAAAGGCGCGCCAGCCACGTCGCGATCGACGGGAAGACGATGATCAAGGCGATCGAGACAAACATCGCCAGAACGAAGGGGAAGGTTCCGCGGAAGATTTCGCCGACCCTCAGGTCCGGATCGTCCATCGCCGACTTGATGACATAGACCGACAAGCCGAAGGGAGGGGTCAACAGACCGACCTCAACGGCGACCACCGTAAGCACCCCGAACCAGATCAGGTCAAACCCGGCAGCGGCAGCAATGGGAAGCGCTATCGGCAACAGGATGAGCATGATCGATATCGAATCAATCAGACAACCCAGGGCAATGATCAGGAGCAGGTAGACGATCAGGAAACCGTAAGGCCCGATCGGACCGGCAAGAAAGAGCTCCGCCAGTGCCTGCGGCACGCCCGAAAGCGCGAGCATTCTACTGAAGAACGTGGCGGCGAGGATGAGGAAGAGGACGGAGACGGTGATTTGTCCCGTCTCGACCAGGAGCTTCCAAAGGGAGGATCCGGTAAGCGAGCGGCGCAAAAGAGCGATGACGAGGGCGCCAAAAGCTCCGGCAGCGCCGGCCTCGGTCGGGTTCAGGAAGCCGCCATACAGGCCACCCAGAACCAAGAGCATCAATGAGACGATGGGAACCGCTTTTCGAACGATCTCCAGAACCGACAGGTCCCCGAAGTCGGCCTCTTCATCCGTCTTCTCGAACACAAAGTCCTTCCGGTACCGCGCCAGCAGCAAGATGGTGACGCAAAATGCCAGGGCCAGCAGGATCCCCGGACCGATACCAGCCAGAAACATCCTGCCGACCGATTCTTCTGCAAGCACGGCATAAACGATCATGAGCAGCGATGGCGGGATAAGCATCCCTAGCACCGAAGAACCCGCCACGACGCCGGTGGCGAATTTGCGTGTGTAGCCGTGGCGAGTCATTTCAGGAACGGCCACCCGACTGAAGACGGTGGCAGACGCGATGGAGATGCCGGTAATGGCGGCAAAAACGGCATTCGCGAAGACAGTCGCGATACCGAGCCCCGCCATGACACGTCCCAGCAACTTCTGAAATACGTCGAACGTATCCTTGCCGACGCGGGACACGGTGACCAGCAGTCCCATCAGGACGAAGAGAGGCACGACCGCAAAAAGATACTCGCGAAGGGAATCATTGGCGACCGCTCCCATCATCCGCATCGACACCGCTTCGCCACGTATGGCAGCCACTCCAACGAACGAGACGGCAAGCATCGAGATGCCGATCGGCATGCCCAGATAGATCAGCACAAGGAGGCCCGCGATGGCAGCCGAACCGATTTCAACCGGCGTCATTGTTCAACCCTGCCCTTCACGCTCAACAGAAATTCTGAGACAGCCCCGACGATGAACTGGATGGAGGCGACCGTAATGCCGACAAAGATCAAGGCGCGGAACGGCCAGGTTGGCAGGGTCGCGATGCCTGGCACGCCGATGAATTCTGCACTGCCGTAGTCTTTTTGCAAAATGGACCAGCTGGCCCAGGCAATCGTGCCGAGGACCGCTGCGCCCACAAGATTGAAGACCGAAGATAACGCCGCGCCTGCGCGCGGGCGGCCTTGTCGAAAAACAACGAAGAACACTTCCGTACGCGCCAAGCGGTCTGCCCTGATCGTGGTCGGCAGTTGCAGGCAGACGATCATGACCAGCAGAAGCGCTCCAAGTTCCGAAACGAGTGGAAGCGACGCGCCCATTGTGTTGCGGGCGACGATGTCGGCGCAAATAACGATCATCAAGACGCCGATCAGCGCCGTCCCCAGCACCGCCAGCCCGTCGACGAAGGTCGTCCACACCAACAAGGGCTTGGAGGCTGGAGGCTTCCGCGACGCGGAAGCCTGTTCTTCTTGTTTGCTGTCCATGACCAACTGCTATTCGCCCCAGTTGCGCATCGGCTTTTCGCCGCGGTCGCGCAGCCCCTGCATGTAGGCCTTGAGGAACTCGGTTGCGGGAGCGCCCTTGGCGTCAAGATCGGCTGCCCATTCGCCGGCGATGTCGGGAAGCTTGTCGACCCAGGCCTGGCGTTGATCATCCGACATCTTGATGATGGTCACCGGCGGGTTCTGGGTTGAACCGAGCTCGACCATCTTCTCAAGAGCCACCTCGTGACGCTCGAGAAGGTCTTCGCCATGCGCCTTAGTGTAATGCTTACCTGCCTCGATCATGGCATTCTGGACATCTTCGGGAAGTCCGTCCCAGCTGTCCTTGTTGATCGCAACAGCACCCGAGAACGCGACGCCGACATCGAAGCGGTTGATGTAGGGTGCAACCTCATAAAGCTTTGCCGGTAGGGCGCCGAGTGCAAGCGACAGGACGCCATCCGAAATGCCGGTCTGGATGTCGGTATAGAAGCTGGTCAAGGAGCCATCGACGGCGTTGGCACCGGTTCCGCGCAACCAGGTTCCCAGTACGCCAGGAGCGGATAGCTTCATGCCGTTGACGTCGTCAATGCTTTTCAACGGCGCCTTCGTGTAGATGTCGTACATATCGGTACTGGTCAGGCCGAGGACCTTCAGGTTGTACTGCTCCCACTCCTGGCGCAGAGCCTCGTTGTTCTCCATGAGGTCTGCCATGACTTCCAGCTGAAGCGGCGGGTTGACCGTTGCGAATGGCGCATAGCTTGAGGCCTGGCTCAGCGGCAGCTTTGCCGGCTCCAGGAACGAGAAGACCCAGCCAACATCGGTGATGCCCTGCTCGACCGATGTCAGGGTCGCATTGGCCTTGTAGAGCTGCCCCCCGAAGGCCTCGTTCCACTCGATCTTGTACTCACCCTTCTCGGCGAGGATTTCATCCGTCCGCGCCATGAAATGCGTCTTCATCATGCCGACCCAGGGGATCACAGTCGGGTGGCTTGAGGCGATCGTCAGGCTGATGGTTTCTTGCGCCGCGAGGGCACCCGGCATAGCGATGGCGCCGGCGGTCAATAGTCCGAATAGAATACGCATTTTGGTCTCCTCCCCAGTTGCGTTAGGCAATTGAAAAAGTCTGGCTCGAATAGTTGAGCCGGACGGTGACTGTTCCTTCGTTTACAAGCCAGGGCCGCACCGAAAAGCTCCGGGCGCCGGATCGATGCATGGGATCGCGTTCGGCGATCGCGATGGCTGCTTCACGCGAAGCGGCCCGGACAACGACGAGGCCATCCCCTTCCCAGCTTTCTTCGTCATCCGTCCACATGGGGCCCGCGGCGAAAAGCACGCCCTCACGTTCCAGGCTTACCTGAAATTCCAGATGCTCTTCCAAGCCGGCAAGGATTGGCCCCAGACCATTCACTGGCCGCGTGAAGATCGCGTACAACTGCTTCTGCAGCATTGCGCTGCTGGCGGCCATGACGGACGTGACCGGAATGGCGACCGGAGTTTCTTCAGCTGCCATGGCCTCCTCCTCCCCGCTGACTGTCAGCCAGCCTTCCTTTGTTTGAGCTCAGCGCGGATCTCGGCCCCGTGCTGATCGAGCGTCGGGGGCGGCGTCACGTCGAGCTCCGGCTCTCCATCAAAGCTATAGGGTGCGCGCACCGTCGTTGATGCACCCATCTGCGGATGCTCAGTCGGGACCGCCAGACGCAGATGCTTGGCCTGCGGATCCTCAAGTGCCTCGTCCGCTTCATAGGCCGGCGAATGCGGCACTCCGTTTTCCAAGAGACGTTCACACCAGATATCACGCGTCTGGGACTTGAAGATCGGCGTGAATATCTCGATCAGCTCATCCTGATGCTTGATCCGTTGCAGACGCTCGGAAAAACGAGGATCAGCAGCAAGTGCCTGCTGCCCTGTCGCTTCCAGCAGCCCTTCCCAGAATTTGGTGGGCGACGACATATGGATCGCAACCCATTTTCCGTCGCTGCATTCGAACGTGTAGCTCTGGGAGACGACGGGGCGCGAGAGCGGTCCCATCACTTCTCCCACCGCATAGTAATGGGTGAAGCTGTCGAGATTGAAATGGCTCATGGCTTCGAGCATGGAAATGTCGAGACGGCGGCCTTTGCCACTTCTGGAGCGCTCCAGAAGTGCCGCCATGATGCCCATCGCCGCATATTGACCGGTGATGGCATCGGCAATGGCCGGACCGATGACACGAGGGTTCGTGGGCGGCGTGACGAGGCGCAGAAAACCGCTCGCCGCCTGCGCCACCGTATCGAAAGCAGGACGATCGCGGGACGGCCCGCTCTGGCCAAACCCGGATATGGCGCAATAGATCAGCGACGGGTTGACCTTGCGCAGGTCTTCTTCGCCACAACCCAGCTTTTCGGCAACGCCTGGCCGGAAGTTCTGGATGAAGACATCGGCGCTTGCCACCAGATCATGCAAGACTGCAAGGTCGTCAGGCTGCTTCGTATCCAGCGCGATAGACCGCTTGTTGCGGTTGTAGGTCTGGTAGTGCGGTGAATAAAGCCCGCCCTTGAAGGCGCGGAAGGGATCGCCTGTTTCGGGTCGCTCGACCTTGATGACATCGGCGCCAAGATCGGCGAGGTGCATGCTTGCCGCTGGGCCGGTGATGTAGGTTCCGAGTTCAACGACCCGGATGTCCTTCAGGATCTTCACCATGCTCTCCTCAGGCCTCGCTGCTCTTCTTGGCGGTGCCCACCGCAGGTCCGTCATAGGTGATCGCAAGGTCTGCCTTATGCGACATGATGAAGCCGATGGAGCGCAAGGATTCCTCATACAGATGGGCGGCAAGACCCGCGGTTCGCGCCAGGAGCGGCACGGCCTTGAGCGCTTCCAAGGGCCAACCCGCATCAAGGATGACGGCTGGGATTGCGCCCGACACATTGATGGGAAGTGGCCGATCCATGATGGCAGGAGCGTGCTTCGCCAGGAGACGCAGCGTCTCCACATATTGCCCGCTCACGCCCAGGCTGTCGGAAATCTCCAGAAGACGGTTTGCCCGCGGGTCACCGGCGCTATGCTGCGGATGACCCAGTCCGGGGACCTTCTTCCGTGACGCCTTGAGTGCCTGCAGGCTCTTGACCGCCGCAGCCTCGCGATCGACGCCCTCGCTCTCTGCCTGTGCAATGACCTCTGCGAGGTACCGACCTGCTGACTCGGAACTGCCGGCAACGACGCTACCCATGCCAAGCAGTCCGGCCGCGACCGCGCCCTGCCAAGCTTCGGGACCTGCAGCCAGCGTCATTCGCGCGGCCTGGACGCTCGGCACCAGTCCGTGCTCTGCGATTGCAACGAGACAAGCGTCCATCATTGCCTTCTGCGCTTCCGTCGGCTTCTGCCCCAGAACCAGCAGCCAGAAGTAGTCCGTAAAGCCGATCTTGCCGATCAGGTCGTCACAAAGGTCCAAGCCTCGGACGGTAATGCTATGCTCATCCGACGTGGCGATCGCCGTGTGAGCATCATCTTGTTTTCCAATTCGCATTGCGCTCCTCGTTTTCGCTGTGCGAAATAATTTCCTCTTGCCGAAAACGTTAGCAGCATTTAAGTTCGCGTCAAGTCGCAATCCGCAACCGCAGAGGTCGGTGCGCGATCTGGGGAGATGAGATTTGCCGACCACGCGGACGCCACAGATTTGCTTTGCGCAGTTTCGGCCTGCGACGCATGACGTTGGCGTCTGGACAGACGCTGCACTTTGGATGCTTTCTTTTTCAAGGAAGGAGTGAGCAAGGTGCGGGAGATGGCGGCCATGACCATTCAAGATGAGGAACGTCCGGCAGAGTTTGTGGAAGCTCTTGCCAAGGGTTTGGCCATCCTTGAGTCCTTCGATGTGAGCCACCCGGACATGACACTGAGCGAGGTGGCAAGGCGGGCAAATCTTTCCCCGGCCGCGGCCCGGCGAAGCCTTCTGACACTGCAGGCGCTGGGTTATGTCCAGCAGACGGGCAAGCGTTTTCATCTTCGGCCAAAGGTCATGACCCTTGGCTCCGCCTTTTATTTCTCGGCGCGCATCGAGGAAGTTCTTCAGCCGGACCTGAGGGAACTGGTCGAGAAATTTGGCGATGCGTCTTCTGCCGGAACGCTGGATGGCGAAGACGTCATCTATATCGCCCATGTTTCCGTGCAGCGCGCCCGCCGCGCCGCCGCGGTCATGGGTGCCCGCTACCCAGCCTATGCAACCTCGCTCGGGCGGGTGCTTCTTGCCGGACTACCCGACGATGCACTCGAGAAGTATCTGATCACGGCCAAGCCCACACCCCTCACGTCGAAAACCATCATAGATCCCTCCGCGCTGCGCGACGAAGTCTTGCGTGTGCGCGAGGCGGGTTACGCGACAACGGTCGACCAGCTTGATTATGGGATCACTGCTCTGGCGGTACCGATCCGCGACATGCATGGGCGAACGATCGCCGCCCTCAATACCTCGGGGTACACGGGGATCGTGACACCGGAGGCGCTGGTAGCCGAGCGGCTTCCAGCCCTGCGGCAGGCTGCCTCGCATGTTGCGCACGCCATTGCCCGATACCCGGTGCTGCAATCAATCATAGGAGCATGAAGACGAGGACGATCGGGACCTTGGAGGGTTCGTTGTGGGGACAAATGAAGATGATGGGCGGACGGAGCAGCTAATCGACTCCGTTTAGCGAGTTAGCTTGAGCTGAGCGGGCTGGGCCGCGCAGCAGAACTATCGGCGCGGGGAGCGCCAACATCGTAGGGAGAAGGACCTTGGCAAAACTTGTTGCGACCTTGGCGTCGACACACCACCCGTTCTACTTGAAAGCGACCACGGCTCCGCCGGAGCAGCAGATGCCGCAGGCACCGGAATGGAAGCGCAAGATCGAAGCCTATCGAGAAACGCTTGCGCGAACGGAACCTGATATCCTGGTGATGATAGGCTCCGACCACTTCCACCAGATCTTCCTCGACAACTGCCCGCAGTTCCTGATCGGCAAGGCGCCGCGCTACGACGCCACCTTCTACAACGAGGAGCGCGAGTTCGGCATTCCGAAATATGTTCTGGAAGGCGATGAAGACATGTCGCGCTTCATGCACCAGTCATTGATGGACCAGAACTTCGACTTTGCCTTCTCCAACGAATTAAAGATCGACCATTCGATCATCTGCCCGATCATCACTGTCCGGCCACAGAATGATCTTCCGGTCGTGCCTATCTACACCAATATCTTTGCGCCACCGCTTCACTCGCCGCGGCGCTTCTATGACCTGGGCCGAGCCATCCGCAAGGCGATCGACGACTACCCTTCCGACAAGCGGGTCGCCGCCATTGGGACCGGGCACCTGTCGCTGGAGCTCGGCGGTCCACGCCAGTTCATGGAAACCGGGCCCGATCCGATCTTCGACAGACAAGCGATCGAGTGGCTGCGCGCCGGGGACATCGAGTCCATCCTTGCCAATGTCACGCACCAGAGCATGGAGAAGAGCGGCAACGCCACGCATGGCTTCCTCAACTTCATCCTGATGCTCGGTGTCGCGGGGCCCGAGGGCGCCGATTACGTCGACAACCTCGATCTCTTCCACACGATGGAAGCCTATTTCACCTGGTATCCGAAGGAGCAGGCGGCATGAGCAAGTACTACGTCAACAAGTTCCTCTTCATGGTTGACCGGGATCCGGAATACCTCAAGCGTTACATCGAGGATCCGCGTAGTCTTGTGGCGACGTGGGAACAGTCGATCGGGCCGAAGCTTCTCGGAAACGAGGTTGAGGCTTCCACCGTGCATGCACTGACCGAAAAGGAACGCGAGGCACTGATCAACCACGACTTCGTCGCCTTGTTCGAGATGGGCGCGCACTTCTTCCTGAACCTGACACTGTTCATCGGGATCTATGACGCGCCCTATATGGCAAAGTCCGGCCCGCTCGCGTTTCAGCGGGAGTTTGCAGCCAAGCTGCAGCATTGGCGCGAGCTCGAGTATCCGTCCGTGGCCACCTGAACACGCTCGTTAGTGCGCAACGATCAGCGCCGCGCGGACC
>JAEWOP010000108.1 GCA_023399635.1 Pseudomonadota bacterium
TTCCAACGTTACGTATGATCGTTTTACCGACGTCTATGGCGCCGCCGTTTCGCTGGACGAGGGTGACGATCTTACTATCCGGCTGGGCCTTTCGACCGACTACCAGAACAGCTGGAAGGATGAGGGCGGCGACACCAGCCGTATTCATGCTTATGGCATTGCCAATTTCTACTACAACAGTCTGCCGGATAGCAGGACCGAGGTCGCCGGCACGGCGCTCGTCAACACCCAGGACAACCTCTGGGGTGGTCTCGGGATCGGCGGGACATATGCGTGGGGTAACGAAAAATACGCCGTCCACGGGCAAGTGGGCGTCAACACAAGTCTCGTCAGTTTCGGCAGCAGCTACAGTCTTGTCGGCACGGCAGGACTGACCGTCAGGTTTTAAGACGGGCCAGGGAAATGCCGACACGCGGTTCAATTTTCCGGGAGTGACTTGGTCTTGCTCAGCGTGAAACCGTGTCTGAAGGTCCGTAGATCTTGAGAAAGAGGTCCACGCCCCTTGCAACCTTGTGCTGGATCTCGGCGTCCGTCAGAGGCTGGCGGGCTCCGAGCTTTATCTCCAGATTGACAAAACCCAGCCACAGTCCGGTCAGGTCGTCCGCAGCGACGCCGGGATCAAGAGCACACAGTTCACTTTGGGACAAAGCCTTTGCGATAATCTCGGTGAGCATTTTCTGGCCGCGGCCGGGGCCAGCGTCGAAAAATTTGCGCGGTAGATCGGGATGGGCCGTTGATGCCGATGCGATCAATCTGTCCCATCCGTGCAGTTCACGTCCATTTATGAAATTAAGATAGCGCGTGCCGAAAGCGATCAAAGCTTCCTTGATCGACAGTGACTCGGACGCTCGAAACTGTCCGCCGGTGATCGTGAGGTCGGATTCTCGCTGGATCACCGCTTCGATGAGTTCTTCCTTGTTTGCAACGCGCGAATAGATTGTCGCCTTTGATACGTTTGCATGGCGGGCAATTTCTTCAAGCGTGACATCCAGACCTTTTGTCAGAAACAGATGGCGTGCGGCATCGAAAACAGCCGTAACCTTTGCCTGGTCCTTCGGGCGGCCCCGTTGCCGTTTCGGCTTGTCAGCGGTCTGTTTCAAGGTCAGCAAATCTCCGTTCAGAAGGAGAGGATGGCGGCCATCAGCAGGCCACCAACGACGGTTACATGTTCCAGCGCAATCTGGAATTCCTGTGTCTTCCTCGGCTCCTCAAATTTCCAGAAAGGATGACCGAGAGGAATTGAAAGAAGTGTGAAGACACCCAGCGCGCCTGCGCCCAGCCAGCCCAGACCATGGATGTTCGTAATGATCAAGGCGGAGCCAAGCAATTGGCAGATGATCATTGCTACCGCGCACGTCCTCGGAAACCGAAGCCCGGCATCCTCCATCTCCTTCAGCACGAGGGAAAAGTTGAATACCCCAAACAACCCGGCCATCCAGAAAAGAAGCGTCAGCAGCACTCTGGCAGCGATGAGTGTGAGAGGATTGTCTAAAATGAGCGCTATCAAATCCGGCATATCGTCTCCAATATAATTATCATACTCATGGGTTTAGAAATTATTTTCCGAACTGTCGAGTCTGAAATATTGGTGTCGATATCCACATGGGCGAAGCCGCTTTCCCGGCGAGATATATTCGCGCCGATCCGGTTCGATATGCTGAAAATGGAAAGCCTGAATTGACAGGGCTTGCGCGTTGCAAGCGGGCTTCGGATGTCCGATTCTGTTTAACTCAACACCGGAGGATGCTTACAAAAAGAGCGCCGGTAAAGCCGACGCTCTTTTTGTGCTTAGGCCAGGTGATGCGGCTTGGTCATTCCGTATATGGGTGTCTCGATGCCCACCTGGCGGGCTTTCAACTGCAGTGACAGATATTGGGAATAATGGCGTGACTGATGCAGGTTGCCGCCGTGAAACCACAGGGCTTCCTGCTGTGTCGGTTTCCACATGTTGCGCTGCTCGCCTTCCCAGGGGCCCGGATCCTTGCTGGTGTTGGAGCCGAGGCCCCAGCATTTTCCGACCTTGTCCGCCACGTCGCGCGAGATGAGATCGGCGGCCCAGCCGTTCATTGAACCGTAGCCGGTGGCGTAGACCACGAGGTCAGCCGGCAGCTCCGTCCCATCCTTCAGGACGACTGCGTTCTCTGTCAGATGCGAGACGTCGACGCCAGACTTCAGTTTGATCGAACCGTCGATGACCAGATCGCAGGCCCCCACGTCGATGTAATATCCTGATCCCCTCCGCAGGTATTTCATGAACAGGCCCGAATCGTCGTCGCCGAAGTCGAGCATGAAACCGGCCTTTTCGAGCGCTTGGTAGAACTCGGCATCCCTTTCCCGAATCCTGTTGTAGATCGGGATCTGGAACTCATGCATGATCCGGTAGGGCAGCGACGCAAAGATCAGGTCGGCCTTGCGCGTCGTCATGCCGCCCTGAACCGCCCGCTCGGAATAAAGATCGCCAAGGCCGATCTCCATCAGCGAGTCCGACTTGACGATATGGGTAGACGAGCGCTGCAGCATGGTGACATCGGCGCCGGCTTCCCAGAGCGCTGCGCAGATATCGTGGGCCGAGTTGTTGGAGCCGATGACGACCACCTTCTTGCCGGCATAGGCATCCGGACCCGGATGCTGGGAAGAATGCTGTTGCTCGCCCTTGAAGATGTCCTGACCGGGGAATTTCGGCACATTGGCCTTGCCCGACATGCCGGTTGCCAGCACGAGCTGCTTCGGCTTGAGGACGACCTCTCTGCCGTCGCGATCGACGACGACGGTCCATTCGCCGGTCTTCTCGTCGTATTGGGCGGATTTGCAGGTCGTGGAGCCCCAGTAATTCAGTTCCATCACCTTGGTGTACATTTCCAGCCAGTCGCCCACCTTGTCCTTTGGGGTGAATACCGGCCAGTTTTCCGGGAAGGGAATGTAAGGAAGGTGATCGTACCACACAGGGTCGTGCAGGCAGAGTGACTTGTAGCGCTTGCGCCAGCTGTCACCGGGCCGCTCGTTCTTCTCTATGATGATCGTCGGAACGCCGCGCTGGCGAAGGCGTGCGCCGAGTGCGATCCCGCCTTGGCCGCCACCGATGATGACGACATAGGGCTGGGACGTGTAACCGAGTTCCGCCGCCTCGCTTTCGCGCTTTTCCTTCCAGGTCGTGCGGTTTCTGTCATGGCCGTGCTCCGCCCCCATCGGGCGGCGGAAGCCCTTCGGCTCCTCATGGCCTTTCAGTTCGGTCATGGTGGTCAAGAGGGTCCAGATCAGGCCATCCTTCAAACGGATATGGCCATAGCCGCGGGCGACCCCCGTTTCGAATTCGAACCAGCCTTCGGTAACGCCGCCCGCTTCGGAAGCGGCCTCCCTAGTGTCCTGTACAAAGTTGGACGGTTTGGTTGCGGCAAGCTGGCTGGAAAGCATGTCGCGGACCTGCTCGCGGCCTTCGAGGGTCTTCAGGTTCCAGGTAAAGGTCACCAGATCTCGC
This sequence comes from Pseudomonadota bacterium, assembly GCA_023399635.1. GTDB lineage: Bacteria > Pseudomonadota > Alphaproteobacteria > Rhizobiales > Rhizobiaceae > Neorhizobium. Next base: position 3,476 of record JAEWOP010000108.1, read on the forward strand.
CAGTAGCAATCCGCCTGAAACAGGTTGGTGGCGGCGTCCACGTCGCCTTTCGCCAGCGCTCCTTCGAGCTTCGCAAGGGCCGTGTCGATCTTGGTTCCGGGGCTGATATCGAGCATTTATTCTCCTCCATGATTGCTTGGCGAGGGTCACGGAACGCCGCTGCCGGGCGTTCCGTCAAAGCCTCCAAACCGCCGCCTTCAGGGCTCCTCTCCCTTCAGGCCTTGGCCGAGATGCTTATTTCGAGAGATCGATCAGGATCTTCAGGTGGGTGCCAGCCGGATCGAGGAGGGCGTCGAAGCCCTCTTTCACGGCCGTTTCAAGCGTGACGCGCTTGGTGACAATCTTCGTCGCCGGCAGGAGGCCGGATGAGATCAGGCTGATGACACGCGGCCAGTAATGGGTTGGATAGGCCCAGGAGCCTTTGACCTCGAGATCGCGGAACGTGACCTGGAACCAGTCGATCGGATTCTCATGCGGATGCAGGCCTGTCTGAACGACGACGCCCTGCTTGCGCACAGCATCCACGCATGCCTTCAGGGCGTGTTCGTTGCCGACGCATTCGATCGCAACGTCGCATCCCACCTGGCCCTCGGTCTGGGCGCGGACGACATCGCCAACCTTTTCGCGCTTCGGATTGATGGCGACAAGGTCGGGCAGGACTTTCTTGGCAAGCTCGAGGCGGGCATCGTTCAGGTCCGAGACGAACAGCTTGGTGGCACCGGCCGCTCGGGCCGCCAGCAGCGTCAGCATGCCGATCGGGCCGGCACCCGTAACGAGAACGCTGTTACCGGCGGTGACGCCGCCACGGTCGCAGGCATAGACGGCAACCGCCGTCGGCTCGACGAGTGCGGCCTCTTCATCGGTCATCTCGTCTGGGATCTTCTGGACATTATATTCGTGAACCAGCGCGGCTTCAGCCATGCCTCCGCCATTCCAGCTGAGACCCACGAGTGCGAGTTGCGGGCTGAGATGGAAAAGGCCGCGGTCGGCGAAGTAGTCGCCGGAGCGC
>JAEWOP010000155.1 GCA_023399635.1 Pseudomonadota bacterium
GAGCGTTGTCGGGCACACCTCAGGGCAATGGGTAAAGCCGAAGAAGACCGCAGTCGGTTTCTGGCGGAAGGCATCCTGCGTGATCGGCTGGCCGTTCTGCGCAACTAGCTCGAAGGGTACCCCGAAAGGCTCCTCCGCTATCTGCTCCTGGGTTTGGGTAACCTGGAGGGTCAGCCAGGCAAGCACGCCGCCAAGCACGACGACCGCAGCCCAGAGTATGATGCGCAGGGTTTTCATCTTCTTCTCACTTCCCGCTTCGCAGGCGTCCAACTTGAAGATTGGATACGCGAAAGCGTCCTAGACGGCAAACACATCGGTAAGACACCAAGGCTTTTGCGCTGATTTGTCTCAAGCTTTTTCGGAGATTTAGAGGCAGCCCGCCAGCCCGTTCTGAGCGAGTGTCAACAACATCGACGAGCCATGGATAATCCAGCCATAAAAGGCGGCAGCCGAAAGCCCTGCAAGCAACAACGCCCCCAAGAGCAAGAGGGGCAGCCGGTAGCTGGACGAAAGAGCATGTTCCATGGGCCACATACTACTGGCAAACGGGCCGGAGGGGAAGGCTGAAGCAGCCGTTAGCGGATGCTTAATATCTGCCGGGCATGCTGGCGGCGCGAAGGTGGATTCTCGCAAGGCAACTGGCCCATACGCGTGCCGGACTACACGAAGTCCACGCCGACATGACGTCACCGAGGCTTCTCGTCTCCGCATCACGATCCGCACAAATCTACGGCAGCCTGAATGGCAGCGTCCGCGGCACGGGCCGCGAGCCCTTGGCAGGTGGGAGAAAAGAATGAGCAATGCCATCAAGCAATCGGGAGCCTATCTCGAAATCGTCTCCTTCCATCTGGGAGACCAGGAATTCTGCATCGACATCATGGCGATCCGCGAAATCCGCGGCTGGGCGCCGGTGACGCCGATGCCCCATACGCCTCCCTACGTGCTTGGCCTGATCAACCTGCGCGGCGCCGTCATTCCGGTCATCGACATGGCCTGCCGCCTTGGTATGAAGATGACAGAGCCGTCCGAGCGTTCGGCGATCATCGTCACCGACATTGCGGGCAAGCTGGTGGGCCTCCTCGTCGAGCAGGTTTCCGACATGATGACCATCAAGAGCGAAGACCTGCAGCCGGCGCCGGAAATCATCCCGGAAGGTCAGCGCGCCTTCTGCCGCGGCATCGTTGCCCTGGAAAAGACCATGGTCTGCTTCCTCAACCTCGATACCGTGATCGCCGACGAACTGACCCGCGAAGCGGCCTGATCCCGCCATCAATCGAAGACGTCAATGAAGAGCCCGCGCCGCGGGCTCTTTCTGTTTCAGCCCCCGGGGCTTGTTGACTTCTGATCCGCGCCGATGGCTCTATTCAACGCAACGGCGTCAGGAGACGCGCCGGCGGGAGGACAAATGAGCGAAACATCCGATGTGATCATCGTGGGAGCCGGACTTTCCGGGCTCGTCGCCGCGACCGAACTTGCCGACGCCGGCAGGCGCGTGATCGTGGTCGACCAGGAGCCGGAGCAGAACCTCGGGGCGCAGGCCTTCTGGTCGCTCGGCGGCCTCTTCCTCGTTGATTCGCCGGAACAGCGACGCATGCGGATCCGCGACAGTCTCGACCTCGCTCGCCAGGACTGGTTCGGCTCAGCTGGCTTCGATCGACCGGAGGACTACTGGCCGCGCGCTTGGGCGGAGGCCTATCTTGCCTTTGCAGCAGGCGAGAAACGCGACTGGCTGCGTGCCATGGGCCACCGCTTCTTCCCCGTCGTAGGATGGGCGGAGCGTGGCGGCTGGTCCGCCACCTCGCACGGCAACTCCGTTCCCCGCTTCCACATCACCTGGGGCACAGGCCCAGGCGTCGTCGAGCCCTTTGAGCGCCGTGCCCGCGATGCGGAACGGGACGGCAGGATCCGCTTCCTCTGGCGGCATCGCGTCGACCGGCTGATCGTGACCAACGGCGCAGTGACGGGGATAGCCGGCTCGGTTCTGGAGCCGAGTGTGGCACCGCGTGGAGCGGAGAGCACCCGTACTGTCATTGGCGACTTTGAACTTGCCGCACAGGCAGTGATCGTCGCTTCCGGCGGGATCGGCGGCGACCATGACCTCGTCCGGAGGAACTGGCCCGCTCGCCTCGGTCCGGCGCCGAAGTTCATGGTCTCCGGCGTGCCGAAGCATGTGGACGGACGCATGCTGGCCATCACGGAATCAGCCGGTGGACGCATCATCAACCGCGATCGCATGTGGCACTATACGGAGGGCCTGCGGAACTGGAACCCGGTGTGGGAAAACCACGGCATCCGCATCCTGCCTGGCCCCTCCTCCCTCTGGTTCGATGCGACCGGCAAGCGCCTGCCTGCCCCCTTCTTTCCCGGCTATGATACGCTCGGCACGCTGCAGCACATCCTCTCCACCGGCCATGACTATTCGTGGTTCATCCTCAACCAGTCGATCATCCGGAAGGAATTCGCGCTTTCCGGCTCGGAGCAGAACCCGGATCTGACGGGGCGTGACTGGCGGCTGACTGCACGCCGCGGCATCGGCCGCCGCGCAACAGGACCGGTTGAGGCCTTCAAGGACAAGGGCGAGGATTTTGTCGTCGCGAGGAGCCTCGACGAACTGGTGCGCGGCATGAACCGTATCGCGGAGAACGATCTGCTGAAGTTCGAAGATATCGAGCGCGAAATCGTCGCGCGTGACGGGCAGATGGCGAACCCTTACGCGAAGGATGCGCAGGTCATGGGCATCCACAATGCGCGGCGATCGCTGGGCGACAAGCTGATCCGTACGGCACGGCCGCACCGCATCCTCGATCCTGCTCATGGACCGCTAATTGCGGTCAAGCTCAACATCCTGACGAGGAAGACACTCGGCGGACTGGAAACGGATCTCTCCGCACGCGTTCTCGGCAATGATGGACAGCCGGTCCCCGGGCTATATGCTGTGGGCGAGGCCGCCGGCTTCGGCGGCGGCGGCATGCATGGCTACCGCGCGCTGGAAGGCACCTTCCTCGGCGGCTGCCTGTTTTCCGGTCGAATTGCCGGCCGCGCCGCATCCGTAGCCGTCACATAAGCGCTACGGCTTGCCCTTGGCCCAATTCACTTCCTGTCCATAAAGCGGCACCGTGGAGATCGCCATCTTGGCGGAACCTTCGATCACCTGGCGTGAATGCGCGAGGTAGACCAGCGTATCGTTCGTCTTGTCGTAGATGCGCTTGACGAGCAGGTCCTTCCAGATCAGCGAACGGCCCTGGCGGAAAACTTCCTCGCCGCCTCGCGAGAGGTCGATGTCACCGATCTCGATCGGACCTGTCTGGCGGCAGGCGATCGAGCTGTTGGAGGGATCCTCGAACCAGTTGCCTTGTTTCAGCCGGTCGATGATGGAGCGATCGAAATAGGTGACATGGCAGGTGACCCCTTTCACTTCCGGATCGGCGACGGCTTCGACGATGATGTCATTGCCGATCCAGTCCACACCGACCTCGCCCACCACTTCGGCGGAGGCGGCGGCAGCGAAAAGACCGGCGGCAAGTGCCGCTGCGGATGCGGAAAGGGCGAGGCGTTTCATGTTCGGGCACTCCGGTAAACCATCTGTGATGACAGATAAGCGCAGCCGTGCCGCTTACAAGAAGAAGTGGCAGGTCTACTTCAGCCGGCAGGTGCAGGGCGCGTAGCCGCCGTCGAAGAGACGCCCGACCTTCATGCCAATCACAGCCGGGATGTCGCGGACGTGGGCCACACCGAGCGAAATTCCGATCGCGATTGCCGCACGCGCGCAAACATTGGCATCTTCTGCAGCGTTATGGTGCGCGAACTTCAACCCGAGATGCGCCGCAAGCGCATTGAGCCTGTGCGAGCCGAGATGCGGCCAGGCCTTTTGTGCCATCTTGACGCTGCAGAGATAGGAGAGTTCCGGATAACCGCGGCGGTAGAGATCGAGGCAGGCGCGCCAGACACTGAAGTCGAAGGCCGCGTTATGCGCGATCATTGTCGCGCCGCGGAAATCTTCCTCGAATTCTTCCATCACCTCCGGAAATTCCGGAGCGGCTTCGACATGTTCCGGACGGATGCCGTGGATGGCGACATTGAAGGATGAGAAGCGCATGTCGTGCGGCCGGATCAGCCGCTCCTCGACGCGCACGACCTCGCCATCCTCGATCCACGCAAGCCCAACGGAACAGGCACTGCCGCGAGTCTCGTTGGCGGTCTCGAAGTCGATGGCGATGGTTTTCAAGGTTAGCCCTAACTCTGCTGCCCAAGCCTTAGCGCAACCGAGCCTGATTCGGCAAAACCGAGATCACCCACCGATCAAGGTTAGCCATCCATCTTCGTCCATCACTTCGACACCCAGCTCCCTTGCC
>JAEWOP010000164.1 GCA_023399635.1 Pseudomonadota bacterium
CGCCAGCAGTTCAGGCTTCAGCACACCGGCCGCCGACAATCCGAGGAAGACGTCAGCACCTGCGATGTTCTCGCCAAGTGAACGGGTCTCGCTCTTGCGGGCGTAGATGGCCTTCCATTCGTCCATCAGGTCGAGACGACCCTCGTAAACGAGCCCTTCGATGTCGTGGACCCAGATATTCTCCCGCTGCGCGCCAAGTTCCACGAGCAAGTTGAGACAGGCAAGCGCCGCTGCCCCCGCGCCGGATGTAACGATCTTCACGTCCGCGAGGTTCTTGCCGGCAAGCTCAAGCCCGTTGAGGATGGCGGCCGCGACGATGATCGCGGTTCCATGCTGGTCGTCATGGAACACCGGGATGTTCATCTTTTCACGGAGCTGGCGCTCAACCTCGAAGCATTCGGGTGCCTTGATATCTTCAAGGTTGATGCCGCCGAATGTCGGCTCCAGCGCCGAAATGGTGGAGACCATCGAGTCGATGTCGTTGGCGTCGATTTCGATGTCGAAGACGTCGATGGCGGCGAACTTCTTGAAGAGAACGGCCTTGCCCTCCATCACCGGCTTGGAAGCCAGTGGCCCGATGTTGCCGAGGCCAAGCACCGCAGTGCCGTTGGAGATCACGGCGACAAGGTTGGAGCGCCCGGTGTAATCGGCAGCGGTGTTCGGATCGTCGCGAATTGCGAGGCAGGGTGCGGCGACGCCGGGTGAATAAGCAAGCGCAAGATCCCGCTGGTTTCCGAGCGGCTTCGTCGGCTGGATTTCCAGCTTGCCGGGACGAGGATAGCGGTGGAAAAACAGCGCCTGTTCGTCGAGATCGGCGGACTTGTTGGTGCCGTTCACGTCTTCCTGCATGCCTTTGCGCCTCCGGTAATGCGTCTTTCGTCGAATAGGGCGGTGGGGGTGTTCAATACAACAATCGACCGCCGGGAACAGCAGAAATTGATGAGCGGGACGGGCAGCGATGGCGGGCACGGGCGGCTGGACTGTCATGCTCCTGAAACACGAGTCTGTTTTGGAGAGGTCGCTTAAGGTTCAACCAACAGGGGCCCGTGACCGTGACGGCGAACACCAGGCACTTCCGGACGATCTTCATCTCGGACGTCCATCTTGGGTCCAAGGCTGCCCGGACAAATCTTCTTCTTGATTTTCTGCGTCACCATGAGGCGGAAACCATCATCCTCGTCGGCGACATTGTGGACGGATGGCGGTTGAAGCGCAGTTGGCACTGGCCCCAGGGCTGCAACGACGTGGTGCAGAAACTGCTGCGCAAGGCTCGCAAGGGCTGCAGGATTGTTTATATTCCCGGAAATCACGACGAGTTCCTGCGGGATTTTCCGGGCATGCATTTTGGCGGCATCGAGGTGGCCCAGCGAATCATCCATGAAGCCGCGGACGGCAAGAGATACCTGGTGCTGCACGGTGACGAGTTCGATGTGGTCGTGCGGAATGCCCGCCTTCTCGCCTATCTCGGCGACTGGGCCTATGATGCCGCGATCGCATTGAATGTCGTGTTGGCCGCTGTGCGTCGCAGACTTGGGATGCCCTACTGGTCATTCTCCGCATGGGCCAAGCTGCAAGTGAAGCATGCGGTCAACTTCATCGGCGAGTTTCAGCGCATCGTTGCGGAAGAGGCCCGCAAGAACGAGGTGGACGGCGTCATCTGCGGGCATATCCACCACGCTGTCATGGAAGACATCGACGGTATCCGCTACGTCAATACGGGAGACTGGGTGGAAAGCTGCACCGCTGTGGTAGAGCGTTACGACGGCACGCTGGATATGATCACGTGGCAGCAGCCAGCGGCAAGTACCGAACCGCGTCCCATCCCGTCCGAGGTTCGGGAAGATATGCAGGCTGCCTGACGGCGGCATTTGTTTGGCTGAATGACAAATCTGCCATAGGAGCCCGGGCTGGCTGCGTGCTAGTTCTGGACCGACCTCTCGAATCCAGTTGCTCCCGTGACACCTTCAAGCCTGACTGAGTTGCCGCCACGGCGTTTCCAATTGCGTTGTGCGTTTGCCTATGCTGCACCGATCGGTGTCAACGGCATCATGCTGCCGTATTTCCCCGTCTGGCTGGACTCTCTCGCATTCAGCGAATTCGAAATCGGTGTCATTCTGGCGATCCCGATGATCGTGCGTATCCTCGCAGCGCCTTTGGTCGGAGCCATCGCGGATCGATTGCCGGAGCGTACGACGGTATTGTTCTGGTCCGGCGGACTGTCGCTGTTGACCGCTCTGGTGCTCTATGTCGTGACCGGTTTCTGGCCAGTGCTGATCGTCTACTGCATCCAGTCCGCGGTGTTTGCCGCCTATGTACCGGTCGTCGATTCCATAGCGGTAAGCGGGGTACGGCGCTGGGGATTCCAGTACGGATCGTTGCGGGTGTGGGGATCGATCGGCTTTGTCGTCATGAGCCTGCTGATGGGGCAATTGATCGGTCTCTGGGGCGGCGGCATCTTGCCCGCGGTGGCAGCCATCGCTTTTGCGTCGACTTTGCTGGCGGCCTATATCGCACCACGCCTTGGGCGTCCGCGGCAGAGCCTGGCTTCCAGCGGCGTGGAACGGTTCCGCGGGCTCGGCGCCTGGGGAAGGCTCGACCTTCACCTGATCATGATCGGCGCTTCTATTTCCCAGGCGGGTCATGCCATGTTCTACGCCTTTGGCGCCATCCACTGGCAGCAACAGGGCTTCGCCGGTGCGCAAATCGGCGTCCTCTGGAGCATGGCCGTCGTTGCCGAAATACTCGTCTTCTTCGCCTCCGGCTTCATTGCGCGGCGCCTGACGCCATGGACACTTATGCGGGTCGGGTGTGCGGTGGCGGTGCTGCGCTGGGTCCTGTTTCCCATGGATCTCGGGTTCTGGGGCTACCTCGTGCTGCAGTCGATGCACGCCTTTACGTTCACCTTCCTTCACATCGGGGTGCAGCACAAGCTGGTGGAAATGGTGCAGGAGGATCAGGAATCGTCCATGCAGGGCGCCTACTTCTTCTACAACGGCGCCTTCCTCGCCTTGGCGACGTTCGCGTCCGGGATCTTGTACAAACAGTATGGGACGGAAAGCTTTCCGGTCATGGCGCTTGCCGCGATTGCCGGTCTGCTGACGATTGCGGTTGCGGCGAGGCTTCAGCCCCAAAGATCTGGAGTGGGCGGAAACACGGTAGAGCCTTCGTAGCGGAGGCCGGGTTGGCGATCCCGAGCCAGGAGCAGCGGGCCGTCGAGATCCGCATAATCTGCGTCCTGCGCCAGAAGAACTGCGGGTGCCATGGCCAGTGAGGTGCCCACCATGCAGCCGATCATGACGGTAAATCCAAGGCGTTGCGCTTCTGCCTTCATTCGAAGGGCTTCGGTAAGCCCTCCGGTCTTGTCGAGCTTGATGTTGACGGCGTCATAGCGGTCCCGCAGCGTGACCAGATCAGCGGTTGAATGAACGCTCTCGTCGGCGCAGATGGGGACCAGGCGCTCGATCTGCGCAAGCTTGTCGTCCTGCCCCGCTGGAAGGGGCTGTTCGATCAGTGCGATCTCCAGGTCCTTCGCGATTCGCAGGTGGTGTTCGAGGTTGTCATTGGTCCATCCTTCATTGGCGTCGACGATGATCTTGGAATGCGGAGCAGCACTGCGCACAGCACGCATCCGAGCCTCGTCGTCAGTAGTGCCGAGCTTGACCTTGAGGAGAGGGCGGTGGGCATTCTTGCCAGCTTCTGCGGCCATGGCCGCCGGTTCGCCAAGGGAGAGCGTGAAGGCCGTCGTTATCGGTCGCGGCGCGATGCCAAGCGCTGCGGGGACGGATGTTTCGGCCTGCTTGGCTTCCAGATCCCATACGGCGCAGTCGACCGCATTGCGCGCCGCACCTGGTTTCAAAAGGCGCAACAGCTCTTCACGTCCAGCGCCGCCCGCTATGGCTCTCGCGACTGAGCGCACATCATGGAGGACACCGTCAAGTGTCTCGCCATAGCGTCGGTAGGGGACGCATTCGCCGCGGCCCGATAACCCCTTCGAGGAGATCACACAGGTCACCACTTCAGCTTCCCTTTTCGAGCCGCGCGAGATGGTGAACAGCCCGGCAATCGGGTAAGTCTCGATTGTGGCTTCGAGGTTACGGCACATGCTTTTGAATGTCCTGTCGTAGTAATTCCGTGGCAGCTGGTTATATTGCGCAATACTGAATGCGATCAACCAATCGCTCACTTCCTGCTCCAGCCACGAAAGATGCCAGTGCCTTCATCAACCACTGTAGCCCGGGTCGCCGAACTGGCGTCGGAACATCTGCCCGGGGGCGATGGGGAGCGCATTGTCGCGCGTGGGGTGTGGCGTAACCACAGCATCAGCGAAGTCCTGCCGACGCTTGAGGGGCTTGAGAAACAAAACGGCCGCGGAAACGTCGAAATCGACATGTCGGGTGTCGAAGCGATCGACACCGCCGGAGCCTGGCTGATACGCCGGCTCATCACGGCGAAGCAGGCTGCAGGGCGCGACGTGGCCTTGGTCGGCGCCGCTGACAATGTTCATGAACTGATTGCCGTGCTTCCGGAGACCGCGCCAGCGCCTCCCGCTGCCACCGGTCCCGGAGCCTCGCTGTTCGAGCGGGCGTTTACCCCCGTTGGTCGCCTGGTCTCGGGACTGGCAGCCGATCTCGTTGCAGCCATGCATATCCTGGGTTCTGCGGTCCGCGGGGCCCAGATGAAGCTTGGCCGCGGTGGTGGGGTGTCCCCAGCGTCGGTGGTCAACCAGATCGACCACATGGGCGTCAGAGCAGTGCCCATCATCGCGCTGATGTCGTTTCTGATCGGCGCGATCATTGCTCAGCAAGGCGCCTTCCAACTGCGGTATTTCGGCGCTGAAATCTTCGTGGTGGATCTCGTCGGCATTCTCCAGTTGCGGGAGGTCGGCGTGCTTTTAACAGCGATCATGATTGCCGGTCGCTCCGGCAGTGCGATCACGGCCGAGATCGGCTCGATGAAGATGCGCGAGGAAATCGATGCGCTGACGGTGATCGGGTTGAATCCCGTCGGCGTGCTGATCTTCCCGAGGCTGGTGGCGCTCACCATCATTCTGCCACTGCTGACCGTCATCGCCAACTTTGCAGCGCTTTATGGTGCGGCAGTCGTTACCTACACCTACTCCGGCATCACCTTCGACACCTTCCTTTCGCGTCTGCACGAGGCGATCGACCACACGTCGGTTGCCTCGGGGATGATCAAGGCACCGTTCATGGCACTGGCGATCGGCATCGTCGCCGCAGTGGAAGGAATGAAGGTCGGCGGCAGTGCCGAATCGCTCGGCCAGCACGTCACCGCATCCGTGGTGAAGTCGATCTTTGCCGTGATCGTGATGGATTCCTTCTTTGCGATTTTCTACTCAGCGATCGATTTCTAGGAGCTGCGGATTGCAACAGACGGCAGGAAAAGCTCCGGATCGGCAAGAAAGACAGGTTGTGCTGTCGGTACGCGATGTGACTGTCGGCTTTGGCTCCAACATCGTGCTCGACAAGCTGAACCTCGACATCTACCGCGGCGAAATCCTTGGCTTTGTCGGTGCCTCCGGCACAGGCAAATCTGTTCTGATGCGCACCGTACTGCGGCTTCTGCCGCGCCGGTCGGGACGGATCGAGATTCTCGGCACCGATTACGACGATGCGGACGAAATGCAGCGGATGGAGCTCGACACCCGCCTTGGTGTCCTTTTCCAGCACGGTGCTTTGTTTTCCTCGCTGACGGTGAAGGAGAACATCCAGCTGCCTATGCGCGAATATCTAGACCTGCCGCAGTCGCTGATGGACGAGCTCGCCTTTCTCAAGATCGAGATGGTCGGATTGGCTCCAGACGCGGCTGACAAATATCCCTCGGAGCTTTCGGGCGGCATGATCAAGCGCGCAGCTTTGGCCAGGGCCCTCGCACTCGATCCGGACCTCGTCTTTCTGGACGAGCCGACCTCGGGCCTCGATCCGATCGGGGCCGCGGAGTTCGATATGTTGATCGCCCGGCTGCGCGATACGCTGGGGCTCACCGTCTATATGGTCACCCACGACCTGGACAGCCTGTTTTCCGTCTGCGACCGGATCGCGGTTCTCGGACAGAAGCGGGTACTGGTCGATGGCACGCTGGAGGATATGTTTGCCTTCGACGATCCTTGGGTCCAATCCTATTTTCGCGGCAAACGCGCCCGATCCGTGGTAACCACGGATCAGGACGCTTCGCGACCTGCACAAAGCGACTGAGGCCATGGAAACCAAAGCAAATTACGCAATCGTCGGGTTCTTCACCTTGCTGGTGATCGCCGCCGCTTTCGGCTTCGTCTACTGGATGGCGCAATCCGGCCGGGGCGGCCCGGTAGCAGAGCTTGCGATTCGCATTCCCGGATCCGCCAACGGCTTGTCCGTCGGTTCGCCCGTGCGCTTCAACGGCATCCCCGTGGGATCGGTGCGTAGCCTTTCCATCGACCCCGATGATCCACAATATTCGATTGCCTTCACTGAAGTGCGCGCGGATGCGCCTGTTTATCCTTCCACCAAAGCGGTTCTCGAAGTGCAGGGGCTTACCGGCGCGGCCTATATCGAGCTTTCCGGGGGCAACAAGGGCGAGGAGAACATCCTCCAGAAGGCCATCGAAACCGAGCGTCCGGCGGTGCTGATTGCCGACCAGTCAAGCGTGACCAATCTGTTGGCGACGGCCGACAAAATCCTCGACCGCGCCAATCAGGCCATCGGCGACCTTCAAGGATTCGTAGCGGATGCGCGGGGGCCGCTGACGCAGACGATCCGCAATGCGGAAACATTCACCGGCGCGCTCGCCAGCAATTCCGGCGCAATCGACGAGTTCCTGGAAAGCATGTCAACGCTGGCGGTCACCTTCAATGGTGTTTCCCAGCGACTGGACTCCACCTTGGCAGCGGCTGATCAACTCGTGCGTGCCGTGGATGCCGGAAAGGTCAATGCTGTGGTTTCAAACGCCGAAAGGGTCAGCCGGAACGTCGCGAATGCGTCAGAAAACCTCGACGAGATCGCACGCAGCATCACGGAGGCCGCCTCCGGCTTCCAGCAAGTGACAACGGATGCGCAGTCGGTGGTTCGCCGCGCCGATACGCTGATGGCTGCCATCAGCCCCAACAATGTGGGGACGGCGATCAACAACATCACCGCCGCAAGCGAAGACGCGCGTGGCGCCTTGGCATCGGCGCGGGAGGTCGTGGACGACGTCGCGGCGCGCCGCAACGATATCGATCGGGCGATCGGCGACTTCACCGATCTGGCACAGAAGCTGAACAACGCCTCCAGCCGTGTCGACGATATCCTCCAAAAGGTAGATACCATGTTGTCGGGGGATGATTCCCAATCCCTGTTTGCGGAAGCCCGGCGGACGCTGGAATCATTCCGCACTGTGGCGGATAACATCAATGGACGGGTGGGTCCGATCGCAGATGGTCTCCAGCGTTTCTCCTCTGGTGGATTGCGAGACATCCAGTCGCTGGTCGAAGACACCCGACGCACCGTCCGCACCCTGGACAACACCATCACCAATTTCGACGAGAACCCGCAGCGGCTGATCTTCGGCGGCGAAACGGTGAAGCAATATGACGGCAGAACACGGCGGTAAGGCGGAGTATTGATGAACTATCGCACCTACTTCAACACGCGCCCTGCTGGGCTGGTGGCATTACCCTTGGTGGCGGCACTTCTCGCCGGATGTGGCACCAAGGCGAACAATGACACATTCGATCTGTCGATTACCCCGGCAAGCACCGGACCGGCAGCACGGGGTCGGCAGATCCTTGTGCCTGAACCGACGGCGCTGAAATCCCTGGACAGCGACCAGGTCGTTGTGAGGGTGTCTCCGTCGGAAATACAATATCTGGCGAACTCGCAATGGGGCGACACGCTGCCACGCATGGTCCAGTCCAAGCTGGTGGCGGCATTTGAAAACAGCGGTCGCCTTGGAGGAGTCGGCAAGCCGGGGCAGGGGCTGGCGATCGACTATCAGGTGGTCGCCGAGATCCGTGCCTTCGAAGTGACGACAGTCGGTGCTGATACGGCAAATGTCGAGATCTTCGTCAAGCTCCTCAACGACCGTAACGGCACAGTACGCGCGCAGCGGGGCTTTCAGGCAAGAGTGCCGGTCTCCGGCTCGGGCAACCGCAAGTTTGTTGAAGCGCTGAACGCAGCCTTTGCCGCTGTCGGCGCGGAGATCGTGGAGTGGTCGCTGCAGGCGATGTAGCGATCGCCAAGGAACTCGAAAATAAAATGGCCGCCTTTGGGGCGGCCATTTTCGTTCGTCGCGATGCCTGCCGTACTAGCTGTTGAAGCGCCCGGCGGCATGAGCAAGCATGGTGTAAACCTTGCCGGTGTCCGACGTCAGATAGCTCTGGGTCACGCTCTTGTCGCGGTCGGTGCGCGCGACGTCACTCAGCAGTTTCTCGAAGTCGGAGATGTAGCGATCAACTGCTGTGCGGAACTCCGGCTCGCGGTCGTACTTGCGCTTGATCTCGTCGAACGTCTGCTGACCCTTCAGCGTGTAGAGCCGGCGTGTGAAGACGTCGCGTTCGCCACGCTGATAACGCCGCCAAAGGTCGACGGAGGCGTCATGGTCGATGGCGCGCGCGATGTCCACGGAGAGCGAATTGAGTGATTCAACCATGTGGCGCGGGTTGCGGTTGTCTCCGTTCCCGCGGGCGGCAGGCTGTTCCGGCTGACGTTGAGCAGGGCGAGCATCTGCAGCCTGTTCACGCGATGCGCCGCGCAACAGGTCGCTGATCCAGCCGCTTTCCCCAGGGCGGGCTGCCGGTTCAGGCGGGCGTTGCTGCTGGACAGGCTGCGAAGCGCTGCCGAGGTTCAGGGAGCCGCGCAGGCCTGATGGCAGTATGTCACTCCGCGAAGCGCTCGCCGGCGGCTGTGGCACAGCCGCTGCTGGCTGCGGACGTGGTGGCACGACAGGTGCCGGCGCGCGGGTTGCCGGGGCAGGACGGGAAATCTCGAGCTGCTCGGCCGAACGTCCGACCAGTTGCGAAAGGTCCTGAAGCGCCTTGATCTGCTCCGACACCGCGCGACGCATGGCGGCGGCACTTTCCTTCGCTTCCTCAGGCAGATCGAAGGCACCGCGCTTCAGCTCTGAACGCGTGCTGTCGAGTTCTTCTCGGATTTCGGAAGCGGAGCGGCGGATCTCTTCTGTCGCGCCGGAGAAGCGAGCAACAGCTTCTTCTACCGACTGGCGCAGGGCTTCGCGCAGATGGTTTGCGGCACTATCCGAACGGTTCGCCGCTTCGCCGAGCATCCGCTCGACATCACCAAGCGAGCTTTCGACGCTGCCGCGGATACGTTCTGCCAGTCCCTTGGCCCGGCCCTCGGCATTCGACAGTGACGCGTCGAGCGCACGGTTGGCCTCCTCCCCGGCGCCCAGGAGCGCATCGCGAATAGACTGAGCCGTCAGATCCGCGCGCTGTTGCGTCTCACCGAGCGTGCGGCCGACATCCGCAAAGGCACCGTGCAGGCTTTCGCGCAGATGCGAGGCAACCTGGGAAGAACGCTCGCCGGCGCGGTTGAACGCGCCGTCCACCAGGGTGGAGAGGTTCCGCATCGTTTCCTCGATCTGCTCGGACTGCTTGACCAAGCCGATCGAAAGGTCACGCAATGCGGTCTGCCGCTCACCGAGCGTGTTGGCGAGGTTCGACTGTGCCGCACCGAGAAGCTCTGACGCCTGAGCCAGTACCTTGGAATGTTCGTCAAACCGCCCGACGATTCCTCCCACTTGACCGAGCGTCTGGCCGGAGATGTTGGCCAGGCGGTCGATGTTGTTTTCCAAAAGCCGGCTGGAGCCGGAAACCATGTCCACCGCCCGATTGGCGGAATCCTGGAAGCGGCTGGCGGTGGAGTCGAGTTGCTGGTCCACCGAGGCGAGTTGCGCCGAGGCACGGTCAGCGGCGGTGGTGATGTTTTCCGTTGCACGATGAACCATCTGTGCAATGCCGCTGTTGCTCTCGGACAGCCGCTCGATCAGGGCGTTGACGTTGCCGGTGAGGCCACGTTCAACGGCAAGGATCGCACCTGCGGTGGTCTCCGCACGTTGGGTCAATGCCGTCAATGCCTCGTCCGTGCGCGACGTGATGGCATCGACCAGTGCCGAATTTTCGCTGCGGATCCGGCCAGTGCTTTCGTTCGCCACGGCAGCGATGCGATCCGTACTTTCCTGCGCGGCGTTAGCGATCTGCAGAGCAGCAGAACGGCTTGCCTGCGCATACTCGTCGACGACGGGCTTTGCCTGTTCCTCGATGAGGCGCGTGAGTTCGGTCGTGCGGCTTGCCAGCATCGAGTTAAGGTCGCGGGCTCGGCTGTCGAGGGCAGAGCGGATAGCATCCCCACGTGCCGCCAGAGCCTTGTCGACAGCGTCCATGGCGTTCTGCAACTCGCCAGCCGTTTCTGAGAGGGTGCCGCGAAGGGCGCCGCCGCGCGCTTCGAGTGCCTGTTCTGCCTCACCCAGTGCCTGTGAGATTGCAGTCACCTGGCGTTTCACGAGCGAATCGGCTTCGGCAACCTTGTTGACGATGGCGGTGCCTGCTTCGGAGAACGCCTGTGCCACAGTGGCCGCCTGACCCGCCAGACGGCTTTGTGTTTCGGATATGCGTGCAACGATTTCGTTTGACCGTTCCTCGATCGAGCGGGTGAACTCCGCGTTGCGGTCGGACAAGCCGTCCGTGAACTCCGCGCCGGCCCGGCTGAGAAGTTCTGCGGAGCGCACGGCTTCGCTGTCCATGCCCTCTGCGGCTGCACTCACGGCTTCGCGGAGCGTTGCAGCGAGACCCGCCGCCTTGCCTTCGATCGTCTTCGTGACGTTGTCGAGCCCGATGGTGAGGGCGCGGTCCATCGTGGACAACCGCTCGTCGAGACGGGAGGTGCCGGTTTCCAGAGTGCCCGCAATGCGTTCATGCGCGTCGCCGATGTTGCGGCCTGCGCCATCAACCAGTTCGGCAACGGTACCCAGCGTACTCTCGATCCGCCCGGAGAATTCACCGGCAGTACGATTGATCTCCTGCGCCGCATCATGAAGCTTGGTTGCGATCTCGCCAGCCGTCGCACTCAACCGCTGCTCCAGCTCAGAACCCGAGCCATCGATGGCTGCGCGGAACTCGTCTTGCTGAAGTTCGAGCGACATCTCCAGGAGACCGGCGCTGGTTGCAATCGTGGTGCCGATGGAGGTGACCTGATCGGACATCAGTTCGGTGATCTGTTCATGTGCCTGGGTGAGGGCACCAGAGATCATCTCGCTGCGTTCGTCCAGTGTGCTGCGCAGGCGCTCGTAATTGGAGCCGAGAGTAGCTTCGATCTGATCATTTGCGGAAACGACTGTTCCTCCAAACTGCGCATGCATCGACGACAGTGTGTCTGCGAAGCGTTCGTGCCCGGCGGTAAGCGTTGTTTCCAACTGTTCGGCGCCGCTCGTCAGGCTTCTTTCAAAGCGTTCCGCACCGCTCCCGATCACGGACTCCAACCGCTCGGAAACTTGCTCGACCGAATGTTCAATTCGGCTGCCCGCGTCAGCGGCCGTGCTGAGGAGCCGTTCGGCGCGCTCTTCCAGCGTATTTGCGAGGCGGTCTTCGCCGAGGGCAAACGCCGTGCTGAGCTCGAGCGCCTTGTCGTCGAGCATCTCGCCGATCCTGTCGCCATTGGCGGAGATGACCTGAGCAAAACCGGCAACGCGCTGATCCAGCCCCTCGCCAAGACGTTGCTCGCCGGCCTCCAGATGTTGGGCGATCGCTGCCGCGCGTTCATCGAGTACGATCGACAGCCGCTCAGGTGCGTCGGCTACATTGGTAAGGATGCTCGCAATACGATCTTCGCCCAACGCGAATGCGGTGCTGAGCTCCATCGTCCGGTCGTCAAGCATCTCACCGATCTTGTCGCCATTGGCGGCAATGGCCTGCGCAAATCCGGCGACGCGCTGGTCGAGGCTTTCGCCGAGGCGACGCTCCCCATCTTCCATATGGCGGGCAATCTCTGCGCTGCGCTCGTCGAGAATGCTGGACAGACGTTCGGGTGTATCTGCCAGGTTGTTCAAGATGCCCGCGATGCGATCTTCGCCCAGCGCGAACGCTGTGCTCAGCTCCATCGTCTTGTCGTCGAGCAACTCGCCGATCTTTTCGCCGTTCGCGGCAATGGCCTGCGCAAACCCAGCGACGCGCTGATCGAGGCTTTCGCCGAGACGCTGTTCGCCTTCTTCAATATGGCGAGCAATCTCTGCGGTGCGCTCGTCGAGCACGCTGGAAAGACGCTCGGGGGTTTCCGCCAGATTGGTCAGAACTCCGGCGATACGATCTTCACCAAGAGCAAAGGCGGTGCTGATCTCCATCGTCTTGTCATCAAGGAGTTCGCCCAGCCTGTCGCCATTTGCAGACAATGTCTGAGCCAGATCGGCAGCACGGCGTTCGAAGCTTTCGCCGATACGCTGCTCACCTTCCTCGATATGACGGGCAATCGCGGCTGCGCGTTCGTCGAGGATGGTCGACAAACGCTCCGGCGTGTCGGCAAAGTTGGTCATGATGCCGGAGATGCGATCTTCACCCAGCGCAAAGGCGGTGCTGATTTCCATCGCCTTGTCATCAAGCAGTTCCGCCAGGCGGTCGCCATTGGTGGCGAGTGTCTGAGCAAGGTCGGCAGTGCGTTGGTCGAAGCCTTCGCCGAGGCGCTGCTGGCCGTTTTCCAGATGGCGTGCGATCGCGGCTGTGCGTTCGTCGAGCAGGCTTGCCAGCCGCTCGGGCGCGTCGGAAACAGTGGCCTGAAGGGCAGCTGTGCGTTCATCAAGGGCTGCAGCAAAACGCTGCCTGCTATCATCGAGCGCGTTGATCACCGCGCCTGAACGATCACCGAAGGTCTGCTCGAACTGCTTCTGGCTATGGGACAGCGCACTGAGGAGGGCAGTGCTGCGCTCCGCAAGTACCGCATCCATCGCCTCATGCGTATTGCCGAACGCGCCGGTGATCTGGCTCGTGCGAGCGGCAAGTGCCTCGCTCAGCTCGCGTGTCCGGTCATCGAGCATCGTATCCAGGACTTCTTGACCTGTGCCGAGCGCCGTCGCCAGGCTGAGGGACTGGTCCGTCAGCGTGCTCCCGAGGCGTTCGATGCTGCTGCTCAGGATGCCTTCGATTGATTCTGCGCCACCTGCCACCGTCTCGTTGATGCGCGCAAGGCTGTCCATAAGCTTGCTGTCGAGGCTGCCGGCGCGCTGGTCGAATGCCGTGGCGAACTGTGTGAGGCCCTCGTCGAACGTCGTGCTGATCTGCCCGACCGTCGCCTGCAGCCGCTCCTCGAAGAGGCCGGTGCGAAGGTCGAGATCCATGACGGCATCGTCCGCTGCCGTTTGCAGGTTCTGGCGGAAGGCACTGCCCTTGTCGTCGAGCGACCGGTTTAGCGAAGCCAGCACGGCATCAAGTGAAGTCGTGATGCTACGCTCGCCTTCAGCCAGCCCTTCGGTGATCTCGCGCGTACGGGCAACAAGCGTCTCGTTGAGCTGGCGCGTGCGATCGGCAAGCGCAGCATTGAGACGTTCGGTGTTGGCATCGAGCGTGGACGCGCGTGTTTCGAATTCGCCGAGAAGCTCCTGACCGCGTTCCGCAAGTGTGGAGGTCAGTGTCTGCAGGCGTTCGTCGAATTCATTGGCAAGCGCGAAGCCAGAGGAACTCAGCGTTTCAACGAGATCCTGCGCCTTTGCTGCCAAAAGAGAACCCAAGGCCTCTCCAGCAGCGTTCGTTTTTTCGGTGAGTGCGGCGGCACGGGTATCGATCATCGAGGCGAATGCTTCGCCCGACGTCGCCAAGCGAATGGAGATCTCCTCCGTTGCAAGCGACAGCTCTTCCTTGAGCTGCTCATGCGCGCCGACGATGGAGGAACGAATGCGCTCGGCATGATTGACGATGGCGTCGCGTTCGCTGCCAAGCTCATGGACAAGGCCACGGACCCGCAGCTCGTTGTCTGTATAGCTGCGCTCCAGAGCATTGACCTCGGAATGAACCAGGGTCTCCAGCTCGGTTGCTCGCGCGATGGTCCGCTCGATGCCTTCATTCATGGCAGAGACTTCGCGGCGGACTGCCTGACCCACTGTCATGATGCGCTCGGCCGCGATCGTTTCCGGTTCGGAAAGGCGCAAAGCCACTTCCGCCATTGAACGGGCGGCGTTGCGAAGGTCCTGCGCACGAGCCATCATGATGGCAAAGGCAAAAAAGAGCAGGATCGGAACAATGATGCCGACCACGACTGCCACGATTCCCGGAGCGGATAGAAGTCCAGCGACCGAGCCGATACGCCACAGGTCAGCGCCGTAGATCAGTTGCGCCATCCCCAGGCCACCTACGGCCCACAGAGCAGAAACGATGGCAGCATTGCGCAGTGATGCGCGCATGTTGCCGCCTTCCAGGGACTTCAGCATGTTCAGCGTGCTGCGGCGACCACCATCATTGGCGGGCTCGAAGGAGGGCGCACGCGCTACCGGCTCCGTTGCCGCAGTGCGCGGTGGCTCCGCCGGGTTTTCCTGCCGCCTGGTTGAAGCACGCTGCTTTGGTTTGTCAGACCATCTGGCCTCCGAGGCATGGGGCGCCGACTTTCGGCGAGCGTCTTGCTCGTCGTTGAAATCGATCTTCAATGCGTCTTCCAGTGCCTGGAAGGCCGTCTCGTCAACCGACTCATTCGTGGTGTTCTTCGCCATGCGGTTACGCCTCGCTACATACTCGCCCGGCCATTTCCTGCAGGTCATGCCGCCCATCGACCCGCTCGGAAACAATGCCTGCCGGGATCTCTTGTGTCGTCATGACCTTGAGAACCCTGTTACTTTTACATCGATGGCGTTCTTGCAAACGGATGATAAGGAAAGCTTACCAGCCCGCCACCGGAGGCGGCGAGAGCGAGCTCCCGCCATTCCAACTGTAATGTAGTGGCACATCTGCCCCGCCTTCACAATTCGAGGCCCTTGGCAGCCACCGCCGCGCCCCCTCTTGTTAACAGAATTTAAACCATAAAACCTGGTGAAAGGCCTGTAAATCAGCGGCCTTAGCTGAAATTAACCATAGCCGGAGATTCCGGGCTCGTTTGTGCCGGAATTCAACAGGACTGGACCGAGCCGCCGAGATCATCGGGTTCATCGACTTGCAGAGGCATAGCAGGTCAAATGACTGCGTCCAAAATCGCTTTCGAAGCGCCCGCACCTGCGACGCTTTCGTCCTCGCAGTCTCGACCTAATGCTAATCTGGGTGTCGTTCTGGAATCTAAACTTCGTCCTGAAGCTTTGCCGCTAAGCAAGCGGCATTGCGACGGCGGGAGTGGCTGCCTATGTTGACCTTCAACTGGATTTGTTGAAAGACAAGTCCGGCCTCCCGCACAAGACTGACCGGAATCCCAACCATGACGAAACTGACTATCGTCGCCTTCGACGGAACGCGCTACGACCTTGACGCTGCCAACGGGTCCACCGTGATGGAAAATGCTGTCCGCAATTCGGTGCCGGGGGTCGAGGCGGAATGTGGCGGCGCCTGCGCATGCGCGACCTGTCATGTCTATGTCGACGACACCTGGGCAGAGCGAGTCGGGCCACCGTCGCCGATGGAGGAAGACATGCTCGACTTTGCCTATGAGGTGAAGCCGACATCGCGCCTTTCCTGCCAGATCAAGGTGACGGAAGATCTCGATGGGCTCGTGGTCAACGTGCCAGAGCGGCAGGCTTAACAAGCCGGGAAAGGACCCCGCTGCGCAATGCGTCAGCGGGGCCAGGAAGGCGCCGCGATTGGGTGGATCGGGAGGATGATCCACCCATCAAGAACACGCCAGTATCCAATGCCAGCTGCGGCCTCATGCCGCCGAGACGTAGGGTCGGGTGAAAGGTCACCATGGCCGCAACGCCTCAAGCCATGGCGAGCTTTTACAGCGGCAGGGCAGTGTTCGACATTGCGACAAATCACTGGTGATTGACGGTATCGGCCGCAAGCCTCACGCAAGGCAGCAGGGGCGTCAGCCCTGCCTTTGCTCCATCCGATATTTCAGCAGACGCATCATCCGAGCGTCGAAATTCTTCGACTCGACCTTGTCGAACTGGAGCTGTTCGCGGTCATGAGCCGCAAGGACACGTTCAGTGGTGGCGCCGACCTGTTTTTCGAGTTGGCTACAATTCGCGGCGGGCCTGAGCGCGAGAAGCTCCCGCTCGAGCCTCCGGGCATAGCTTCGCGCGATCTCGGCGTGACGCTCCTCATGTCGCTTGATATCGGACGACAGCGTGTCCCAGATGAAGCGCAGGTCCTTTTCCGCCCGCCTCCGATTGTTCCAGCGCGGCAGGATGAGATGCGTCTTCAGCGTCACCTTGGCTGACCCCACGGAGCAGCGGCTGCCTCGCTCGACATAGGTCACTTCACCCCCGAACCCGATCTCGGTTGCACCAGGATGGCGATGACCGCTGGACTGGGTGAGGGGACCAAGCCGCTCCAGTTGCTTGTCCAGGTCTTCAGCTGTCCTGCCCCCGATGTTGAAATAGCCATAGGTCTTGGTGATAAGGGGATCGCTCGACGCTACCGTCGCTGTTAGGCCCAAGATGGCCATTCCGCCGAACAGACGGCGGAATATGGAATTCAAGAACATTCGGAAGCCTACGGAGATTGAACTACCGCCAAGCTTGAGGCATAGGCGTGGGCGGTGCAACAACAAGGCACAAAATTTTGCGTGAATCCCGCACAATCGCTGGCGACGTGGCGCCGGACGGCAACATCTCCTGGAAGGTCGGGCACGGGCGGTCCCTTACAATTGGCAACCGCGGCCATCTCATGGCCATCGTGAATGTCACGCCTGACTCCTTTTCCGACGGCGGCCGGTTCGTCGATAGTGACCTGGCAGTGTCCCATGCTTTGGCCTGCGTAAGCGCGGGGGCCTCCATCCTGGACATCGGCGGCGAGTCGACCCGTCCGGGTGCCGTGGAGGTGAGTGCAGCGGAAGAACAGGATCGCGTCCTGCCAGTGATCAAAAGACTCGCCCGGGAAACCGGGGCACTGATCTCGATCGACACCTATCACGCCGAAACAGCGCGGCTGGCGCTGGCGGCAGGTGCGCATATCGTCAATGACGTTCACGGACTTCAGCGAGAGCCTGAGATTGCAAAGGTCGTGGCTGAGGCCGGGGCAGGATTGTGTATCATGCATACCGGCCGTGGCCGAGAAAATACGATCCTGCCGGACATGATCGCCGATCAAAGAGCTTTCTTCGAGCGCTCGCTCGCTATTGCCAATGCCGCAGGCGTAGCCGAGGATTCCATCGTGCTCGACCCCGGTTTCGGCTTCGCGAAGAATGGGGCGGAGGATCTGCAACTGATGGCTCGCTTTGCTGAGCTGAAGTCGCTGGGGCTGCCATGGCTGGTCGGTACATCCCGCAAGCGCTTTATCGGGACAGTGACGGAACAGGAACACGCGCAAGACCGAGATATTGGTACGGCGGCGACCACCGTGATCCTGCGGCTTGCCGGCGCCGCAATCTTTCGGGTTCACAACGTGTCGACAAATCGCGAAGCGCTTGCCATGGCCGACTCCGTGCTTGCGGCAAGGGCGCAAACGGAAGATGAAACAAGATGACGCTCTACACGATCACCTTGAAGAACTGCGCGTTCTTTGCCCGGCACGGCGTCCTCGAGCAGGAGAACGTCCTGGGGCAGCGCTTCTTCGTCGATGCCATACTCGAGGTGGATGGTGGCGAGGCGCTTCACTCCGACCGGGTGGAAGACACCGTCCATTATGGCGAGGCCTTCCTGCTGATTGAACAGGTAGTAACAGGGCAGCAGCGAAAGCTGATCGAGAGCCTTGCGATGGACGTCGCCAAGGCGCTCTGCGCCCAATTCCCTCAAATTCGCCAGGCCGAGATCGCCATCCGCAAGCCGAGTGCACCGATCCCAGGGGTCCTCGATTATGCAGAGGTCCGGGTCAGGCACCGGCCGTCCTGATATGACGTCGATCGCAGCACTTGGACTTGGCGGCAATCTCGGCGATCCGCCCGCAGCGATGGGCCACGCCCTGCAGCAGCTGAATCGGCATGAGTTGTGCCAGGTGATCGCGGTTTCGCGGCTGTACCAGACACCTCCTTGGGGCAAGACCGACCAGGCCGATTTCTACAATTGTTGCGCGCTGGTTCAGACGGAACTTGCGCCGGAGCCTCTGTTGGATCTGTGTCTTGAAATCGAGCGAAAAATGAAGCGCGTCAGAGCCGAGCGCTGGGGTCCACGCACGATAGACATCGATATTCTTACCTATGGTGCCGTCGAGAAGACGACAGATCGGCTACAGCTGCCGCATCCGCGCATGATCGAACGAGTTTTCGTGCTGATGCCGCTAAACGATATCGCAGCAGAGCTGGAAGTCAGCGGGAAGACTGTCGCGGAATGGCTCGCGCAAGCAGACGCGTCAGGCATTCGAATTGCACGAGATGATGTGGAATGGTGGCGGGAGCCTTAGCTTGAGCCCGGGATCAGTCGATGGCGCCGACGGCGATTGAGTCGAGATCGCGATCAAGGGTCAAGCCGATCACGGGGACCATCTGGTCCTCTACCTTCACCGAGATCGTGATGTTCATCACGTTGTGGCCGCGAAGGCTGGCAACCATGGCGCCGTTTAGTTGAGCCCGGTTGATGCCGACGACAACCTTGTCGCCATTCACGGCGCCGGAGATGATGTCGAGACCCTTGCCTTCAGCGCCGTCAAGGAACTTGCCCTTGTAGCCCTTACCGTTTTGCGTGATGAGGGCAGACATCGGCTGCTTGAAAACGCCGACCCGGCAGGTTCCGTCAAGCTTGATGCCTGTCTCGCCGTTCGGGGTAGGTTCGCCGGTCAGGTTGCAGTTGAACTTCGTGCCCTTGTACTTGCCAGCCACGATTTCACCGGGTCCCTTCCAACTGCCGGCCACCGACTGAAAGAAGGCTTTGTCTCGGGGGGCGGCGGAAGCCTCAGGAGCAACTGCGGACGTGGCGCCGAATGCTGCGGCGAAGACGCCGATCAGGGAGAAAATGCGCAGATACATGGATAATTCCTTGGCCGAGCCATGAGCCGTTTCGAGCTTTGAAACTACGGCAGGAATGGTTAACGAGTGGTATCCTGGAGGGCTTCCTTTGTATTAGCGCGCGCAAAATTACGCGTCTCGATCGCGTCCCACGGCGGCGATGTCGGAGATGAAATCGCCAACGCCAGGTCGCCTAACAGCGCGGAATGGAAGCGGACGGCAGAGGTCCATTGCGGCGATCCCGATCCGCGCGGTCAGCAACCCGTTGATCACTCCTTCCCCGAGGCGCTTGGAAAGCCGAGTTGCAAGCCCGTGTCCCAGCACCTGCTGCGCCAAACCGTCTCCCACGGCGATAGAGCCTGTCACCGCAAGGTGACCGATTACATCACGCAGCAATCGCAGAAGGCCCAGCCTACCGGGTCTGCCACCATATAGCTCGGCCATCGCTCGGACCATCCGAGAGACTTCGAAGACGACATAAGCCAAATCAACAATCGCGCGGGGGCTTACGGCTGTCACAACGGACACCCGTTTCGACGCGTTCAGGATCAGGGCACGGGCCTGCCGGTCGAGCGGCGTAAGCAGTTCGCGTTCGGCAAGATCGATCAGTTGCTGTGCATCGATAATCTCATCACGTGTTGACTCCATCACGGCTCGTCCCTTGGCGGTCTCGGGACGATGCAAGAGCATGCGGGACAGGCTGGCCACGACAACACGTGCCCCGGCAGGCAGAGGTGACGCTGCAGCGGCTTCAGCTTCCGCCTTGAGCGACTGCACCGCAGACAGGCGCATGATTCCTGCCACCTCACGTGCCACGACGACAAGGATCGCGATCAAACCGACCGAAAGCGCCGACAGCGCCGCATAGCCCAGCCAATCGGCGCGGCTGAAGAGGTTGCGGACCACCCCGTCCGCCCATAGTCCGAAGGCGAGCGACAGAAAGGTGCCGAAGGCGGCGAGGGCCATAACGGCAAAGGAGAAGCGTTTGCGTCGCCGCGGTGCAGCCACCGGCAGTGCATCTGACGACAGTTCCGGCGGCGTAAGGAACGGATCCTGCTCGTCGGGTGTGATGACGACGCCATTCTCGAAGCTGCGTGGTGGGCGAGGGGCAGCGCGTGCTGCCTCCTGGTGGTGTTCGTCCGCAACATCATAGGCGCCGGGGCGACGGGGTGCGCGGTCGTTCGGCGGTTTCATGCGAGGCGATCTCCAAACAGGAACTGCATAGCCCGGTCCAGGCGGATATGCGGCACCGACAGCGTGATGCCGCGCCCGGTTTCCTCCAGCGCCGGTGGACGAAACCGGACGAAGTTGATCTCCGGCAGATCCTCAACACCGCTGCCAAGTTGTCGGAAGAAGAGTTCTGGATCTTTCGGCAGATCGCCTGGGAAAACTGCCGTGTTGCGGGTGCCGTCAAAGATTTCGCCGCCGATCCGTTCACCAGGCATCGGCGTGCCTACGATTACCGGAAGTGCTTCCCCCCCTTCATTCACGGTTGCCTCGCGGGTGGCGCGGACGGAGGCTATGGCCATGACCTCGATCCCGGCCCCTGCCATACCGATCCGCTGAACTGCCCGGTCTACCAGGCGTGCCGTCATCTTCTCCAAGCGATCATGGCTCTCATGATGCAGATGGTCGGCCTTGGTCGCGGCAACCAGCACCTTGTCGATGCGGCGGCCGAGCAGTGAAGATAGCAGGCTGTTGCTGCCCGGACGGAAGCAGGCCAGCACATCCGCCAGCGCCCGTTCAAGGTCCTGAACCGCCTCGGTACCACGATTGACCGCCTGAAGTGCGTCGATGAGAACGATCTGCCGGTCGAGGCGAGCGAAATGCTCACGAAAGAAAGGCTTCACCACCACCGTCTTGTAGGCTTCGTAACGCCGCTCCATCATTGCCCGCAGGGAGCCCTTCGGTGCGCGGTGTTCCGGAAGGTTTGGCAACGGCGCAAAGGTGAGCGCGGGCGAGCCGTCAAGATCACCGGGCAGCAGAAAACGTCCCGGCGGGAGTGTCGACAAGGACCGCTCGTCAGATTTGCAGGCCTTCAAATAGGTCGCGAAGACGTCCGAAAGCCGACGCGCCGTCGTCTCGTCGGCGGGTGCATCGGGGTCGGTACTGGCACATAGAGCCAACCACTCCTGCGACAGCTCCGCACGAACGCCGGTGCGCGCGAGCGCAACAGTCGCGTCGCTGAAGGTGCGATAGTCTTGACCAAGCAACGGCAGGTCGAGCAACCATTCGCCCGGATAGTCGACGATGTCGATTGAGAGACGCCCGGGAGAGAACATGCGGCTCCAGCCGCTGGCACTCTGGTACTCCAGGGTGATCCTGAGCTCTGAAATCGCGCGGGTGGAGTCAGGCCAGACGCGGTCGCGAACGAGTGCCTGGATATGGTCCTCATACTGAAACCGTGGAACGGCGTCGTCCGGCTGCGGTTCGAGCCTGATCGACGAGACCCGCCCCGAGCGAACTGCTTCAAAGAGCGGCAGTCGGCCTCCGTTCAGCAGGTTGTGCACCAGGGACGAAATGAAGACCGTTTTACCGGCGCGAGACAAGCCGGTGACGCCGAGGCGAAGGGTGGGATAAACAAGCCCCGATGCACGGTCGGTCAGGTTGTCGAGCGCGATTCTTGCGTCATCGGTGAAGCTGGTCAGAGAGGGCGGCAAGGCGGGATCCTTCATTTCAAGCGAATATAGGAACCGCCAGCGGCACTGGAAAGAAGTGTCGGAAGGGTGGTGAAGAGTCTAGGCGGTGAGAAATTCGACCAGCTGCCAGCTTTGTGCCTGCGCATCAGACACCCGCTCCAAGACAGCGAGCCCAGCCGTCGGATACCCCATCGGGACAGCGCTCATACTCTGGTCTGGGCCAATCAGCCGGTCCAGCACCTCCTCGATCGTCGGATTGTGCCCGACGATCATAAGGGAGCGAATATCTGCATTGGCATCGACCAGCTCGAGATAAGTATCGCTGGGCGCGTTGTAGAGTTCGTCGATGAACACGAATTCGAGCTCGTCATCAAAGGCCCGCCGGATTGCGTCCGCAGTCTGACGGCAGCGCACTGCCGTCGAACTGAGGAGCCGGTCAGGGCGGAAACCGTGGTCAGCCGCTTTTTCTGCGACGATCTCTGCTTCTGCGAAGCCCTCTTCATCGAGAGGTCGATCGAAATCACGCTCGCCAGGCTGCGCCCAGGCCGACTTCGCATGGCGAAGCAGATAGAGACGGAAGGGCACGGTCGGGTTCATCATTCTGCTGCCGAAGGGGTGCATCTGAGCGGATGGCTATCTGTCGCCGGCAGGTCAGTCAACCGCAACCAAGGTCCCAACTCGCCAGCGTTGGAACCTGGCTTCCGGAAGGGCTCCCTTCGACCTCAAGCTAGAATAACGCCGAAATATTAGCCGTTTAGCTTAATATTGTGACAGTTTTAAAAATGGTATTACAGGGCATCCGCAGGCTTGAACGGGTACGGCTGATTGAGATATAGAGCGCGCCTTGAGATGTTCTTCGGGAGAATCGCGTTGAGTGAGAAGATCGATCTTAGCAATTATGTGCTGTCGGAAGACGACGAGTTCATGAATGCAAGCCAAAAGGCGTATTTTCGGGCTAAGCTGGTGGCCTGGAAGAACGACATCCTCAGGGAGGCTCGTGAGACGCTTGGCCACCTTGCGGAGGAAAGCGCCAACCATCCGGACCTGGCCGACAGGGCGTCTTCGGAAACCGACCGCGCCATCGAACTGCGCGCCAGGGATCGGCAGCGGAAGCTGATTTCCAAGATCGACGCTGCGCTACAGCGGATCGACGAGGGCACTTACGGTTACTGCGAAGAAACGGGCGAGCCGATAAGCCTGAAGCGCCTCGACGCACGTCCCATTGCCACCTTGTCCATTGAAGCGCAGGAACGCCACGAGCGGCGGGAAAAGGTCTACCGCGACGAATAGGATCGCATCGAGCGGTCGCAAGAGGCGCATGGATTTGCGCCTTCCTCGTTTCCAATAAGATGCGGTCAGCGGTCCCGCGTCACGGACATCTCACCGAAGATCCGGGCCATTTCATCCTGTAAAGAGGGTTCTGGTGTTGCGCCTGTAACGCGTGCGCGTCCCGGGCTCGTTGCGCCAGCCGACTGCCGCTCCGGCTCCCGATCAACGCTTGGTATGCTGGAATCTCTAGCAGCAAGATTGTTGGCCATCTCTTCTTCCAGGATACGCTCAAAGTCACTGCCGAGCGGCTTCTTCCCCTCCTCGATAGTGTCCGGGACCCGGGCAGGGCGTACGGGTTCGGTCGGGCCCTGAAAGACACGGCTTCTTGCGGCATCGAGGATATCGGCGGCTTCTTCCACCACGGGTTCGCGCAGAACAGAAGGCTTCGACTGCTGCAAGGGGGGCGGACCTGCAACAAGAGAGGGGCTGGGCGCGGGAACGGCAGGTGCTACCGGCGGAGCCTCCACCTTCTGCTCTTTAGCGACGAGGACTTGCTGCTGTGGGATCACAGGGTCTGGTTGCGCCGGCTCGACCGGCTGTTGCCTGGAGGGGCGCCGAACCTCAGGTGATGGAACAGATGCTACAGGCCGCGGCGGACCTTCAGTCTGGCTCTGTGGCTGCGGTCGCGATGGAACCGCCGCTTCAGGTGCGGCTTCAGACTGTGCCGTTTGTGCGCCGGAGATACCGCTTTCGATGACAATATCTGTCGGGCCGCCAATCATGATCAAGTGTTCGACATCATCGCGACGCACAAGGACGAGACGACGGCGCGTGTCCACAGCCGCGGCATCAAGCACCTGAAGGCGCGGCTGTCGATTGCGACCGCCCCGAATGAAGGGCGAAGGGCCGCGACGTCCGCGCAACAGCCAAAGAACGGCGACAAGGCAAAGGAAGCCGATGCCGACGCCCAGTATCGCGATCAACAGCCGCCCGCCATAGGCGCCCATCAGTTCTGCGACCATCTCTCACTACTCCTGCTGATCATTGGCGATGAAAGTGCTTCTTTTTTTTCCGGAGGCAAGATGCAGGAACAACAGAGGCCACGATCGACGGGACTATCCCGGCTTTTCTGTCCTTCGCCGCTTTTTGCTTCATCCGCAACTTGCTAAGAGAGAATCGCGGTATTTGCCGATGGTTTAAGGGTCGCTCGCTTTCTTGTGCGGCCGAATAGTGAGGGCTTGATGACGAGGTTGCAGCAGGGCAGCACTCCCGATGCGCCACTGGTCGACCGCGGAGCGCGGGGCGGAACCGTCGTGCGAATTCTTCTTCTGGCCCTGGTCCTGATCGGCGTGGCCGTGGCCTTCGTCTTTTTCCAGCAGGCTCTGAACAACGAGGTCGTCCTCGGTTTGCTCGGCGTGCTGGCCATGGTGGGCATCTTTTTCCTTGTGTCGTCGGCCATAGGTTTCATCGAGGTGATGCCGCAATCCCGCTCCGACGAACTGGCCCGCAGCTTCCTCGCAAGCCATCCCGACGGGATAGTGGTCACCGACAGCCGCGGGCGGATCGTTTATGCCAATGCTGCCTATGGTCGCCTCATCGGGGCGAGCAAGGGAAGCAACGTGCAGCCGCTTGAACCTCTTCTGTCGCGCAACCGCGAATCCAACGAAGCGCTCTATCGGCTGACAAACGGCCTTCGCGAAGGGCGCGAGGGGCATGAAGAATTCCGGCTGCCGCAGCCTCTCGGGCGCAGCAGCGCGAGCGGTTCGGGCGCACATTGGTACCGCCTCAAGGCGCGTCACCTGCGTCCCGGGGATCGCAAGAGCGACCAGTTGGACATCTGGCAGCTCACGGACATCACGTCCGAGCGCGACGATCAGGAACGCTTCTTCCGGGAGTTGCAGAACGCGATCGACTACCTCGATCATGCACCGGCGGGATTCTTCTCCGCGGGACGCAAGGGCGAGATCTTCTACATCAATGCGACTCTGGCGGAGTGGCTGGGGCTTGACCTCACGAAGTTCGTGCCGCGCTCCATGACGATCAGCGATCTTGTCGCGGGCGAAGGAATGGCGCTGATCCAGTCCGTACAGGCAGCGCCGGGACTGCAGCGGACGGAAACACTCGATCTCGACCTGCGCCGCAGCAACGGCCAGAGCCTTCCTGCTCGCCTTGTCCATTCGGTAACCTCTATGCGCGACGGAGCGCCGGGCGAGAGCCGGACCATCGTTCTGAACCGGCCCAAGGGGGCGGAGGGCGATCAATCTGCCTCCGCAATGCGTTTCACCCGCTTCTTCAACAATACGCCGATGGCGATTGCGTCCGTGGACGGCGACGGCAAGATCCTGCGGATCAACGCACCGTTCCTGCGGCTCTTCGCAGAAGTCGTTTCGCGCGATCAAGTTGACGCCGGAGCGCATCTCGAGGCGATCGTGCACGAAACGGCACGCCCGCAGTTGATGCAGGCATTGTCCGCCGCAAAGGACAGGCAAGGCGACATCGCTCCCATCGACTGCCGGCATCCCGGTGACGAAGGTCGCTATGTCCGCTTCTACGTCAACGCCGTGATCGACGAGAGCGACGAGGCGCCGGAGGAAGTTGCAATCGTCTACGCCGTCGAGACGACCGAGCAGAAGGCGCTCGAAACACAGATGGCACAGACGCAGAAGATGAATGCGGTGGGGACGCTTGCAGGCGGCATCGCGCACGACTTCAACAACGTGCTGACGGCGATCCTGCTTTCGTCCGATCATCTCCTCCTGCAGGCGCGTCCTTCCGACGCCAGCTTTGCCGACCTGATGGAGATCAAGCGCAACGCCAATCGTGCGGCCGTGCTTGTGCGCCAACTGCTGGCGTTTTCCCGCAAGCAGACGATGCGACCGGCGGTTCTCAATCTGACCGACGTCGTCGGAGATCTGCGCATGCTGGTTGACCGGCTTATTTCCGGCACCAATGTGAAGCTGGAGGTGGACTATGGCCGGGACCTTTGGACGGTAAGGACCGACCTTTCGCAGTTCGAGCAGGTACTGATCAACCTTTGTGTCAACGCCCGCGATGCGATGCCGGGCGGCGGCACGCTCGTCATCAAGACGCGCAATGTTTCTGCCGACGAGACATCGAGCTTTGCGCAGGCCGACCTGCCGAGCGAGGATTTTGTCATGGTGGAGGTGTCTGACAGCGGCACCGGAATTCCGCCTGAGATCATGGACAAGATCTTCGAGCCCTTCTTCACTACCAAGGAAGTTGGCAAGGGAACGGGCCTTGGCCTGTCGATGGTGTACGGGATCATCAAGCAGTCGGGCGGCTACATCTATCCCCAATCGGAAGTAGGGCGCGGAACCACGTTCCGCCTCTTCCTCCCGCGGCACATTCCCGAAGCCCCGGTTCTCCAGGAAATGCAGCCGAGCCCGAATGCTGCTCCTGCGACCGAAGTTGCGCCGGCCGGACAGTCTACGGAGCCTGTGGACCTCACCGGCAACTCGGCGGTGGTGTTGCTTGTCGAAGATGAAGAGGCCGTGCGCCGTGGCGGCAAGCGAATGCTGGAGACCCGGGGTTACACGGTCCACGAGGCCGGATCTGGGGTCGAAGCGCTCGAGATCATGGAAGAGCTCGAGGGGAAGGTGGACATCGTTGTTTCCGACGTCGTGATGCCGGAAATGGATGGCCCGACCTTGCTTGGCGAATTGCGCAAGTCTTATCCTGACCTGAAGTTCATCTTCGTTTCCGGTTATGCGGAAGATGCCTTTGCCCGCAACCTGCCGGCGGACGCCAAGTTCGGCTTCCTGCCGAAGCCTTTCTCGTTGAAACAGCTTGCTGTTGCCGTGCGCGAGATGCTGGACAACTGATTAGCTCTGCCCACGAGCACGTCGCCCGTTAGCCGCGACGCGCGACGAGGATGCCGGCAAGCACGATAGCCCCGCCAAGCGCCTGCAGCGGGCCGACGGCTTCCGACAGTACGAGCCACGCCAGGAAGGCTGCGACAACGGGCTGGAGCAGGAGCGTCAGCGACGAGAAGGCCGCGGGCAGGAAGGCCAAGGCGTAGGTGATGGCAACTTGGCCGCCAGCATGGCTGATGAAGGCGAGGCCGAACAGGATTGCCCATCCATACAGGCTCATTGGCAGGATACTGCCTTCCAAATACAGCGCAAAGGGTAGGATGGCGAGCGCAGCGGTGGCCGTGCTCCAGATCATGATGCGCACGGTGTCGAAGCGGCTGCGCAAGCGTCCGATCGCCAGGATGTAGCAGGCATAGAAGACGGCAGCCAGCGTCGCCACGGCGTCGCCGGCAAGATGGCCGTCCGCCAATGCCGCTGGTCCACCCTTCAGGGTGACCACGCCAAGGATCGCCAGTCCCAGGCCGAGCAGAAAGATGCGCGTGACGACGGTGCGAAACAGAAGAAAACCGATCAGTGTGACGAAAACCGGTGCCAGGTTGGCAAGCAATGTTGAGTTGGCGACGGAGGTCATGTGCAGGGACAGGTGCCAGGCCACGAGATCGATCGCCAATGCAACGCCAGGCACGACGAGAAGGAACGCATCCTGCAGGCCGAGGGGCCTCCTGGCGTCCGGCGCGGGGCGGAGAAGACTCCACAGAAACAACGGGATGAGGGCAAGCGCAAGCCGCCAGAAACCCGTCGAAATCGGCCCGACCTCCGAAAGCCGCACAAAAATGGGGGAGGCACCGATAGCGATGCCGCCGGCGATCAGGGCCACGACAGCCGACCGGTGCTCCGGCACCCGAATGGTACCTTGAATGCCTGACAAGGGGGATACTCCGACTTCATGAGAGCGGCTTGGTCACCGCACAATGTTTCTTCAGCCGGCCAATGCCACGGCAATTTCCGCTGCGAGACGCGCGTTGTTTTCCACCAGGGAGATGTTGGTCTTCAGGCTGCGTCCGCCGGTCTGGTGGAAGATGTGGTCAAGCAGAAACGGAGTGACTGCCTTCGCCGCGATCTGCTGGTCAGTGGCCGCCCGGAGCGCGGTCTGGATGAACCCTTCCATCTCATCGCGAGGGATCTCGTCCTGTTGTGGAACCGGATTGGCGACAAGGATGCCACCGCGGATGCCGATGGCTTTCCGTGCCTCTTCGAATTTCGCGATCTCGGCGGCCGTCTCCACGGTCAGGGGGCTGGGGAAGCCGGATACCCGCGACCAGAAGGCGGGGAAGTCACCTGTGCCATAGGTCACAACCGGAACCCCGCGCGTCTCCAGAACTTCCAGCGTTTTCGGGATGTCCAAGATCGCCTTCGCACCGGCACAAACAACGATCACATCCGTCTTGGCCAGTTCTTCGAGGTCTGCAGAGATGTCGAAGCTCTCCTCTGCCCCTCGATGGACACCTCCGATGCCGCCGGTGGCGAAGACGCGGATACCGGCAAGCGCGGCTGCGATCATCGTAGCCGCCACAGTGGTAGCGCCTGTGCGCCCTGTCGCCAGCGCAAAGGCGAAGTCTGCGCGAGACAGCTTCATCACGTTCCTTGCCTGCGCCAGTTGCTCGAGTTCGCGTTCTTCCAGGCCGACATGGAGCGTTCCATCCAAAACGGCGATGGTGGCAGGGACCGCGCCACCGTCGCGAATGATCGCTTCCACGCTGCGGGCCATCTCGATGTTGCCAGGATAGGGCATCCCATGCGTGATGATCGTCGATTCAAGCGCCACAAGCGGTGCTCCACTGGCGCGTGCGGCTTGCACTTCTTTCGAATAGACGATGGGAAGGGAAGGGCAATCTGTCATGGTCGTCTCCGTTTGCGCCTCTCAGAACACCTTTTCCGAGGCTCCGACAAGTGCTGCTTCGTGAGCAACAGCCTCGGGCGAGATATCCGGCGCCACGGCCTGCGACGAACGGAGGGTGATGCGTGAGGCACAAATGCCGCGGGTGACCGCCAGTTCCAGGGAGGCGCCCTCGAGAAGCGCATCAAGTGTACCCGCAGCGAGCGCATCGCCCGCGCCAGTCACATCAGAAATGTCGGTGACGGGCGGTGGGGTGACGACGTAGTCTTCAAAGGCGGAATAGGCGGTCAAGGCGCGTCCGCCCTCGGTGATGACGGCTGCGTGCAGCTGGAGGGGGCGGAGCAGGGTTGGCCAGTGACCGGCAGTGGCGGCGCGCGCACCGGCAAGCGCGGTCGCCTCGGCAGCATTCATGAACAGCCAGGAGAGGCGGGGCAGTGCTGCAAGGAACCGCACTACTTTTGCCGGTGAAATGGCAATGCCGGCAATCGGCACCGCCGACTGCTCAGCCATCACCGAAAGTTCCGCGAGCGTCTCCGCCGGGAGATTTGCGTCGCACACGATCAGATCCGCCGTCTCTATTTTTTCCCGAAGCGCACGAACGCGAAGGCGGCGGGGCGTAAAGAAGCGGTAGAGTTCCATGTCGGCGAGAGCAATCACCAGGTTGCCGTCGCGCTCGATGATCGCGGTGTAGCTGGGAGTTGCTCTGTCGAGAAATACGAACGGACGATCAACGACCCCTACGGCCTCTGCCGCTGCTGCAACCCTGTCGGCAGCCGCGTCACCGCCGCGGGGCGATACCATCGTCACATCGTGACCGAGCAGAGCGAGGTTTCGTGCCACATTGAAGGCGCCGCCCCCGATGTCTTCCTCCCACGAGCCGGGATTGCTTGCAGCGATCGTGGTGGCGCCCGTGATCCGCCCCCGTCGGTCGAGGTGGGCGCCGCCCAGCACCAGGATTCGCTTCTTCACCATGCATCACCTTGGCCGGGTTCAAGTGGCGTGATTCCTAGCGGGACAACCGGCGCGAACAGCCTTTTCGGCAAATGCTGCAAAGCTGTTTCAACAGCGGAAACGGAAAGAGAACGCACCTCATAAACAAGCGCAAAAACAACACCCGGCGCGTATCTTGATTCAGGAGAACAAAACATGTACATAATCTTTATCGGCCGCTTCGTTGCCTGCGAAGCGTCAATAACCTAAAGGTGGATCAGATGGCACAAAATTCGTTGCGGCTCGTAGAGGATAAAACAGTGGACAAGAGCAAGGCGCTGGACGCGGCACTGTCGCAGATCGAACGATCCTTCGGCAAGGGCTCGATTATGAAGCTCGGCGCAAACGATAGCGTGGTTGAAGTGGAGACGGTATCGACCGGCTCGCTCAGCCTTGATATTGCCCTGGGGATCGGCGGGCTGCCGAAGGGCCGAATTATCGAGATCTACGGGCCCGAAAGCTCAGGCAAGACGACGCTTGCGCTGCAAACGATCGCGGAATCTCAGAAGAAGGGTGGCATCTGCGCGTTCGTCGATGCCGAACATGCCCTTGATCCGGTTTATGCCCGCAAGCTTGGTGTCGACCTGCAGAACCTCCTCATCTCTCAGCCAGACACGGGCGAGCAGGCGCTGGAAATCACCGACACGCTGGTACGTTCTGGCGCCATTGACGTTCTGGTCGTCGATTCGGTCGCTGCGCTGACGCCGCGAGCCGAGATCGAGGGCGAGATGGGTGACAGCCTGCCGGGCCTGCAGGCGCGACTGATGAGCCAGGCGCTGCGTAAGCTGACGGCATCGATCTCCAAATCGAAAACAATGGTCATCTTCATCAACCAGATCCGCATGAAGATCGGCGTCATGTTCGGTTCACCGGAAACCACAACAGGCGGGAATGCCTTGAAGTTCTACGCGTCCGTTCGTCTCGATATCCGTCGCATCGGTGCGGTGAAGGAGCGCGAAGAGGTGATCGGCAACCAGACCCGCGTGAAGGTCGTCAAGAACAAGATGGCGCCCCCGTTCAAGCAAGTCGAGTTCGACATCATGTACGGCGAAGGCGTGTCGAAAACGGGCGAACTGGTCGACCTCGGGGTCAAGGCCGGAATCGTCGAGAAGTCAGGGGCCTGGTTCTCCTATAACAGCCAGCGCCTCGGGCAGGGGAGAGAAAACGCCAAGACGTTCCTGCGTGACAATCCGGAACTGGCTCGGGAAATCGAGCTGTCGCTTCGTCAGAATGCCGGTTTGATTGCTGAGCGGTTCCTGGAAAATGGTGGACCTGACTCCGGCGATGGAGATGACGCGCCGGAGATGTAAGTCCCGGATCTCCACCTTCGAATACTTCCAGCCGGCCGGCATCGTTAAAGATGACCGGCCGGTTCTGCGTTTAGCTGGACAGCCTCTGGTGTCGGCGATAAAAGCCAGTGGTTTTCAGTGGTAGATCCGCATTTGGCGGAACAAAGGGCGTAGCATGAGCGGTGTGAATGACATCCGGTCGACCTTCCTCGACTATTTCCGGAAAAACGGCCATGAGGTGGTGTCTTCCAGCCCGCTGGTACCGCGCAACGACCCGACCTTGATGTTTACGAACGCGGGCATGGTGCAGTTCAAGAACGTCTTCACGGGCCTCGAAAGCCGTCCTTACTCCACTGCCACGACCTCGCAAAAATGCGTGCGTGCCGGCGGCAAGCACAACGACCTTGACAATGTCGGCTACACGGCCCGGCATCTGACCTTCTTTGAAATGCTCGGCAATTTCTCCTTCGGCGACTACTTCAAGGAGCAGGCGATCGAGCTTGCCTGGAAGCTCGTGACGGAAGGTTTCGACCTGCCCAAGCACCGCCTGCTCGTGACAGTCTATTCGGAAGACGAAGAGGCGGCGACGCTTTGGAAGAAGATTGCCGGCTTCTCTGACGACAAGATCATTCGCATACCGACCTCGGATAATTTCTGGCAGATGGGCGATACCGGCCCCTGTGGCCCCTGCTCGGAAATCTTCATCGACCAGGGCGAGAATGTCTGGGGAGGACCGCCCGGGTCGCCCGAAGAGGACGGTGATCGCTTTCTGGAATTCTGGAACCTCGTCTTCATGCAGTTCGACCAGACTGCCCCGGGTGAGCGTACGCCACTCCCGCGCCCGTCGATCGATACGGGGATGGGCCTAGAGCGAATGGCCTGCATTCTCCAGGGTGTCGGCAGCGTGTTCGAGACCGATCTGTTCCGTACTCTGATTTCGGCGACCGAAGAGGTTGTTGGCGCCAAGGCCGAGGGTGATCAGGCCGCGAGCTTCCGGGTGATCGCCGATCACCTGCGGTCCTCGGCGTTCCTGATTGCCGATGGCGTGCTGCCGTCAAACGAAGGCCGCGGATACGTGCTTCGCCGGATCATGCGGCGCGCCATGCGTCACATGCAGCTCCTGGGTGCCCGCGAACCACTGATGTACCAGCTGCTTCCGACGCTGGTGCAGCAGATGGGGCGCGCCTATCCCGAACTCGTGCGCGCAGAGGCGCTGACGTCGGAAACGCTGAAGCTGGAGGAAACACGTTTCCGCAAGACGCTCGATCGCGGACTGACGCTCCTGTCCGACGCGACGGCCGATCTTTCGAACGGCGATAGCCTGGATGGCGAAACCGCCTTCAAGCTGTACGACACCTATGGCTTTCCGCTGGACCTGACGCAGGATGCGCTTCGCGCCCGCGGCATCGGCGTTGATCTGATGGGCTTCAATGACGCGATGCAGCGCCAGAAGGCGGAAGCCCGTGCCAACTGGGCAGGATCGGGTGACAAGGCGACAGAGACGATCTGGTTCGAGCTGAAGGAAAAGCACGGGGCCACTGAATTCCTGGGGTATGACACGGAAACCGCCGAGGGCGTTGTTCAGGCGCTGGTTCGCGAGGGGGCGAGCGTGGGTTCGGTCACAGCGGGTAATGACGTCCAGGTGGTCGTCAACCAGACACCATTCTACGGCGAGTCAGGTGGTCAGATGGGCGACACCGGTGTGATCAGCACCGACAATGCCCGCCTTGAGGTGACCGACACGCAGAAGAAGGGGGAAGG
>JAEWOP010000182.1 GCA_023399635.1 Pseudomonadota bacterium
CCTAGATCCTGCGCCACTTCCTCAAGGCTCCGGTCGAAAGTCAAAAGCCGGGACTGCACAACGATCGCAACATAACACATGGTGAAGGTTGTGTGGGCGATGGTCACCGTCCAGAAGCCCCGATCAATATTCACCGCGACGAACAGGAGCAGTAGCGAAAGGCCTGTGATCACTTCCGGCATCACAAGCGGGGCATAGATCATCCCGGAAAAGATCGTCTTGCCGGGAAAACGTGCGTAGCGCACAAGAGCAAGCGCAGCCAGTGTGCCCAAAACCGTTCCTATACTGGCGCTGAGCACCGCTACACGCGCCGTCACCCAGGCCGCGTCCATCAATCCTTCGTTCGACCACATCGCGGCGTACCATTGCAGGGAAAAGCCACCCCACACCGTGACGAGCCGCGAAGCGTTGAAGGAGTAGATCACAAGGATGATGATCGGGATGTAGAGAAAGGCAAAGCACAGCGTCAGGACGACAGGATCGAAGCGCGCGGACCTCATGACCTACCTCACCTTCTGCTGCTGGTTCTGGAAGATCATGATTGGAACAATGAGCACAAGAAGAAGCAGCACGGCCACGGCCGAGGCAAGCGGCCAGTCCCTGTTGCCAAAGAACTCAGTCCACAAGGTCTTGCCGATCATCAGCGTATTGGGTCCGCCCAAGAGATCGGGGATGACAAACTCTCCCGTAATCGGGATGAAGCAGATCATCGACCCGGCGATCACGCCCGGTAAAGAGAGCGGGAACGTGATTTTCCAGAACGCCTTCAGCGGCGGGCAGCCGAGATCGTTTGCGGCCTCCAGCAGCGTCGCATCCATCTTTTCGAGTGCGGCGTAGAGCGGCAGCACCATGAACGGAAGGTAAGAATACACGATACCAATGAAGACGGCGATCTCAGTGCGATAGATCTGAACCTGCTCGCCGGGGCCCAGCAGACCGATCGTCTGCAGAAGTACCGTCAGCAATCCCTCGGGTTTCAAGATACCAATCCAGGCATAGACACGGATGAGAAACGACGTCCAGAACGGCAGGATCACCATCATCACTAGCGTCGGACGCCAGCTTGACGGTGCGCGCGCCATGGCTAGTGCCATGGGATAGCCGATCAGTAACAGCAGGAGTGTCGAGATAAAGGCGATCCGCAGGGAAGATACGTAGGAACTCAGGTAGAGCGGATCTTCGCTCAAGAAGGTGTAATTCTCGAAATCCAGCTGGGAAAAGAAGCGTCCGAGAGCCCCGAAGCCGTTGAAGACCGGCGTGTAGGGCGGCATGGCGATTGCCGTGTCCGACAGGGAGATTTTCAGGATAATCAGGAAGGGCGCGGCGAAAAAAAGCAGGAGCCAGAGATAGGGTACCGCGACGACCAGCCAGCGCGCGGGGCCGGCATGGGGGCTGGTGGAGATTTCTGCCATCGCCGCTCTCCTTATCGGGTCAAAACCAATCCGGCATCCCGCGGCCAGGTGAGCCAGACCATGTCGCCGAAGGTTATGGGACGATCGACAAGACGGAAGATGTTGGCCTGCGCTGCGCGCACGATCCGTCCATCGGCGAGGCTGACGAGGAATACCGAGAAATCGCCCAGATAGCCGATGTCCCAGACCTCACCATGGACAGCATTGACCGAAACATCGTCTGGCTGATCTGGATTGATGCGCACTTTCTCCGGCCTGATCGCGAATGTCACTCGTTCGCCCGCAGAAGCAGAGCATTCCTGCTCAACCGCCACCTGCACGCCGTCACAGTCAAGGGTCACCACCGGAGGGGACTTCTGCCCAACCGATGATGAAACGACGGTGCCTTCCATGATGTTGATGTCACCAATGAAATCGGCCACATAGCGACTGTTGGGCGCTTCATAGATCGCCGCCGGCGTGTCGACCTGAACGATCATCCCCTTGTCCATCACGGCGATGCGGTCCGACACGGTCATGGCCTCTTCCTGATCATGCGTGACGATCAGAAAGGTCAGCCCCAGCGTGTGCTGGATGTCCATCAACTCGAACTGGGTTTCCTCCCGCAGCTTGCGATCAAGGGCGCCGAGCGGCTCATCGAGGAGAAGAACCTTCGGCCGTTTCGCAAGGGATCGTGCAAGAGCCACGCGCTGGCGCTGTCCACCCGATAGCTGGCCTGGCTTGCGCTTTGCAAACTCCTCCAGCTTGACGAGCTTCAGCATCTCTTGGACGCGGGCGTCGATCTCACCCTTGGCAAGCTTGTCCTGCTCAAGACCGAAGGCAATGTTCTTCTCCACCGTCATGTGCGGGAAGAGCGCGTAGCTCTGGAACATCATGTTGGTCGGGCGGCGGTAGGGGGGCACGCCTGAGATATCGTGGCCCTGCAAAAAGATCCGGCCTTCTGTGGGCTCTTCGAAACCCGCCAGCATCCGCATAAGCGTGGTCTTGCCGCAGCCGGAAGGACCAAGCAGTGAGAAGAACTCCCGCTCATAGATGTCGAGGTTAAGGTTCTTTACGGCGGTGAAGTCACCGTACTTCTTGGTGATGTTCTCGAAGCGGATAAACGGAACAGCGTCTGGGTCGGTCCAAGGCGCGAACTTGCGTTTCACAGGTCCCAGAGATTTCGCCATGCCGCTCCCCAATGAATTCGTTGACACCTGCGATAAAGAAAAAGGGGCAGGCCCGAAGCCTACCCCTGAACATTCAGCTCCCGGTCTTGATTTGCGTCCATAGGCGATTCAAGACGCGCTGTTCACGCGGACCATAGGGGGAAATGGTGAAGAGCTTGGAAACCGTTTCCTGCGGTGGGTATACCGCCGGGTTCTCCAGAACCTCCTTGTCCAGGAGTTCCTGAGAAACAAGATTGCCGTTGGCATACTGGACGTAGTTGGAGGCCTTCGCAATGACCTCGGGCTTCATCAGGTAGTTGATGAACTCATGGGCCTCGGCAACGTTCTTGGCGTCTGCTGGAATCGCGAGATTGTCAAACCACATATAGGTCCCTTCCTTCGGGATCACGTATGCGACGTTGACACCATTGCCGGACTCCTCGGCGCGCGCCTTGGCCTGCAGGACGTCCCCGGACCAACCCATGGAAATGCAGGTGTCGCCATTGGCGAGTTCGTCGATGTAGGCCGAGGAGTTGAAGGTCTTCACGTGCGGCCGGACATTTTGGTACACGGCGGCCCCTGCCTCGAGATCGGCAGTTTCCTTGCTGTCAGGATCTTTTCCAACATAGTTCATCCCGATCGCGAAGGTCTCATCAGAGGCATCGAGAATGTTGATACCGCACGAGGCGAGCTTTTCCGCGTTCTCGGGCTTGAACATGACATCCCAGCTATCCACCGGAACATCACCCAGAGCCGCCTTTACCTTATCGACATTGTAGCCGATGCCTGTGGTGCCCCACATGTAGTTCACGGCGTACTCGTTGCCGGGATCGTACTTGGCGAGCCGTTCGCTGATCTCCGGCCACATGTTGGACAGATTGGGCAGTTTCGACTTGTCCAGCTTCTGGAACACGCCCGCCTGGATCTGACGCGCGAGGAAGGGAGCGGTGGGAACAACAACGTCATAGCCAGAACCGCCAGCCAGCAATTTGGTCTCGACGATCTCGTTGGAGTCAAACACGTCGTACACCACCTTGATGCCGGTCTCGCTGGTGAACTCGGCCAGGATCGACTCATCGATGTAGTCCGACCAGTTGTAAACATGCACCACGCGCTCCTGCGCGGTGGCAGCAGTTGCGGCGATCACCACACCGACAGCGAGTGCAGATAGGCGGAGCAAATGGTTCGTCATGATCTCTCCTGTTCCAGTTCGTGCAAGCTGGGGAAGGTAGCGACCGCCACCCCTGCGAGGGAGACTAAAAACTTAAAACGGGCACCACAAGCGAAATGTGCGGCGCATTAAAGCACTTACTGGAAATCGAAAACGCTCAGACCCGTCACCATCTCGTCCAGGCCCAGCGGACGCGTGAGGGGCGGTTCAGCCCGTGATAGGCAGCCTCGCCGCTCACACAAGCGGCACACCGGTCCTGCCAATACTCTTGCCGACGATCCCCCGGCTGCGGGACCGTAGGCGGTTTCCGCACCCGCATCCCATTCGCAAGCAAGAAGGATAGCGGTGCGTCTCAACCTTTCTCCGAAGGCTGCCTGCGGGCCCTCCACGGTCCGCGCAATGGTGAGGAAGGCGTGACCATCGGGCATCTCCACCGCCTCCGCCAGGACCTGACCCGGCTGATCGAAAGCGGAGTGAATACCGAGCTTGGGGCACAGTCCACCAAAGGTCGTGCGCGGATAGCCCTGTGCGCCCGCGCGGCGGATTGCGTTTCCCGCATGGTCAAGCTCAAGCATGAACCAGGAGATTCCCAGTGCCTCCGGCCGGGCAAGGCTCGTCAATCTGTTGGCAGCCTGCTCGAAGGAGACGTCGAAGCGGGATCGCAGGACATCGACATCATAGCGTACCCGTTGCGCTGCTGTCAGAAACGCACCATACGGCATCATCAGAGCATGGGCGGCATAGCGGGCAAGTTCGAAACGGGCGATCCGGCGCGCCTCACTTGTCGTCAGTGACAGCGCATCAAGCTCCGCATCGATCTCTTTTCCCATTGCCAGCAGCGCCACTTCCATCGCGAGCTCGCGCGTCCGGTCGAAGGGCGACATCCTCTCTGACAGGAAGAGCCGCATCGAGTGGCGGTCATAGCGGCGGCGCAGGTTCGGCATCGCATGTACTGGAAGCGTCCTGACGATGATGCCATGCTCGACTTTCAACCAGGCCTTGAGACTTCCCGAAAGATCCTCCCCCGCTCCAAGCCGCTCCGCAAATCCTTCCGCTGAATCCTCTATGCCTGCGAAGAAATTGGGGCGGCGCTCCAGACGCTCGCGAACTTCATCCATCGGCAGGCGGGCGCCCGCCACCGACGTCTGGTGTCCTTCCTGCGCAAGCATCTCAGCTAGGTCGCTGAGGCGCGACGCCTGCTCCCGATAGGCACGGTAGAGCTTGACCACTCCCAGCGCCGCGTTTGGCGCGGCTTCCGACACTTCGACGATCTCCTGATCCCCCGGGATCTCTCCCGAAAGCAATGGATCCGCGAAGACCTCCCGAAGCTGACCCGTGATGCCGCCCCCTTCTCCCTGCAGCATGTCGAGGTCGACCTTGTAGACGGATGACAGCTTGAGCAGCAGTTGCACCGTCAACGGACGCTGGTTGCGCTCGATGAGGTTGAGATAGGAGGGCGATATACCTAGCGCCTCCGCCATGCCGGACTGCGTGAGGCCCATGCTCATCCGGACGCGCCGGACGCGAGGCCCTGCAAAAATCTTCCGCTCCGCCATTTGTCACCGTCTTTTACAAACCGCTTCACCTACGGCATTTACAACATTTACATCTTCACAGGATCGTAAGTCAAATATCAAACAACGTAACCCGTTTGCACGCCCTTGAATTGCATATCTTCTGGCTCTCGTTCGTTACCGGCTGTAAATCTATTGACACGAACTGGCGATATCTGA
Organism: Pseudomonadota bacterium; assembly: GCA_023399635.1. Classification (GTDB taxonomy): domain Bacteria; phylum Pseudomonadota; class Alphaproteobacteria; order Rhizobiales; family Rhizobiaceae; genus Neorhizobium. The sequence goes on from JAEWOP010000182.1 coordinate 5,465, forward strand.
CGCGCCTGTTCTCGAGTTCATCCAGTACGGGAGACGAGGTATGACTGACTTTTACAACTTGGTTCCGAATGCACCGAAAGGACGCTACGACGGCATCGAACGGCCTTATACGGCTGATGACGTCAAGCGCCTGCGTGGCTCAGTCGAGATCAAGTATTCGCTGGCGGAGATGGGAGCGAACCGGCTCTGGAAGCTCATCGACCAGGAGCCCTTCGTCAACGCGCTCGGCGCTCTCTCCGGCAACCAGGCGATGCAGATGGTACGTGCTGGCCTGAAGGCTATCTATCTTTCTGGCTGGCAGGTTGCTGCAGATGCCAACACGGCATCGGCTATGTACCCTGATCAATCGCTTTATCCGGCAAACGCCGCGCCGGAACTTGCCAAGCGCATCAACCGCACGCTGCAGCGCGCCGATCAGATCGAAACCGCTGAAGGCAAGGGCCTATCGGTCGATACCTGGTTTGCACCAATCGTCGCCGACGCCGAAGCCGGTTTCGGCGGACCGCTGAACGCCTTCGAGATCATGAAGGCCTTTATCGAGGCAGGTGCGGCGGGGGTCCACTTCGAGGACCAACTGGCCTCTGAGAAGAAGTGCGGCCATCTTGGCGGCAAGGTTCTAATCCCGACCGCCGCGCATATCCGCAATCTCACCGCAGCGCGTCTGGCCGCGGACGTCATGGGTGTTCCGACACTGATCGTTGCTCGTACCGATGCGGAAGCCGCAAAGTTGCTCACTTCCGATATCGACGAACGTGACCAGCCATTCGTAGATTATGATGCCGGCCGCACGGCAGAAGGCTTCTACCAGGTCAAGAATGGCATCGAACCCTGCATCGCGCGCGCAATCGCCTATGCGCCCTACTGCGATATGATCTGGATGGAGACAGGCAAGCCGGATCTCGAACAAGCCCGCCGTTTCGCAGAGGCCGTACACAAGGTCCATCCCGGCAAGAAGCTTGCGTATAACTGCTCGCCTTCGTTCAACTGGAAGAAGAACCTTGACGACGCAACGATCGCCAAGTTCCAGAAAGAGCTGGGTGCCATGGGTTACAAGTTCCAGTTCATCACGCTCGCCGGCTTCCACCAGCTGAACTACGGCATGTTCGAACTGGCCCGCGGCTACAAAGATCGCCAAATGGCGGCCTATTCGGAGTTGCAGGAGGCGGAATTCGCAGCGGAGGTCAACGGCTACACCGCGACCAAGCACCAGCGCGAAGTCGGCACTGGCTATTTCGATGCGGTCTCCATGGCGATTACCGGTGGCACCTCGTCCACGACTGCCATGAAGGAATCGACGGAAACGGAGCAGTTCCGCCCAGCCGCCGAGTAGTACCAATGCCCTCCTCAGAAGAGGAGGGCATCAAGAACCCCCGAAACAAGAGGAGAAATGCCATGAATGTCCAGACCCGAGTCAAGGAACGTGCAGAGGAGCAGTCCTCCGCTATGTCGGCAGACCAGCAGGCTGCCATCCGTATGCTCGCCAACGACCTGCACAGGTTGAACCAGTCGGTGATGAAGGCTGTCGAGGCTGGAGTCTCGGTCGAACTCGTCCGCTCTGCCCGCCACCATGGCGGCAGCGGAAACTGGGGGGATCTGCTGATCCCGGTCGTCGTGACACAGGCACAGTAACCCACAAAGAAGGCGGACCTCGAGAGCGTAGGCCGGCGGCAGATTGCTGCCGGCCTATTTGCAGGCAGCACAGAAGCTACCGGTTGGCTAGCGTCCGATCCTCAAGCGGCAGGAACAGAGTTACTACTAAGCCAGCAGATCTAGAGAACGGCAGGGAGAGCCAGGATCGCTGCAATGCCGCTGATGCATATAACGAGAAGACGAAGGCGCATCGCCTTGGCGGCCTCTTGGGCCTGAGCTACGGCGACGGCTTGAGCGCGGCGGGCTTTCTGCATGGCGATCCCCATTGTCATTCGCAACCTTCCCGTTTCCGGAGCCGGTATATCGCCCAAGAAACATAGGATTTGGCTGGCATTGTGGCAGGATCACCCACCCATCTTAACAACACCTGAATCCTCGACCCCTACAATGCTTCCCCGCAAACATGTCCTGAAGCCCAAGCCCACTGGAAATTATAACCGCCCAGCCAGCCGGTGACGTCCACGCACTCGCCGATGAAGTAAAGGCCAGGAACCATTTTGACTTCCATCGTGCGAGAATTCAGTTCGTTTGTGTCAACACCACCGATCGTCACCTCCGCAGTTCGATAGCCTTCCGAACCGGCCGGAACGATCTCCCACGCCTGGCCGGCGCGGCAAAGGGTTTCCAGCATGCGATCAGAGAGATCCGCGAGATGGCCCTTTAGGCCTGACTTCTCCGTCAAAAATTGCGCCAACCGTTTTGGAAACACCTCGCCCAGCACGGTCTGGGGCGCCTGCCGCCCGTTTTGCCGACGGGCTGTCTTCAGCAGGGCAAGAACATCCAGGTCCGGCTCGATCTTGAGCTCGATGCTATCGCCTTCCCGCCAGTACGAAGAGACTTGCAGAACAGCCGGGCCGCTGAGGCCGCGATGGGTAAAGAGAAGCGCCTCACGAAAGCTGGTCTTGCCATGCCGCACCTCGGCCGGCACGCTGATGCCGGACAAAGGGGCCACCCGCTCCAACAGCGAGGGATCGAGGGTCAGAGGAACAAGCCCCGGTCGGGTGTCGACGAGCTTGAGACCGAACTGCTCGGCAAGCCGGTATGCAATCCCTGTTGCCCCCATCTTAGGGATCGACTTGCCGCCGGTCGCAACGACCAGCTTCGGTGACTCGACTTCGCCAGCGGATGCGAGCCTGATGCGGTAGCCACTCTCCGTTCTGTCGACGGACGCGATCTCCTGCTGCAGTTCCATCACCACCCCAGCCGCCTGCATCTCGGCCAGCAGCATGCGAATAATGTCTTTTGCACTGTTGTCGCAGAAGAGTTGGCCGAGCGTCTTTTCGTGCCAGGCGATCCGGTGCCGTTCGACCAGATCGAGAAAATCACGAGGCGTGTACCGTGCCAAGGCGGACTTGGCGAAGTGAGGGTTGGATGAAAGGTAGTTGGCCGGCGATGTATGAAGATTGGTGAAATTGCAGCGCCCTCCTCCGGAGATGCGAATCTTTTCACCCGGCGCCTTAGCGTGGTCGAGCAGCAGCACCTTCTTGCCACGGCCGCCTGCCCGCATCGCGCACATCAAGCCGGCAGCTCCCGCGCCAAGGATCACCGCATCAAACTTTCGGACCAAACTCTGCTCCTTGATATCAGCGCCTGCTGTTTTCCATCCTCCGGGGAAAGTCAATCGTGAACCCCCTCGCCAAATACTGATCTGCGATTATGATCGAACTCCCATCAACCTCTCTCCGGTGAGCCATGCCCCGCAAAGATACTGCATCCACTTCGACCCCAGCCGCTGTGCTGAAGTCGACGGGCAGCACGCCTGTGCAGCCCGCGTTGACATCGCTCAGAGGTGTTAGCGATTGGCGCGAAGCGGCGCTTTGGCTGCGCAACCGCGGGATTGAGGATGTGGAGTGCATCACGCCCGATCTTGCAGGCGTACCCCGCGGCAAGATGATGCCTTCATCGAAGTTCACCTCGAATACGTCGCTGGCCCTTCCTTCTGCCCTTTACCGCCACACGATCTCCGGCGAATACCCAGAGGAAACCGCAAGCTTTCGCTATGAGCCGCGAGACAGCGATCTAAAGCTTGTTCCGGACCTTTCGACCATTGCAGTCGTGCCCTGGGAGACCGACCCCACAGCCCAGGGCATCTGCGACGTCGTGGGCAGCAGCGGCGAAGATGTGCTTTACACGCCCCGCGCCGTTTTGAAGAACATCGTCGAGCTCTACCGCGAAAGGGGCTGGCGACCCGTCGTGGCTCCGGAAATCGAGTTCTATCTGGTGGCCAAGAATGACGATCCGGATTACCCGCTGCATCCACCGAAAGGGCGGTCGGGACGAGCGATCCTCGGTGGCCAGGGTTACTCCATTGCCGGGATCAACGAGTTCGACGAGTTGATCGACGACATCTACCACTTTTCCGAAAAGCAGGGGCTGGAGATCGACACACTGATCCACGAGGAGGGGCCGGCGCAGCTTGAGATCAACCTTCGCCACGGCGATCCGGTGGAACTGGCCGACCAGGTCTTTCTGTTCAAGCGGACGATAAGAGAGGCTGCGCTTAAGCATGGCATCTACGCAACCTTCATGGCCAAGCCAATGCAGGCCCAGGCGGGCTCGGCAATGCACATCCACCAGTCGGTGGTCGACATCGAGACTGGCCGCAACATCTTTTCCAACGAAGACGGGAGCCCGTCCAAGGAATTCTTCCAGTTCATCGGCGGCATGCAGCGTTACGTACCGAAAGCCCTGGTGATGATGGCACCCTATGTGAACTCCTATCGTCGCCTGACGCCGGATATGGCAGCACCGGTCAACAATGCCTGGGGTTATGACAATCGGACGACGGCTTTTCGTGTGCCCGTGTCGGATGCGGCCGCGCGGCGCGTGGAAAACCGCCTGCCCAGCTCCGACGCGAACCCGTACCTTGCCCTCGCCGCGTCTTTGGGCTGCGGGCTGCTTGGCATCCTGAATGGGATCGAGCCCGACCCTCCGACGGAGCATAGCGCGAACGAAGGCACCATCGAACTTCCCAGGGGGCTTCTTGAGGCGGTCTCGGAGCTTGAAAACGAGCCGGCACTGACGGACGTCTTCAGCAAGGACTTCATCGGGCTCTATGCCGGGGTAAAGCGGGGCGAATTTGAAACCTTCATGCAGGTGATCAGCCCTTGGGAGCGGGAATTCCTGCTGCTCAACGTCTGAGGAGGCGGGATGACACTGTGGCAGAGCCCGATCGCGCCAGGCATCTCATGGTATCAGTCAGCGGTCGGAGAAACGACGACCTACCCACGCCTTGATGGCTCTCGCTCGGTCGACGTCGCCATCGTCGGCGGCGGCTTCACGGGATTGCAGGCCGCCTTCAACCTGGCAAAGCAGGGAGCCTCTGTGGCTCTGCTGGAAGCCCACCGCCTTGGCGACGGCGCATCTGGTCGCAACGGCGGCCAGTTGGGTACCGGTCAAAGGGCTTGGCCGGAGGAGATGGAGAAGCAGATCGGCTTCGAGCGATCAAAGGCTCTGTTCGACATGGCAGAGGAGGCAAAGCACTACCTTCTCGATTTCGCCGCCGAGCATGCCATCGATTTGGAATACGTGCCTGGCCAGATGAACGTCGCGCACAAGCGAGGGCACGAGAGAGAGTACCAGGCGAGTGTAGAGGTCGCGGCCGAGCGATACGGGTATCCGCACCTTTCCTTCATGGACCGCGCTGAGACCGCAGAACGCCTGGGCTCCGACCACTATCATTGCGGCGTTCGCGATACCGGTACCGGGCACATCCAGCCGCTGAAGCTTCTCGTCGGGTTGGCGCAGGCAGCGCAAGTTGCCGGTGCTGAACTCTACGAGATGACGAAAGTGACGGGTCTGGACCGATCAGGCAGCAAAGTGGAGCTGACAACTGCGCGAGGCACTGTTTCCGCCGATCGCGTGCTGCTTGCCACAAATGGCTACATTGGAAGCCTTGAACCGGTAACGGCGGCCCACATCATGCCGATCGGCTCGTTCATCGCGGCGACGGAACCGTTGGACGAGTACCCGCACGTCTTGCCCGGCGGCGAAGCCGTTGCCGACTCGCGATTTGTAGTGCGCTACTTCCGCAAGACCAAGGACAACCGACTGCTGTTTGGGGGACGAGAGGTTTATTCCTCGAAAAACCCTGCTGATACGGCGCAGTTTATTCGCAAACAGATTGCGGAAACCTATCCTAGCCTCAAGAGCGTCAAGATCAGCCATGCCTGGGGTGGCTATGTGGGAATTACACTCCCCCGCCAGCCGTTCGTGCGTGAAGTCATGCCGGGCGTGACTGCGATTGGCGGTTATTCAGGACATGGCGTGATGTTGTCGAATTTTTGCGGCAAGCTTTATGCGGATCGCATCTCCGGGATGCGAAACGGCCTCGACGATTTGGAGGCCCTGGATGTGCCGAGCTTCCCCGGCGGGCGCCGGCTGCGCAACCCGCTGCTGTTTCTTGCGCTGACCTGGTTCTCGCTACGCGACAGGCTTTGAGACGCTTCAAAAAGCGATGCAAGGGGTGGAAAGTTTAAATCGATTAGATTATGAGAGCGGTAATCCCAGGCAAGGAAAGAGCAGTGCCATGAGCAGCCAGATCATCCCGGTCGATCCCTTTGATTGCGTCGTCTTCGGCGGCTCCGGCGATCTTGCTGAACGCAAACTGCTTCCGGCCCTTTATCATCGCCAGATCGAGGGTCAGTTCCTGGAGCCCACC
>JAEWOP010000247.1 GCA_023399635.1 Pseudomonadota bacterium
CTGTTAGACCGTGCGCTGGTCCTTTTGCCTGAGAGTTTCCGGGGCGGTTGCTCCTTCGGCACCGCATTCAAGCGGCTTCTCCCAACGCACGTGACGCCAATTATCCGGGAGGCAGGCTGCTTGGCAAGCGTCTAATGTCGCCCTGAGCAAGATTCTTGTCGCGCGGCGCAAGTGATTGATGCGGCGCAAAGAAGTGAGCGTCGATTTGCTCTTTACGGTGTCGTAGTATAATCCGGCAGACGCCATACTGGACCGAAGATGATGAACAGCCGACGGACATGGAGCAAGATGTTGCGCAGCTTCTGTGCGCTACTGTTCCTGTCGCTCTCTCTGGCCCACCAGCCTGTTCAAGCTTCTGCTCCGGTCGAAGCATATGGCGAGCAGTATCGGCTTCCGGATGGTTCCTTTGCAGACATCTGCGCGGATGGCCATGACGAGCACGATCCTGTCGTAGCTCCATTTTGCGAGGTTTGCCGCCTAGCCTCGTCCACAGATCTGCCTCCGCCTGCCGGCGGTATCGCCCTTCCTACAGAGCGGGCTTTCGTTGAAAATCGCTTGCGCGTGGCTGCTCAAAATATCGGCTTCACGGCGCTGTCCCGCCCGATGTCGCGCGGCCCCCCGGAAAGAACCTGATCGACTGTCGCTTCCATTCAACAATCGATCCCGGCGCAGGCAAGGCTGCCGCGACCGGACGGGGAATACTCTCATGACTAAGACCAAAAGCATCATCCTTTCTCTCGCAATGGCCGCAGCAGGAGGCTCCGCTGCCTATGCGCATGCCACCTTTACCCAATCGAATGTGACTGCTGACAGCTATGCCGTGATGTCACTTCAGGTGCCGCATGGCTGCGACGGCAAGGCGACCACAGAAGTGCGCATCGAACTACCTGAAGGCTTCGTGTTTGCGAAGCCGCAGCCAAAGCCCGGTTGGCAACTGGAAATCATCAAAGGTGAATATAAGAATAGCTACGACAATCACGGAACGGTGGTCACAAGCGGTCCCGTGGAGATGCGCTGGAAGGGCGGAGACCTGCCTGACGAGTTCTACGATACCTTCGTGATCAGGGGGGAAATATCCGGTATTGAGGCCGGTTCTGTCATAGCCTTTCCTACGACGCAGATGTGCGGTGACGACGCAAGCGTTGTTTGGAACGAAATAGCCGCACCCGGTAGTGATCCGCATTCCCTCAAGAGCCCAGCGCCAACCGTGACCGTGGTTGCCCAGGAAGCCGATAAGGATGGAACGGCACATGCTCACGGTGACGCGACCGCTCCCGTCAGCGTCGGCGCTCTTGAGCTCGATGGAGCCTATGTTCGTGCCATGTTGCCCGGCCAGCCCGTCGGCGGCGGCTTCGTGGTCATCAAGAACGCTGGTAGCGAGGATGATCGCCTTGTCTCTGCTGCCTCGCCGGTTGCAGGCACCGTTGAACTGCATGAGATGGCGATGCAAGGCGAGGTGATGAAGATGCGCAAGCTGAACCATGGCATCTCCATTCCGGCCGGAGAAACGGTGGAGCTCAAATCAGGTGGCCTGCACTTAATGTTCATGCAGGTGAAGACACCCTTCAAAGAGGGCGAGACCGTCCCGGTTACTCTCACCTTCGAGAATGCTGGGAACATCGACCTGACGCTGCCAGTTAAGGCCGCGACACCCTCCGGACATTCGCATCGCTGAACGAATTGATCTGACGTGTGCCGCCCGCCGGCTACGCTGCGGGCGGCTTGCTGGGTGAAAACGGATTGTAATGTCTCGTTTAGGTCCTTGATCTAGGATCGTGCTGCAGTCCTGCAGACAGAAGCGAGGCTCCTATTCGCACGCAAGTCCCCAACGACGGTACATTTCACCGGCGCCTGACGACGCTCAGCGAGATCGACTCCATTGCAGCGGAGTGGCGCGCGCTGGAAGCACGCTGTGCCGATCGGCTTACCTATTTCCAGAGCTTCGACTGGTGTCATACCTGGGTCACAGCCTTCGCAGACAACTCTGCGGCACTTCGTTTCAGGATTGAGACCCTGTGGCAAGGCGAAAAACTGGTCGCGGTGTGGCCGTTGATGGTGCAGACCGTTGGCGGCATCCGCGTGTTGCAGAACCTGGGGGCTCCACACTCGCAGTACTGCAACCTGCTATGTGACGACGCCGTGTTGGCTGATTCTGTCGCCCATGCACTGCTGAGCAAGATCGAGGCGGAGCCGGACTGTGATGTTGCAGTATTTCATCCGGTGCCGCAGCGTTCCAGGCTTGCTCAACTACTCAAGGCGCGGCCAACGATCCGCGGCTACAATAGCAACAGCTCGCTCCTTGACCTAACAGCCTTCGCAGATTCCGAAAGCTATCGTGCAACTGGGGGAAAGCTGAAAAAGCGCAACCGCAACCGTCGGCGTAACCACCTGGCGCGGCTCGGCGACCTCAGTTTCGAGGTGGTCTGGCCCAGCGACCCGCGGTTTGCTGCGCTGATGCGCCAATGTGCAGCTATGAAGCGGCAATGGCTGAGCGAGACGGGGCGGGTGAGCAGCGGCTTCTCCTTCAAAGGCTACGAAGGCTTTCTCGCGACCCTGAAGGGCGATGCAGAGACAATGAGCGGCGCCTGTCTTTTCGTTCTGAAGGCTGGCGAGGCAGTGGTCGCTACGGAGCTGGGTTTTCTACAGAACGGACACTACTATGCATATATTGGCAGCTTCGACTGGAACCTGCGGCACCTGTCGCCAGGCAAGGTGCAGATGGAGATGACGATCTGCTGGTTGATAGACAATGGCGTGACGACCTACGATCTCTTGGGCGGTGAGGGTGACTACAAGGGGTCTTGGACCGATCGTACCATCAAGCTCGAGGGCTATAGTCTCTGCTTCTCTTGGAAGGGGCGCTTCTATGCTCAGACATGGCTTCCGCACCTACGGCCTCTTGCAAAGAGGTTATACCATTCCGCTCCAGACAGTCTGCGACGCTTGATCGCCGCGGTGCAGAGCTTCGGTGTGGTGGTGATCGGCGTATAGGAAAATCAGTCGTCGATGTCGCGGTAGGCGGCATGTACCTGTGCGAGGCTCGCCTGTTGATGCGACTGCTGTTCGGGAGAAAGCAGATCAAGGTTCACGGTGGTTGCCGGGACCAATTGGTCTATCTCCGGGTCACCCGTCTCGCTTCGCATCGCTCCTCGGTCGGCTGTGATCCGGTTGTCTGCCGCTAGGTCCTTGATCGACAGACGCCGCGCCGGCTTCATCGCATCCGCTGCGTAAGCCGCCGTGTTGGCCGAGACTGAAAGAACCAGCGTCATCTAACTTTATCCACTACTCCAGCCTAGAATATAGTGGGTGCAGATTGGTTCCCTGTTAAGATATCCTGTGGCTTTTTAGCTATATATTTCTCTGTACCGTTGGGATCGATCGAACATGTCGCACCTGCTGCTCGTCGCGATTGGCGGCGCCACCGGCTCTGTTCTTCGTCATCTCATCGGCCACTGGAGTGTTCGTCACTTCGGTCCAGCCTTCCCCTGGGGCACGATGATCGTCAACGTCGTTGGGTCGTTGCTGATTGGACTTCTGACGGAGTTCATTGCGCGCAAGCTGAATGCCTCTGCGGAGGTACGGCTGCTGCTGGTAACGGGCTTCCTGGGGGGTTTCACCACTTTCTCAGCCTTCTCGCTGGATGCGCTCGTCCTCTTCGAGCGGGGCGCGACCACCATTGGCGTGGTATATGTCGTTGTGAGCGTCGTGGCGTCGCTTGCAGCTGTCATGGGCGGGCTGGCGCTTGGGCGGTCTATGTTCTAAAGACGCTCCCAAACGAGAACGCAAGAAAGAACAACATGGCAGGCATCGAGCACATC
>JAEWOP010000064.1 GCA_023399635.1 Pseudomonadota bacterium
GGACCGGATTGGGCTTACAGGAGACCTGGACTCCTACTTGCGCCTCTTCGGTCCGGACCAGCAATTGGTGAGGGAGAATGACGATTCCAACACCACCGGTGGTGGCGGCGGATCAAATTCGATCCTAGACTCCTATCTCACCTACACGGCGTCGGCCGATGGACTTTACTACATCGAAATGGACCGCTACTGGAACAGCAGCAACACCGGAGCCTACAAACTGCAGCTAAGCATCGGGGACTTCCAAGGTGCTTACGCGGGAAATCCTCTCATAGTACCGGTGCAGACCCTGCTGGCGAACGACGTGGATGTCGATGGGCACCAGCTGACTGTCGTCTCCGTTACTGGTTCCGGCGTCCAACTGGTGGATGGCAATGTCATCATCCAGCCCGGCGTCACGTCCTTCTCCTATACGGCACAGGATGGCCATGGTGGGCAGAGCAGCACGGCCGTTACGGTGGTGCCGACGAACCAGACGAATGTTTCGGGAGGAAGCGGTTCGCAGATCATCTTCGGCAGCGACGCCAACGATACGCTGACCGGAGGTCCGGAGGCTGCCTTGGTCACCGTGACCGCGACCGGCAACAACACGAGCAGTGACGAAACTGGTTTCCTCCAGTTCCGCTTCACCTCGGGTTCCGGGTTCATCCAGAGCATTGCGATCAATCTGCGCGGCGGTGGGGATCCTGACGCCGAGTTCGACCCGACGGGAAGTGCGGGGATCGGTTCGACGAGGAGTTCGAGCGACGGTGAAGGGGGCCCGACAATTACGATGGCGGATGGCTCCACGGTCACGGCGACGCCGACCTTCTCGTCCAACCATGGCACCATGACCCTGAACTTCGGCTCGGGCACCTTCGGTGCGGGTGAAGGTTTCAACCTCGGCATCGACGTCGATCGTATGACGTCCGGGTCCAGTAATTCGAGCCAGGGTGGCGGCGGCACCTTCGACGACCGGGGCGTCAGCGCCACGATCACCTTCGAAGATGGCCGCACCCAGACCGTCACGTTTGCCAGTGTCAACGGCACCACTTCCCGTGCGACGTTCCAGTTCACCGACGAGAACGACTTCGTGTTCGGCGGCGAAGGCGACGACATGCTGTTCGGAGGCGCCGGCGACGACTTCCTGTCCGGCGGACTTGGCAGGGACAACTTATCTGGCGGTACAGGGGCAGACACCTTCTATTTCGACGCGGACGCCCTGGCTGACGCGATGAATAATGGTATTCGTGACCTGATCTCCGACTACAAAGCGAGCGAGAACGATGTTGTCGATCTCTCAGAGTTGTTGGGCTCCATCGAAATCACGGACACCAACAAGGGAGAATACCTCCAGATGAACGGGAAATTCCTTGAGGTGGATATCGATGGTGCGGATACTGGCGCCGGTTTTGTGCAGATCGCGGAATTTTCGACCGCGCCTGCTACAAGCACGCTTAGGATACTGACCGACGATGACAGCTCCACCCCGGTGGTGATCTAAATGGAAGGGTCCTCGACCCCCGATGGGGTTGAGGACTGTATATTGGCAGCCTGGTTCGAAGCTAGTCCTTACGCCTTGGTTGATCTAGCGCTGGAACGCCAAGCTGACCCAGCAGAAAAGCGTTGACTATGATGCTGTGGAACGTGTTCCGAAGTGCAATGCAGAATTCGGGCTCGGCTTACTGAAGCTCTCCCCGTCTTCTGTCGATGAACGGGGCAGTCTTGCCGGACGGCGTGGCCTGAATGACCTTCTCTCTCGAGACCTGCAAGACAATGCACCTTCTGGATCTCCGGATCCTCTTTAGCTGCGTCCAGCTGGTAGAGGACTGGCGGATCGAGGGAAAGATCCTGATCATCACGACGCCTGCACAAGTGCATCATGGCATGTTTTCGAGCTGACCCTCATCCTTCCCTACACGTCCTATGGGCGGCCGCGAACAAACGTTCGCAACTTTCGGCAAGCTACGGATGTGTGTCTCCGGTGTTACACGTGCTTCAAAAGCAACCAGCTCGGGAAAATGGTGAGGCGGCCGTGAACCCGAGTTGTAAATTAGATGAGCTTGAAATGAATGACTCTACAGAGTGTTACTAGTAAATATTGGTATTAACCGTCGGTAAGCGAATGTGTACAGGGCTCTTGGCCTTAGATCTTCACGATGATATTGATTAGCGATATTCCAGCTAAGAAGCAGCTTAAGTTGGAGAGGGGCGCTGAAAGTCGTGGGGGCTTGGCAATTGAATATCTTCAAATATTATAGGGTCGCACTGTGCGCGACTGTTGCTTCTTCGCTGATTTTTTCTTCTGGCGCGGGAGCCATGACTCTCGACCAGGCAGTAGACCGAACGCTCAAGACGAACCCGCAGATCATGCAAGCCTTGCAGAACCGGGAAGCTGTCGAGTTTGAGCTCAGGCAGGCGCGGGGGCTCTATCTCCCTTCGATCGATCTCGAGGCCGGCACCGGCCGAAGGCGGCTGTCGAACAGCAGCACTGGAACGCTCACCAGGGACTATGAGACCTTCTCCTCGAGCGATGTCGGACTGACGATTACCCAGACCTTGTTCGACGGAGGTAGCCGTCGCGCTCAGGTGGAGCAGCAGGCCTCGCGCGTAGACGGTGCGTCATTCCGGGTGGTCGAGCGGTCCGAAGCTCTGGCGTTGCAGGTCACGCAGGATTACCTAGAATATCTGTTGCAAGCCCGGATCGTTGCAATTGCGAAGCAGAATGTCGGGTTCCACAACCAGATCGTAGGTGACATCGGCGAGAGCATCCAGGGCGGCGCCCTTACGGACGCAGATCGCCTACAGGGACGGGAGCGGTTGGCTGCGGCGCAAGCCCGCCTGCGGGAGGCTCAAGAGGAGTTGGAGCTTACCAAGATCCGCTTCCTCAAGACCGTCGGTGTCCCGGTTGGCGACGCCAAGCTGCCTTCGTCATTGCATGCATTTGTTCCTAAAACTTTGAATGACGCGGTGTTCATCGCCCAGCAGAACAGCCCGCGCGTACACTCCGCCAATGCCGATATCGATGCTGCCGACGCCGGTGTGCGCGGCGCGCGAGCTGGCTATCTGCCAAAGGTTGATCTTCAGGGCACCGCTCGCGTCGGTAACGACATCGACGGTGACGAGGGTAACACGAACGACCTGCAGGTTCGCGTGGTCGCTCGCTGGAACCTCTATAGGGGTGGCATCGATCAGGCCCGCGAACAGGAGCAGATCCGTCGGGCAAGCGAACAACGCTATGGGTTGGCGCAGGTTCAGCGTGAAGTGGAAGAGTCCGTTCGCTCCGCGTGGAACGAACGAAGCAGCAGACGCGAGTTGGCGGGTTTGCTCTCGACGCAGTCGAGCACCAATGCTCAACTGGTGTCATCCTATCGGGAGCAGTTCAAGGTTGGGCAGCGCTCTCTCCTTGATGTGCTCGACGCGCAAAACACGCGGTTCAACACGGCGATCCTTGCGGAAACGGCGCAGTTCGCGGCTCTTTTCGCGGAGTACAAGATCCTCGCTGCTTCGGGTAAGCTTCTGCAGGCCATGAAGTTGAAGCCAGTCGAACAGGCCGAGGCTTATGCGCGCGATGAATTCGCGGTTCCGGCCGGCGTCGTAGATCCGGGCTATGTGCGTATCGACTCGCGTCAGAAGGCAGGAATGCCGATGGACCTCCTTGCGCCTATTCGACAATAGTCGATTGGCTGAAGACCATGCTCAACGTGAAGCTCGACGAAACGGAGACGACGCCACTCCTTTCCTTCAAGGCGGCGTTCAAGTCCGTAGCGAGCTTCTACGGGCGCCCATCATCCGACATGGTCTTGTTTTCGGGCATTCCGGACGAGATTTCTGAATCGCTAGATCTTGCCGATGTCGAGCATTTGGCCCAACGGGTCGGGCTTGAAGTCATTCGCCGGAACGAACGAGAGGTCCGCGAGGGCAATTTCGACTGTCCCGCCATCGTGGTCTTCAGCAATGGCGGGGTGTTGCCGCTCTTGGAAGTTGATGCCGATGGCCGGTATGCAACGGATCTTTCCGGTCCTGCAGGCCAAACGCAGGCCATTGCCCACGAAGATCTGGTAAGGCTCCGGCCGAGCTACGCCTTCAGCTTCACTCTCTTCTACCGCAATGCCTCCGAAGAGGCATTGGTGGGAACTGCGGCCGACATCGAGCGCCGTCACTGGCTGGTTCGGGCATTGATGCCTTATTGGCGCACCTACATGCGCGTCATAGCAGCAGCGCTGTTCATCAACCTGATCGCGCTTGCCTCGCCGCTCTTCACGATGAACGTCTATGACCGGGTGCTTCCCAACAAGGCATTTCCAACCCTCTGGGTGCTAGCGGCCGGTATTACTCTTGCCTACGTCTTCGAGTTCCTTCTCAAGACGGCACGCTCCTCCTTGATCGACCATGCAGGACGCAATGCCGACATGCGTCTTTCCCAGATGATCTTCGATAAGGTCTTGAATTCGACGCTTGCGTCGCGGCCGATGTCAACGGGCGAATACGCCAATCGGGTGACACAATACGAATTCGTGCGCGAGTTCTTCACCTCGAACACGATCGGATTGGCGATCGATACGGCTTTCGTCTTCATCTTCCTAGCCGTGATCTACTTCATTGCCGGCTGGCTGGTGGTGATACCTGCTGTCGCCCTGGCGCTTTCCATCCTGATCGGTCTTTACGCCCAGGCTGCAATCGGCAACCGCATGGCTGCGGCCGCCAACGAAGCATCCCAGCGGCAATCACTTCTGGTGGAAGCAATCGCAACCATTGAAACTCTGAAGAGTCTCAGGGCCGAAGCAGGAATGTTGCGCCGCTGGCAGGAGTTGATGAAGCTCTCCAGCCGGACCAGCGAGGACATCAAGCACATATCGTCAAATGCTGTGAACATGACGACATTCGTGCAGCAGATGGTCAGCGTGCTGATCGTGATCGCCGGTACCTATCAGTTCAGCGAGGGCAACCTTGCCATGGGTGCGATCATTGCGACCGTGATGCTGGCAGGAAGGACGGGGGCGCCGCTCGGACAGATCGCGATGACACTGGCCCGCTTCCGCCAGGCAACCATGTCGCTGAAGATTCTCGATAAGATCATGGAGCAGCCGGAGGACCGGCCCTTGACGGTCGGGTTTGTCAATCGCCAGATCACCCAGGGCGGGTTCGCCTTCCAGAACGTATCTTTTCAGTACCCCGGCTCCGACCAGGCGGTGATCAATGGGTTGTCGCTGCGCGTTGCGCCCGGCGAAAAGGTCGGCATCATCGGCCGTATCGGATCGGGTAAGACCACGCTGGGGCGTCTGCTCGACGGACTGTTCGTGCCGAGCGAAGGCCGGTTGCTGATCGACGGTGTGGACATTCGCCAGTACCATATGGCTGAAGTGCGTGCTGCGGTCGCTGTTGCAGGCCAGTCCTCGGACCTCTTCTCCGGAACCGTCAAGGAAAACCTGCTTCTCGGTCGTGCTGATGCAACCGACGAGGAACTGGTGCACGTGGCCCGACTGACGGGGGTCGAGGATTTTGTCTCCCGCCACCCGCGCGGTTTCGACATGCCAGTGGGGGAACGGGGCAGCAATCTCTCGAGCGGTCAGAAGCAGGCGCTGACAATCGCGCGCCTTCTGCTGACCAGACCGAAGATCGTGTTCCTGGACGAGCCTTCAGGTGCGATGGACCTGGCCAGTGAGCGGCACCTGATTGCCAGGCTTAAGAACGCCTTTGGCGCTGACACGACCCTCCTCATCGCGACGCACCGCTTCAGCATGCTCGAACTCGTCGACCGGCTCATCGTCATCGACAAAGGCCGGATCGTCGCCGATGGTCCGAAGCATGACATTTTGGCCGCCCTAAATGCCAAGGCAGCCAAATCATGAGCAGGCTGGTGCACGACGCCCCACCTTTCTTCGCGCGCATGTTGCTCGTGATCGTCGCCGCTTGCATGGTGGCCTTCCTGCTGTGGGCAAGCTTTGCAGAGATTGACGAGATCGCGCGGGGCGAGGGCAAGGTGATTCCCGTTTCGAAAACTCAGATCGTCCAGTCGTCCGAAGCCGGAATTGTGCAGCAGATTGCAGTCCAATTGGGGCAGGTCGTTCGCAAAGGCGACCTGATCGTCCAGATCAATAACCAGACAACCGAGTCTACTCTGGGGGAATCCGTCGCCAAGGCTCGCGCTTTGACTGCCAAGGTTGCACGACTAGAGCTTGAGGAAGTGGGAGACTATAATGCTCCTTTCCTCTGCCCTGAAGTCGTCGCGCAAGTTGCGCAAAGCGTTTGTGAGAACGAGCAGCGTCTCTTCGCCGCCAACAAGGCAAGCTATTTGAACAAGCTTGGCGTCCTTCAGGAAAGGAAGAGACAGCGGGAGATCGAATTGGCGGAGGTTCATGCCAATATCGATCGCCTGGTGCAGACGATAGCGGCGGCCACCAAGCAGCGGGATCTTCTCAATCCTCTGGCAAAAAAGGGGCTTGTTGCGCAGACGCAGCTTCTCGACGTCGATCGCGACATGATCGAGCAGCAGGGTCAGCTCAACGTCTACAAGGAAAGCATTGAGCGCCTGACGCGTGCAGTGGAGGAAGCCCGGCTGCAGGTCGATGAACTGGCTCTGGAACTTCGCCAACAGGCACTCACTGAGAAGGCGCAGTCGCTTGCCGAGCTTTCGGTGGTCGATGAAACCATTCGGGGCGCCACGGATCGCGTCAAGCGTACTGACATCCGCTCGCCCGTGGACGGGATCGTAAATACCCTTGAGGTCAATACCATCGGGGCCTATGTGGATCCCGGGACGGTTGTTGCCGGCATCGTCCCCACCGCCGATATCCTTCTTGTCGAAGCGCGCATTTCACCGCGCGACGTTGCTTTCGTTCGTCGGGGGCAACGGGCCATCGTGAAGGTCACGGCTTATGATTTTTCGATCTTCGGGGGTCTGGAGGGCGAGGTCACCAATGTCTCGGCCGATAGCATCGTTGAGAAAGAAAAGGGTGAAACCTTTTACCTTGTTCAGGTCAAGACCAACCGCTCAGACCTTGAACGCGACGGCAAGCTTTATCCGATCATTCCGGGCATGGTTGCCTCGGCAGAGATCATGACCGGTCGAAAGACCATTCTCAGCTATCTCCTGAAGCCGATCAACCGAGCTCGGTCGGTTGCTCTTACGGAACGCTGACATGCTGATCAGCAGAGGCGTCCCGGAAACCACAACTCCTCTTCAGTCGCCCGATCCATTGCCGGTGCTCGGTGAGGACGAAATCGAGCCCCGGTTTCGCGCGATCACAAGCTCGGACGGCGAGCGCCGAGGAATCCGCTTGGAGCGCATCTACTGGGACGGACTGAACCAGATGTCGATCGCCGGAAAGGTCTCGACCGCCGATATCGTCCAGCATACGGCGTCGCAGTTCCCAGAGGGTAATCTTGCGTCGCTCCTGCGCGTCCTCAGCCTTAAATGGACGCTCAGGAGATTGTCGGCTGCAGAGGACCTTGCCTCCCTCGACAACCTCAAGGCACTGATCAATGCCTCCCCTTCGCCCGCGATCGTGCTGACGAACGAGAAGCGAATTCAGCTCTTCAATGACCCGTTTGTTACGATGCTGCGGCAGAGGCTTCGGCTGGCCGATCTGAGGACGCTCTCCAACGGACTGCGGTTCTCCATCGACGCGCAGATGACTGATGTCTTGCAAGCGCTGCAGACGAACCGCGGAAAGAACATGAATATCGGCTTCTCAATGGCCAGTGGAGATAACGCTATGAAAGGGCGTATCAATCTCGCCCTTGCGCCTGCGTTCGAGCGCTCGATGCTGGTCGGTTATATAGCTGCCTTCTGACTTCAGCCATCGGTAGGGGTCAAACCCTCGCCCGGTGCAATATCCGAGAGCGACGTGGTGGCGGCCAGTTGCTTGCTCTTGTCGCGGACGCCGTGGAGAAAGCCCTTGCCATTCCGGATGGAGTATAGCGGGACATAGTCCACCAGTTGCGTGTCGAGGCGCACCTGACTGCTCAGATTGTCAAGGACATAGTTACGGCCTTCAACCTCCACCGAGAGAACGGCATGGTAAAAGCGACGCTTCTGGTCATAGACGATGACCAGCGACATGGCATCAAGATCTACCCCATAGGAACGGAGTGCCGCCATCTTCAGGATTGCGATGTCCTCGCAGTCTCCCTGTCTGCGCGACAGGGTTTCGCTCGGCGTTGCCCAGCGGTCCCTTACGCCATAGATATCAAGATCCCGCCGGTATTCGATGGAACGATTGACTGCGACGTTCACGAGGTTAATGCGGTCGCGGATGGACTGGAGGTCCTGAGCACCCGCACGGACTGTCGAGAACCCCGCAGAGCATCCGCTTGCGTCGCAGTGCAGATCAAGTTTCGACGATAACTCCTTCTTAATAGGCGAAAAACGCTTGAGCGCTGAGAGGCCTTTGAACGGGAGTGCGACGCTATCGAACACGCCGCCTGCCTTGCGGGGCGTGATCTGTCGGTCCGGGCGCTCTATAGGTGCGGCGAGCCCAGCCGCGCGAGCATCGATGCTGGCCGTTTGAATGATGGGCTCTGCCGCTGGCTGCCGTTCGAGACTCGGCGGCGTCGACAAGAGCGCCGAGGCACCGGCGAAGGGTAATTGCGGGACACTAAACACGGGAATGTTGCTTTGGCTTGTCGGAGCGGGCACGAAAGGATGGATCAAAGCTGCCGAGTTAGCAATGCTGCCCAGTGCAAGAAGAATGGCGGCGGATGCAGTCGCTTTTCTTAGGATACCGGTCGAGAGAGCCATCTGAAATCTTCCATGTTTGACAGGAAGATACGATGCAGCGATGAATCTGCCGTTCAGAAAGACAGGTAACCCATTGAATTATATATCGATAAACTTCTTCTAAAATTTTATGGAAGCGCGAAAGTACTTGTAGAGTAAATCAACCTCGTGTATCGCTCCTGGACATTTTCCAGTCGAGCTTCAGATGGCCCCGCATCCTGTCCTCCAGACACCTTGTCGTCTTCTTCATAGCGGAGTGCCCTCTGTCCGGATCAGCCATCCATGACCTCACGCTTCCTCCCTTCTTGGGCCATTGTCTGTCTCATCAGCCTGGCCGTCGCCGGCTGCCAGTCCGAGGGAAGCGAGTGGAAAAAGCACTTTAACGACAGCGCCCTCAAGCCTCCATCGTCTGCCGTAGAGGAGCGTTTCGGGCGCGGCCCCGTGGAGATCACCCTGCTCCTGCCGCGCGGCTCGACTGGCGTCTATGACGAAACAACGCGGGACGTGAGAGACGGTGCGGCACTCGCGGCTACCGAATTGGGCGACGCCTATGTTACCGTACGAGTGGTGGATACGAGTGGTGGGCCGGAGGCGGCGAGACTTGCAGCCAAAGCTGCGGCAGACCGGCAATCCGCGCTTCTGTTAAGTTATTCAAGTCCGGAAGCAACGAGTGCGATCGCGTCCATTCCAGCGGCAGAGCGTCCTCCCATCATCAATCTTGCCTCTGCCGTGGCTGGGCAGGGTGTGTTCAACTTCAAGTCTGACGATGTCGAAGCCGCGGGCAAGGCTGTTGCAGCCGCAGGTGGGGTTGAGAGGAAGGCTGTGGTTGTTTTCATCCCGTCCGACTTTTCTCTAGAGCAAGAGAAGCGGCTGACTGCTGTAATACAGCAGTCAGGAGGTCGTGCGGAAGCCGTGATCCGTTATGGCACCGTTGGCGACGAAGCTGGGAAGGCGGTAGAGAAACAGGCAGAGTTGCTCAAGAAGGCAAGTGCGGTACTTGTTCTCGGGAGCACCCCCACCGTCAACGACGTGCTCACGAACGTCAGGAACCTCAGCGCCACGCAAATCCTCGGGACAGAAAGCTGGCCCAGGAGTGCAATCTCCAACGCGGCTGCCAATGGAGCCCTAATCGCGGCATCCGATCAGGAAGGCGCTGCACTGATTGCGGATCGCTATCGGCGACACAAGGGGCGAGCTTTGACGCCGAACGCAGTGCGTGCCTATGACAGCATAGCGGTCGGCAGCGGCCTTGTGCGCGCCGGCGGAGCAGAGGCGATCAATGCGTCAACCTTATCCGCCCCAACCGGGTTCAGGGGAGTAGGTGGCGTCTTTCGCTTTAACGCCAACGGCACGACCGAGCGTCAGTTCGGCGTCTACAAGATTCAGTCTGGCAAGCTTGCGCCACTTCAGGAGGCGAGCGCC
Organism: Pseudomonadota bacterium; assembly: GCA_023399635.1. Classification (GTDB taxonomy): domain Bacteria; phylum Pseudomonadota; class Alphaproteobacteria; order Rhizobiales; family Rhizobiaceae; genus Neorhizobium. The sequence continues at coordinate 10,124 of JAEWOP010000064.1, forward strand.
TCCTTCTAAACCGGCGGCTTGCACCAGCGCCGACTCATCCAGCCACCGCATTCCATTACTGAAGGAAAAGCGGCTGGTGGCGTGTCGAGCGATTTGAACGCTATTAGGCTTGCCCCGGGCCCTTAACGACATCCTAGTGCAGGAGGAGCCGGATCGGCACAGCTTTGCCTTTTCCTGGAACAGATCGCAGAAGGTCCCTTACGGATTACTATCGTTGAAGGAGGAAACCTGAGGAGTCGTGAGGTTTCAGGCTACCCCCGGCGTCGGCTGCCATTAAACCTTGGCCATTCGATCGCTGAGGAAACGACATGATGACGTTGAAAGCGGCAAAGCAGGCATGCCTGGCAATTAGTCTGGGCGCTGTTTCCGCATCGGCTGAACCCGCCCACCCGCCCGCCGAAGGTCTGCCAGCAATTGCTGTTGATTTGCGCGAATTGGCAAGAACGCGGCCACGCCAGGTTCGTGACGCGGTTCTGAAGGGGCTTCGAGACTGTCTTCCAGAAGATGCGCAGCCGAGCCTCTCGACGCCAGCCGTTAATGATCTGATGGTTGATCTTCACCTGCTCCATTTTGAAATTGCCCACCAAGCGCTGGAGGATCCTGATCGGCGGCAGAAGCTCGCTTCTTCCTCAGAGGCCGGCAGCACAAGCTTGTCTGACGACGAGCATAACGACCTTGAGGTGCTGCGGCGTCAAAGCCTCGGGTCGGGGCTGACGCTGCTTTGCATTGTCACAACCGCCCGCGGGCTTCTTGCTTTGAAAGAAAAGCCGCCCTTCTCACGCTGACCCTTTTTCGCCGAGCGCAAGGGGGGCAACCTCTGCCTTCTCTGCCTTCTCTAATCATCACGTGGGTGAGACCGGCGCTCATCGCCAGGAGAGCCTCTTCTTCCCGGCGCGCTTTCACGGTAGGTTTCCCCTTCTCCTGCACGGTCAACCAAACCGCGGAGGCATCCGCAGGCATCGAGGTAGACATCGATAGCCCACACGATGACTATTGATCGATGACCTTATTCTAGCCTTCCGCCCCGGTCGTGATCTGGAACGGTGTTGAGAATGATCGGCGCCATGGTCCAGTTCATACGGGAAGGGCAGAAGGGACGGTAGGTGATGGCGGGTCACGAGGCGCAAGCGATCTTTCCCCTTCGCCGGCCAACACGCGATTGGAGGTCAACGGGTCCATGGTCACGGCCAAACCCGTCGGTGCGGCAAGCTGTACAGCATCCGCAGTAACTACTCCCCGTTCAGGCCGAGACCAGTTGTTTGGTGCAGAGATCATCCAGCCGGAGCCGATGCCAAGCTCCGGAAAGAAGCCGCTGATGATCGAACCATGTGCGGCTATGGAGAAGCCAAGACTTGGGCGGTGGATCTTCAGGCCGATCTAGAGCACTACAGGTCAGGTCGGCTGAAGTGGTCATAGATGAGAAGCAAGCTGATGCTTTCTGGAGCGCCTGGAACCGGCAAGCCGATGCGGTCCCAACGCGGCAGTCAAGCCGCGCCGACAGCACTTACTTCGACCTTCCACACAGGCATCACCCGGCATTCCGTGATGCAAGTTCTAGCAACCTTCGTTAAATAATTTGCAGGTAAGCTGCTGAACACAATACAATACCGGGTCCTCATGAGCGCCGAGATCAACAATTCTTTTGACGTTGCAGCCATTATCATCAGGACGATGCGGTCCGTGGGAGTTCCTCCCATCCCTCGCAATTATCAGCTCTACTACGAAGCGTATCTCGGTTCAAATCATGCTTTGATCGACGGGCTGACGCGATTAGGTACAAGTCCTACACAGCCTGAACTGGACGAGCTTGCGGCAAAGGAGCTGGGTACCTCCTCTGTCCCGCTTCTCTCGTCGATGAACGAACAGATATCTGATCAGGTTGGCTCCTTGCTCAGGTTCATTGAGAAGGAGCATCAGGCACTCACCGGCTACGGTAACATCCTAGGTGAGGCTGCGAGCCGTCTTGCAAACACCAGCAACCAAACATCCGCGTTGCTGCAGGCAATGATTTCCACGCTGCGTGAGGCCACTGGGGAGGCAATCTCGCACGGACGAGGAACGGTGAGGCATGTAAGCCAAACATCGGCCGAGTTGAGCGACGTCTACGAGCAACTTGAGCGGTACAAGCAAGCAGCGAACACCGACTCCCTCACCGGGGTCAACAATCGCCGCGCATTCGATGAGGAGCTAGCAAACGTCTACAGCAACTCGGCCTCTCTGCCGTTGGTCTCGCTGATGATGATGGATATCGATCACTTCAAGAGGGTCAATGATACCTACGGCCATCCGGTCGGCGATCAGGTCTTGAGAGCGCTGGCACATCTCATCAAGACGGCAGCACCGAAC
>JAEWOP010000080.1 GCA_023399635.1 Pseudomonadota bacterium
GGTCATAGTAGCTCTGCGGCCGCCAGTTGAAGAGTTTGGCAGACGCCCCGACGATCTCACCTAGGCGACCTTCTGCAACCAGACGCGCCAGAGCCAGGCTGATTGGCCGGAACCGGTGCTGAAGTACGACTCCAAGCTTGATGTTCGCGGCTTCGGCAAGCTCTACCAGCGAGACCGACCGCTCCATTGAAACCTCAAGCGGTTTTTCCAGCAGCACATGTTTCTTCGCCTCCGCTGCTCGCTTGACCAGGTCCCGATGGCTGTTGGGCGGCGTCAGGATCAGCACTGCATCGACCGAGGGATCAGCGAACAGCCCATCAAGGTCGTCCGTAACCGGTAGATCCCATTTTTCATGAAAGGCCTCGCGCCGCGCGGGCGTCGGGCTATAGGCTCCGGCAACCTGAACACGGTCTTTCAAGTCAATGAGGCTCTGCGCGTGCGGCGCCGAAGCCATCCCCAGTCCGATTAATCCTATCCGCATCCTGTCCTCCCTCTTCCCCTCCTCGCTACAGCAGCTTCTGCGGTCCTTCAACACTTGTCATACAAGATACCTCTTTTTGTATGTTGACATACTTCCACCGCGTGCTTAGCGATGAGGGGCCGAAGGAGGAGCGGCAGATCGCATGAATGCACTGGTACATCCTGACGTATTGTTCCCTGCAGATGATCGCGTGCGCCAGGTCGCGCGGGCTCTATACCAGACGGTTGCCGATCTGCCGATTGTAAGTCCTCATGGCCATACCGACCCACGCTGGTATGCTCTCGACGAGCCCTTCCCTGATCCGGCACAGCTGCTGATCGTCCCCGACCACTACATCTTCCGGATGCTGTTCAGTCAGGGCATTGCGCTTGAAGACTTAGGCGTGCGTCGTTTGGACGGAACGGCGGTGGAGACGGATGGCAGGAGCATCTGGAGGCTTTTTGCCGAAAACTATCACCTCTTCCGTGGTACGCCGACCAGCTTGTGGATGAACTACGTGCTGTCCAAGCTCTTCGACATCGAAGAGCCGCTGAACGGCAATACGGCGGACAGTAGCTATGACCGGATCGCCGACAAGCTGCGTCAACCCGAGTACCGGCCCCGAGCATTGTTCAAGCGCTTCAATATCGAAGCCATCGCCACCACCGAGGGTGCGCTCGATGACCTGCGCTGGCACAAGATGATCCGGGACAGCGGCTGGGACGGACGTGTCGTCACCGCTTACCGCCCCGACGCCGTTGTCGATCCAGATTTCGAAGGCTTTTCTGCCAATCTTGATGAACTGGGCGACCTCACTGGTGAAGATACCGGGACCTGGGCAGGATATCTTGCTGCGCACCGCACGCGCCGCGCCTATTTCAAATCCTTTGGCGCGACATCGTCCGACCACGGCCACGCTACCGCAGACACCGCCAACTTGTCGTCTTCAGAGGCTGCCGCGCTTTTCGACAAGGTGAGAAGCGGCAAAGCAGAAGCGGATGATCGTCGGCTGTTCCGCGGCCAGATGCTGACCGAAATGGCGAAAATGAGCCTTGATGACGGGCTCGTGCTGCAGATCCATCCGGGTTCGTCGCGCAATCACTCGCCGACAATGCTCCAACGGCACGGGCGCGATATGGGCTTCGACATCCCTACCCGCACCGACTATGTCCGCGCGATCAAACCCTTGCTGGACGCGGTGGGACTAGAGCGCAACCTCACGGTGGTTCTCTTCACCCTGGACGAGACATCCTATTCCCGCGAACTCGCGCCCCTGGCCGGTGTTTACCCTGCGCTACGGCTTGGCCCTGCATGGTGGTTCCACGACAGCCCGGAGGGAATGCGGCGCTTCCGCGAGATGACGACGGAAACGGCAGGGTTCTACAACACCGTCGGCTTCAACGACGACACGCGTGCCTTTCCATCCATACCGGCACGACACGATATCGCTCGGCGAGTGGATTGCGCCTTCCTGGCGCGCCTCGTCACCGAACATAGGTTGAAGGAGGAGGAAGCCTTCGATCTGGCAAGGGAGCTTGCCTATACGCTGGCAAAGAAGGCGTATCGGCTTTGACTGGCGCGTAGGGCGCCGATGCAAATGGGAGGAGAACATCATGTTGCATTTTGGAAAGGTCGCTGCCGCCTTCACGGTCGCAGCAACGCTGTTTGCAAGCACTGCGCTGGCGCAGACAGTCTTGAAGTCATCTGACACGCACCCGGACGGATACCCGACCGTTGAAGGCGTGAAATATTTCGGTGAGTTGATCAAGGAGCGGACCGAAGGCCGTTACGAGGTAGAAGTCTATCACTCCGCACAGCTGGGTGAAGAGAAGGACACGATCGAGCAGGTCCGTTCTGGCGTTCTTGAACTCAACCGTGTTTCCATGGCGCCTTTCAACGGCACCGTGAAGGAATCGATCGTTCCAGCGCTGCCCTACCTCTTCCGTTCGGAAGAACACATGCACAAGGTCATGGACGGCCCGATCGGCGATCAGATCAAGACCGCCTTCGAAGGAGCGGGCCTGGTCGTTCTGGCGTTTTACGACGCCGGTTCGCGCTCGTTCTACAACCGGACGAAACCCATCAACACCGTCGAGGACATGAAGGGTCTGAAGTTCCGCGTCATCCAGTCGGACATCTTCGTCGACATGGTCGCTGCACTTGGCGCAAATGCGACACCTATGCCGTATGGCGAAGTTTATTCCTCCATCGAAACCGGCGTCATCGACGGTGCAGAGAACAACTTCCCGAGCTACGATACCGCCAAGCACTACGAAGTGGCCACGCACTTCTCGCTCGACGAGCACACCATCCTTCCGGAAGTCTTCGTGATGAACAAGGCGGTCTTCGATCAGCTGACGCCCGAGGATCAGGAAATCTTCCGTCAGGCTGGCAAAGACAGCATCGCCAAGCAGCGCGAACTCTGGGCGGCCAAGGTGAGCGATTCCCGCAAGATCGTCGAAGAAGCGGGTGCGCAGATCACCACGCCTGAGAAGCAGGGCTTCATCGATGCCATGGCGCCAGTTTACGCCAAGCACGTCACAGATCCTGTGCTCGTCAAGATGGTTGAAGACATCAAGGCTGTTCAGTAACGGCCCGAGAGGGCGGTTGTTCTTCAACCGCCCTCTTCCAAATGGCAGGCACTCCTGCCGACAAAGCCGCACTCCGGTGGATCAGCATAAGAGCGCACCATGTCCAAACCTCTCAAAGCTGCTGCCAGCTTTCTTGGCCGCATCAACACCCTCGCGCTGTGGAGCGCCGGCATCGGCCTCGTCCTGATGACCGCGTTTGTGGCATGGCAGGTGTTCTGCCGCTACGTCCTTAACGACTCCCCCAGCTGGACGGAGCCTGGTGCGGTCATGCTGATGAGCTGGTTCATTTTTCTTGGCTCGGCGGTGGGCGTGCGCGAAAACTACCATCTCGGCTTCGATGTCCTGCTCTACGTGCTCCCCGGGGGCGGCAAGAAATGGCTGCGCATGATC
>JAEWOP010000167.1 GCA_023399635.1 Pseudomonadota bacterium
ATATCAAGCCCGACAGTGGCTTCGTCGAGCAAAAGCAGAGGCGGGCGATGCAGCAGGGCACGCGCGATCTCCACCCGCCGCATTTGTCCGCCAGACAGCGCACGAACCTTGTCATGCAGACGGTCACGCATGCCGATTTGGGTAAGAAGCTGTCCGATCCGCTCCTTCGCCGCGGTTCGTCCGATCCCGTGCAGCGACGCATGATAGGCTAGGTTTTGGTAGATGCTGAGATCGAGGTCCAGCGTGCGGGCCTGGAAGACGATGCCGAGCCGGCCAAGTGCCTGTCCCGATTGCCGCACGATGTCATGGCCAAAAATGCGGATCATGCCCTGACGGACGTCGAACAGGTGGCAGATCAGCGAAAACAGCGTCGTCTTTCCAGCGCCGTTCAGGCCCAGCAGCACCGTGAACCGTCCCTGGGCAATCTTGAATGAAACCCCTGACAAGACTTGCTTGCGACCATAGGCATGGCTTACTGCCGAAACCTTCAGAGCGGCGGGCGGGACCATGGCTTCATCCGCCTTCACATGCTGCATGATCCCGCCTTCCCTGCTCCAGTTACTTGATGGTGATCGTCCCCTGCAGGCCTTTGTCAGCCAGATCCGGCACTGACCAGGTATAGGTGCCAGGGCGGATTGTGGTGAACTGAACCTGCATCGTCCCCTCCGCATCAAATTCCAGCCAGGCCGGCGCGCCGTTCATGTGAACCTCAAGATCGTTGATGACGATCTGGTTCATCCAGACATTGCGGAACAGGTCCGTGTGAAACTTGTATTCAAGGCCGGCAGCAGAGGTGATCTTCCACCGATAGCCTTGGCCGGCAATCAGCTCGAAGTCCTTCTGGTTCACCGTGAAGCTGTCTTCAGAAGAACCCAAAACGAGTTCCGGCACGTCCTTGCTCGCCCGCGTCACCTGCTCCGTCGCCGCCCCGGCGGCTGCCGGCGCATCATCGTCATCATCGTCATCAGCATCCTGGGAAAATGCCGGCGTCACCACCATCATCAGCCCCATGAATGCAGCGATAGAAAACTTGCGGTAGTTGTCCATTTTCGTCCTCCTCCTGAAAACTCACGATGAAAGTTATTGCGGCGACACCACCACTCCCCATGGCAGGGCACCTACGGTCACCGACTGCACCGGCTCGTCGGTCTCGACATCGATGAACGTGATGTCGTTTGAAACACCGTTCGTGCTGATGATGGTCTTCTGGTCAGGCGTGAAGGCGAGTTGCCAGACCCGCTGCCCGACGAGCACATATTTTTCCACCTCGTAGGTTTCGGCATTCACCACCGCCACCCGATTGGCCGGCCCGAGGGCCACATACGCCTTCTTCCCGTCAGCGGTGATCCGCACGCCGACGGGCTGGATGGCCTCGGAGCGAAGTCCCGCGATCTCGAAGGTAATCTTGTGCTTGATCTCGCGGCTCTCGTTATCGATCACCGAGACAGTGCCGCCGATTTCGGCGCTCACCCAGACCTCCGAATTGTCCGGCTTGAACTCCGCGAAGCGCGGGCGGGAGTCGACCAGCACGTTGTGCGTAATCTCGTTGGTCGCCGTGTCGATGAAGTGCGCCATGTTCGTCGTCTCGGACGTGTTGACCATCGACTTGCCGTCCGGGCTGATCCCCATCCCCTCCGGCTCAACGCCAACGGGGATCTCCGCCACCACCCCCTTGGTCTCTAGATCGATGACGGTCACCAGATTGTCGTCCTCATTGGCGACGTAAAGCGTCTTTCCATCAGGTGAGAGCACAAAAAGTTCTGGATCTGGGCCGGAAGGCAGGGAGCCCACGATCTGGTTCGTCGCTGTGTCGATGATCTCGATTGTGTCATCATCGCTGGCGCACAAGTAAATGAACTTGCCGTCGTGCGAGATGGTGATGCCGCGGGGCCGCTGGCCCACCTCGATCGTCCGAACCACCTCCATGGTCGTGGAATCCACCACGGTGACCGTATTGTCCTTCTCATTGGAGACATAGACCATATAAGCCGACGCCGGTGTGCTGGCGCCTAGCGCCAGCGCAACCGCCGTTGACAGAAAGCTCAGTTTTTTCAGCATTCTGTATCCCTTCGTCCCTGATACCGTTAATCCAGAACGCACTGCGTTTCCGGTTGATCGATCCCAAGCGTGTCGAGCTCGGAGACCTGATGAAGAAAACCCTCCTGCGGCGAAGTGGAAACCACTGATCGGCCGTCACCAAGAAAGATCGGCTGACGCAACTGCCCGTTCCAGGTACGGAATGTCAGTTTCTGGCCTTTGAAAGCGGCAATCGAAAAATCTTCGCTTCGCAGAAACTCTGCCGTCTTTCCTGCTTCACCGCTTCCCGTGCGAGTGACGGCCTCGCCGATGACCCGGACGGCAGTCCAGGCCGCCATGTCCTTCCACAACATCCGCCGGCCGTTGGCCTTGGCGAACCTGTTCTGGATCTGGGTACCGCCCCATTGCTCGCTTGCCGGATGCCAGGCAGAGGGGATCAGTCCGGCAGTTCCCGCCACCGGGCGCGGCGTCCAGGTCCGATAGGGAACATAGGTCCCAAAAACCTCGCTCTCGTCGGCCACCAGAAGAGCGTCATGCTCGGGGAAACCTTGCGTAAAGACCGGCATCTGTCTCTGGATCTGGACGACGCCAGAATCGGTCCTGCGGGCGGTCCCGGTATCGGTGAACTCCTTCTCGAGCAGGATTTCGGCGCCGAAACGCTCGGCAGCACGACGAAGAGCCTCCGCAAACAGGTTATCCCTTTCATGGGAGCCATGGATCATCACCCAACGGCGCCACTGTTTCCATACTAGATACTGTGCCAGCCCGTCTGCCAGCATGCTGCGCGTGGGCGCCGTGTGAAAGACATTGGAGTGACACGCCTCCTCACGCAGGCGGTCGTCGGTTGCCCCAACGTTGAACATCAGGACATCGCGTGCGCGAGCAAGGTCGGAGATCGAAAGAAGCTGCTCGGCGGAAATATCCGTCAGGATGTAGTTCACGCCCCTCGACATCAGGTCTTCGGCTGCCGCTGTAACATCAGCGTCGAGCTTCACCTCGACGACGTCAAGACTATAGGCCTGGCCTAGAAACCGGCCCGTCGTGTTGTTGTCGGAGATCGCCACATTGGCGCCTGCCACGCCCTCGTCGCGAGGCGCAACATCGAGGACCGAGAGCGCGAGCTGCGGCTCGTATGCCCGAAGGTAACCGAGCCTGACCTGCAATTCCTCCTTCGCAGGCTGCTGCGCAACTGCGGGAGAGCTGCCAAGAGCTGCAAGGAAGAGTCCAATGAGCGGCAGGAAGAAAACGGGCACCGGATTATCTCCATACGGGATACTCAGTTCCGACCGCGGTCGGCCCTGACGAATATTCGGTGCCGAAGGCAAGGTAACCGACCAGAACGATTATTCAACCCATAAAACAGGAACTGCATGCCCAAGATTTCGTGACAGCCGGGGGCTTGGATACTGCTTCATTCGGAGTATGATCTCCTCGGCTCAAGAAGCCGCCACGTGGAAGGAGGAAAAACATGAAGAAGACATGGAAGAAGCCAGCGATGTGCACAGTCGCTGTGGGAATGGAAATGTCACGCTACTTTCCCGCCCAGCTCTCTGCCAAAAAATAGCTAAATCTTCTCCGCCTCATCCGCCACCGCGGATGGGGCGGTTCTGCTGATGCTTGGGAGACCGAAGCAAGTGCTTCGGTGCGGGAGAGGCTTTCATGCGGTTGAAGATCCTGGGATCTGCCGCCGGTGGCGGATTTCCCCAGTGGAATTGTAATTACCATCTAAGTCGAGGAGCACGAGAAGGCTCTGCAGGCTTGAAAGTCAGAACGCAATCAAGCCTCGCCGCCTGCGCGAACGGTGTGGACTGGGTTGTCTTCAACGCTTCGCCGGACATACGCGAGCAGATCGCCGCGACCAAGGAACTTCAGCCGGCCCCAGATGCCCCCCTTCGCTCGACGCCGATTTCGGCGATCATTCTGACAAACGCCGATGTCGATCATATCGCCGGCCTTCTCAGCCTGCGCGAGCGGCAGGCCTTTGCGATCTATGCGACGCGGCGCGTTCTGGATGTGCTGGAACAAAACTCGATCTTCAACGTGCTCGACCCGTCAACAGTCAAGCGACGTGAGCTTACCCTCAATGCTCCTACACCTATCCTCAACAGCAAGGACGAACCGACGAACCTCACCGTGGAGGCCTTCTCTGTCCCGGGAAAGGTCGCGCTCTTCCTTGAGGACGAAACGAAAGCAGATAAGGCTTTCGGCACGCAGGTGGGCGATACCATCGGCTTGAAAATTTCCTCGTCGGCCACGCAAGCGATCGCGCACTATGTTCCGGGCTGCGCGCGCGTCGATAGCGATCTGAAGCAGCGCTTGCAAAACACCGACTGCCTGCTCTTTGACGGCACGGTCTATACCGATGACGAGATGATCCGCGCTGGCGTCGGCCCGAAGACGGGTCAGCGCATGGGTCACCTCCATATCTCCGGCGCCGATGGTTCGGCAGCAGCGCTCGCCGATGTCGCCGTCGCTCGGCGCATCTATGTCCACATCAACAATACCAACCCTGTCCTCGACGACCATTCGCCAGAAGCGGCAGCGGTGCGACAGAAAGGATGGGAGATCGCCTATGATGGAATGGAGATGTTGCTGTGAACGAGTTCGCTGATGCGGCACAAGGTGGTCTCTCCTCTGAGGCCCTGGAGAAGGTTCTCCGCGACATCGGCGCTAGTCGCTACCACAATCGCCACCCGCTGCATCACCAGATGACCGCAGGTGCGTTGTCGAAGGAGCAACTGCAGGCCTGGGCGCTTAACCGATACTGCTATCAGTCCGTCATTCCCCGCAAGGATGCGATGATCATCGCACGCGCAGACGATCCGGAATTTAGGGCAGAATGGCGCAAGCGGATCGAGGACCACGACGGCACGGACGGCTGGAACGGCGGCATTGCACGCTGGCTGAAACTGGCGACAGGACTTGGCCTGGACAGCGACCTGGTCAAGAGCCAGAGGGGCGCCCTTCCGGCGACGCGTTTTGCCGTGGGTGCCTATCTCTCCTTCTGCACCGACAGAAGCCTACTGGAAGCCGTTGCTTCGTCGCTGACGGAGCTATTTTCTCCCGTCATCATCAGCGAGCGCGTCCCGGCGATGCTCGCCAAATACGAGTACGTGACAGAGGACATTCTGGAATATTTCCGGCCTCGACCGGCGCAGGCATCGCGCGATTCCGACTTCGCCTTGGCATATGTTCTCCGTCATGCTGACACGCCGGAAAAGCAGCAGTCGGTGATCGATGCCTTGGTTTTCAAATGCGATGTGCTGTGGGCGATGCTGGACGCCCTGGAACAGGCTTATGGGGAGCACGGCCGCGTCCCCCCCGGCGCCTTTGATCCGAAGCCGCCACAATGACGCCGCGGCGGGAGCGCAGGTTACTCACCGAAACCTCCAGACCGGCGCTGAAGCCTTATGTGCGTCTGCAACACGACCCGGTCCGCCAGGCCTGGGCTCTCCTGTCGCCGGAGAAGGTGTTCTGGCCCGACGAGATCAGCCTCGACATCTTGAGGCTGTGTGACGGTCAGCAGTCTGTGATGCAGATCGTGGAGACGCTGGCTTCGCAATACGAAGCCCCTCCCGAGGAGATCGCTGCGGACGTGGAAGGTTTCCTGCAGGAATGGTCCGACAGATCTTTGGTGACGTTATGAGCCTAAGCATACTTCCTCCGATCGGCATGCTTGCCGAACTCACCCACCGGTGTCCCCTGCAATGTGCCTATTGCTCCAATCCGGTTGAGCTCATGAAAGCGAACCGGGAAATGGCGACGGAAGCCTGGCTGGCGCTGTTCGATCAGGCGGCAGATCTCGGGGTGCTGCAAATCCACCTGTCGGGTGGGGAGCCGACCTTGCGCCCGGACCTCGAGATACTTGTAGAACGCTTGGCCTCTCGCGGCGTCTATACCAATCTCATCACTGCCGGCGTCGGCATTGCGGAAGGTCGTATCGAAGCGCTGGCGCGAGCCGGGCTCGATCACGTTCAGCTCAGCTTTCAAGGCGCGCTTCCGCAGACGACGGAAAAGATCGGCAACCACCGCGGCGCTCACGACAAGAAGGTCGAGACCGCCATGCGCGTGCGCGCCGCCGGTCTCCCTTTGACGATCAATGCACCCATTCATCGGCACAATATCGACGAGATCCCGGCCTTCATCGATCTGGCACTCTCGCTTGATGCGGAGCGTCTGGAGATTGCCAATGTCCAATATGCCGGCTGGGCGCTTCTGAACCGGGATGCGCTCATGCCGGACCGCCAATCGGTGGAGCGCCAGGTGGAGATCGTCCGGCAGGCCCAGGAAGACTTATACGGCATACTGGCGATCGACTTCGTCACTCCAGACTACTTCGCGATCTACCCGAAAGCCTGCATGGGTGGATGGGCGCGCGACGCCTTCATGGTTGCCCCCGACGGCACGATTCTTCCCTGCCATGCTGCCGACACCATTCCCGGCCTCGTCTTTGAGCGCTTCGGAGACAGGTCCTTGCCGGACATCTGGCACCATTCTGCAGCCTTCAACGCCTTTCGCGGCACCGACTGGATGAGCGAGCCCTGCCGCAACTGCGAGAGAAAGGAAATCGACTGGGGAGGTTGCCGTTGCCAGGCAATGGCCATCGCCGGAAGTGCGAAAGCAACGGACCCCGCATGCTCCAGATCCCCCTATCACGCCCGAATGGCTTCGCTGATCGAGCAGGCCATGACAGCGGAAGACAATGGCTTCCGTTATCGCCGTATCGGGAACGTGACGCAAGTTCGGGAACCGGTTGCCTGAGCAGCCTTCGCCCTGACCGCGGGACACCCATCCCTTGCCGTCCACGAATGTTCGGGCATCCGACGCCGCAACAGCGGTGATACGGTAGCTGCTCCTGGCGGAAACAACAGCTTCCGTTACCCGTCTCTCAAAGAGACATCCCGCTCTGGTGGTCGAAGACGTGCACCTGCTCAGGAGCGATTGCGGCCTGGAATGGCGTTCCATAGCGGGCAGGAAAGGCACCATCCACTACGGCCGTTACCGCTTCGCCAGCAAGACTGAACACCACATGGGTCTGTGCCCCTGTGGGCTCTACAACCAGCGTCTCCCCACCCAGGACCGAGCCGCCCTGGGCACCAGGCACCAGGTGCTCCGGCCGAAGACCGAGTTTCACTTTTTGCCCGCGACTGACCCTTCGCTCCGGTGCAAGGTGAATGACCGTTCCATCTGTCAGTCTGGCCGCCGGTCGATTCTCGTCGGCATCCACCGCCGCATCGAGAACATTCATCGCTGGCGAGCCGATGAAGCCCGCAACGAAGAGATTGGACGGCGAGCGGTATAGCTCCAGCGGCGTGCCGACCTGCTCGATCCGACCGCCGTTCAGGACCACGATCCTGTCTGCGAGGGTCATGGCTTCGATCTGGTCGTGCGTGACGTAAACGGAGGTCGTGCCGACCTTCTGGTGCAGTGTCTTGATTTCGGTGCGCATCTGCACCCGAAGCTTGGCATCCAGGTTGGATAGTGGTTCGTCGAACAGGAAGACCGCCGGATCGCGCACGATCGCCCGGCCCATGGCAACGCGCTGCCGCTGCCCGCCGGACAATTGGCTTGGCTTTCGATGAAGAAGATCCCCCAGCGCCAGCATTCGCGCAGCTTCGTTCACGCGGCTCTCGATCTCGGGCTTTGCCACGCCGGAAAGCTTCAGATTGAAGCCCATGTTTTCCGCAACTGTCATGTGCGGATAGAGCGCGTAGGATTGAAACACCATGGCGATATTGCGCTCGCGTGGCGTCAGCGCATTCACCACCGTCCCTCCGATCAGAACCTCCCCATCGGTAATTTCCTCCAGGCCTGCGATCATCCGCAGCAAGGTGGACTTCCCGCAGCCCGAGGGCCCCACTAACGCTATGAACTCTGCATCCTCGATGGAGAGCGAAACTCCATGGATGACCTCAAGCGAGCCATAGGCCTTTCGAACATCCCTCAGTTCCACTGATGCCATGTCTTGCTCTCCGTGTCTCAGGACTTGACCGCGCCGGCGGTCAGGCCCGCGATGATGTGCTTCTGCGCAAGGAAGAAGACGATCACGGTTGGCATGATCGTCAATGTTATGAAGGCGAGAACCAGTTGCCACTCGGTACCGAACTCCCCGCGATAAACCATGATGCCGAGCGGCCATGGGTACTTCGTCTCGGTGTTCAGCATGATCAGCGGCAGAATGTAGCTGTTCCAGCTGTTGACGAACGTGACGATGCTGACGGTTGCGATGATTGGCCGGGACAGGGGGAGTGATATGTACCAGAAGAAGCGGATGTAGCCGCAACCGTCGACAAAGGCAGCCTGGAACAATTCCTCCGGCAGATTGCGAAAATAGTTGCGAAACAGCAGAATGCTCATCCCGAGTCCGAAGGCGACCTGCGGGAGAATGACGCCCCAGTAGGAGTCCAGAAGCCCTAGATCGCGGATCCGGATGAACAGCGGAAGGATGGCGGTCGCCACGGGGAACATCAAGCCGATCAGGAAATAGTTCATCAGATGGCCGGCGCCGAAGAACCTGACATGCGCGAACGCGAAGGCCGCCATGGCGGAGAGAACGACGGTGAGGAAGACGGTAACGGCGGCGATGAACAGGGAATTTCCCATCTGACGCCAATAGCGTTCGCCAAACAGGATGTCGGTGTAGTTCGACCATACCCACTCCGACGGCAGGCCGAACGGGTTGAGGCGCAGGTCGCCGAGCGACTTGAAGCCCCCCAACGCCGTGGTCACGAGGGGGACCAGAACAAGAGCTGCCACCAGTGCCAGGGAAACATAGAGGTAGATCCGGGTTCCGGCGGTCATTCTGACCTTTGATGTCGTATCAGTCATGGCGCATGAATATCCGTTTGTAGCCGAACGCCAGGGTGATGCAGATCACGAAGAGAACGACGCCCACCGCGCTGCCAAGACCCACCTGCATCCGGGTGACACCATAGGTGTAAAGGAAGGTGACCATGGTCTGCGTCGAGTTGGACGGCCCGCCACCCGTCAGCGGCATGATGAGATCAAAGAGCTGCAGCGAGCCTATGACGGCAAAGAAAACAGAAAGTCGAACGGTCGAGCCAAGAAGCGGAAGCGTCACGTAACGGAACTTCTGCCAGCCGGTCGCGCCGTCGATCTCCGCAGCCTCCAGGACGCTCTTGTCGACTGCCTGCAGGCCGGCGATGAACAGCATCATGTGGAAGCCGAAATATTTCCAGACGATCACCGCAAGCACCGCATAGATGGCGAGCCCGCGGTCTGCCAGTACATACGGCGTTTCCACACCAAGGAAGCCGGCGATCGAGGCGAACAGCCCATAGTCACCGTCGTAAACGAAGCGCCAGATCAGGCCCGCAGCCACATCCGCAAGCACATAGGGCAAGAAGAAGATCAGCCGGAAGGCGACGACGCCAGTGATCTTGTGGGCGAGCATCGTGGCCAGCCAGATCGCCAGGGGGATCTGAAGCAGGAGCGACACGACGATAATCAGGCCGTTGTTGATCAGCGCCTGCGAGAAGGCCGAGTTATTGAAGAGGACTTGGAAGTTACGGACGCCGACGAACTCCGTCGGGGGGCCATAGCCATCCCAGCGGTAGAGGCTGTACCAAGCCGCTTCGCCCATGGGCAGGATCACGAAAACGGTAAAGAGAAGCAGCGCCGGGGGAAGAAACAGGATGAGAACCGGCAGCCGACCTCGAGCCGTCGGGCTCTTGTACGTCACCTTTGCCCTGTTTGTGTCTTGGGTCGCTAAAGCCGTTGCAGTCAGGTCTGACATTCCTCGCCTTCCTTCCTGAGACTAGGTCGGATGAACAAGCCGCCGACGAAAGCGCCGGCGGCTTGTTGGGCAAGGTCTATTCAAGCTCGCGAGCTTCCTGGATCATCTGTGCGCCCTCCTCAGACGACATCTGACCAGCAAGGATTTCAACGGAGACATCATTGACCACGCGACCGACCGAGGGACCAAGATCCTGGTCGAAGAAGTTCTGGTGCCATGTTGAGGCTGCCAGTTGATCTGCAGAAGCGCGAACAAGCGGGCTCTGGATGGCATCTTCCGCACCCACAACAGCGGGCACGATCATGCCCATGGCTGCCATCTCGCGCTCATTCTCCGCATTGGTCAGGAACTTCAAGAAGTCGATCGCTTCAGGCGGAGCGTTCTTGGTGACAGCCCAGCCATTCAGCCCGCCGAGCGTATCCGTCACTTTGCCGGCGCCCCCTTCGACTTCCGGGAAGGAGAAACGGCCTATGTTATCGGACGCCAGACCCTGCCCGTCTCCTGCATTTCGCTTCTGGTTGGCTTCAGTGTTTTCGAAGCCCAGAAGGATAGCCGCCTTGCCGTCGCCAAAGACGCCCAGCGCCTGTGGCCAGGTTGAGCCGAGATAACCGCCCTGAAACGGCTCAAGCTTGCCGAGTTCTGCCAGTTGCTCTCCCGCCTTGATGATCGCGGGGTCGAGGAAGCCTTCGCCCTCATTGTTCTTGGCGGCCTCGAAGACCTCCTGACCGCCGTTACGCATGACGAGGTAGCTCCAGTAGAAGTGGAGCGGCCACTTGTCCCCGCCACCGCCGGCGATCGGAGTGATACCGGCTTCCTTCAGCTTCGTCACAGCTCCCAGGAAATCGTCCCAGGTCTTGATGGTATCCGCCTCCAGACCCGCTTTGGCGAAAAGTTCCTTGTTATAGAAGAAGCTGATCGTCCCCATCTTGAAGGGAACCGCAAACACGCGATCGTCGAAGGTAAAGCCCTTCAGTGCGGCTGGATTATAGGTCTGTCCCCAGGCTCCGCCTTCAGCGTTCATCTGGTCCGTCAGGTCCATCAGAGCACCGGTTGCCGATTGCTGCCGCAAAACGCCGCCGCCCCAGCTGTAGAAGAAGTGCGGGGCGTCGCTGGACTGAAGAAGCGTCGGCAATTTCGCCTTGAAGGCCTCGTTCTCCAGGAATTGAAGTTGCACGTCGACGTCCGGATGGTCTGCCTCGTAACGCTGGGCAATTTCTTCCCATTTTTCGACGAAGGCAGGAACGGCTTCCAGGTGGAGCCATTTAACGACTGTCTGCGCGGTGGCTGCACCAGCGCCAAAACTTGCTGCTATTCCGGTTGCAGCAGCAAGCGCGAATTTCATGGCGCGCGAGCCCACCTGCCTGTTAACCTGCGTCATCCTTTTCTCCTCCCAAGGTGCGCGATTATTTTTCCTTAGCCCGAACAAAATCGCGGGCAGTTTCGCGTCTGTCAATGGGGAGGACGCCAATTTTGCGTGATGACCTTGACAAGCGGCCGCTGCTCCTGCCAGATTTTATACGCGACCCGGATTATCAATAGCCTTTGATGCGAGCATTCGTTCCGCGATGAAAACAGCAGACCCGGAACTGATGCGCACCATCAATCGGTTTACCGTCCTGGATACAATCCGGCGCTACGGGCCGATTTCCAGGGTAGAGATCAGCGAACGCTCGCAGCTCTCTACGACTACCGTTTCGGCCATCACGGCGTCATTGCTGGATGATGGGCTGATCCTGACCCGTCACGAGGGTGACCTGCGCAACGCCACCGCCCGGGGGCGACCTCGAGTCATGCTTGAGCTCAATCCGCAAGCCGCCCGTGTCGTGGGAGCTAAGATCGCCGCAACACATATGGTTTTTGTTGTCACCAATTTCTGCGGTGAAGTGGTTTCCAGTCTCACACTCCCAATCAGGGTCAACCGGCAGCCGATCGCTGTCATTGCGGACCTGATCGAGGACGGCATCCGGCGCTGCGTGGTCGATGCGGGCTTGGGGATCGACGATATCGGTTCGGTTTGCATAGGATTTCCGGGCGTCGTTGAGCATCGCACCGGCTTGATCCGATCAAGCCAGATCCTCAGCGAAGCGGACGTCGACTTTGCCAGCGAAATGACCGCCCGGTTGAATGTACCGACGATTGTCGAAAGCGACTCCCATGCGATTACGCTTGCCCACCATTGGTTTGGCAAGGGTCGAGACTTGGACGACATGGTCCTCATTTCGCTGGAGCAAACGCTCGGTCTTGGGGTCCTTCATCGCGGACAGCTTTTTCGGGGCGCTGGCGGGCTTAGCCACAATCTCGGCGACCTGATGATGGGAAGCGGACTGACTGAAACGGTTCGGCTTTCTGCTCTGGCGGGCGAAAGTGCGATCCTGAGCGAGCAGGCGCAGCAGGGGCGCTTCGCAGATGCCGTGCGCCTGGGTCGTGGCATGGCGCTCGCGCAGACCCTGATTGCGGCAGACGACAATACCCTAACAGCAGCAGCCACGCGTGCCGGCGAGGCCGTCGGCGTTGCCGTCGCCAACATTGTCACCCTTTTCGGCCCGCCTCGCGTGATCATCGTGGGATCAAGCCTGTCTCTTGGAGACGTCTTCAGCAAAGCGCTTGCGGACACCTATAAGACCGCCATCCCCTCCTCCATCTGTGAAGTTGCTGCGCTTGAGTTCGATCACTCGCCAGATGAGATGTGGGCGCAGGGAGCAGCCGTGGTCGCGCTGTGCGAACTTTACGAATCGCCTTGGAGTACGACAGGGCCTGCGCCTCCACCGCAGGCAACGACTCGAGGCTGATGGTCATAACCGGGAGGAAACATGGACAAGGTCGGTATCGGCATCATTGGTTGCGGCAATATTTCTTCCGCTTACCTGAAGGCAATGGCCTTCTTCCCCATCCTCGATATTCGGGGGCTTGCGGATCTGAACCTGGAACTGGCTGCACAGCGGGCAGCCGAATTCGGTTTGCAGGCGCGCTCTGTCGACGAACTGATGAGCGATCCGGCTATCGACATCATTGTCAATCTGACGGTCCCGAAGGCGCATGTCGCAGTCGCCATGCGGGCACTGGAAGCCGGCAAGCACACCTATTCGGAAAAGCCTCTGGGGATTACCTTCTCGGAGGGAAAAGCACTGGCCGATGCTGCACGAGCCCGTGGTCTTCGGATCGGTGCTGCGCCCGATACCTTTCTCGGCGGATCGCATCAAACGGCCCGCGCGATCATCGATACCGGTGTCCTCGGGTTGCCCGTCGGAGGCACCGCGACCTTCATGTGCCCGGGACACGAGCGCTGGCATCCCAATCCGGACTTCTATTACGAAGTCGGCGGCGGCCCCATGCTCGACATGGGACCCTACTATATCACGGATCTGGTGAACCTTCTCGGCCCCCGTCTCGCAGGTAGCAGGATTTGCCTTCTCGCCGCGCAAGGAGCGCCTGATTACCAGCCAGCCCCGCAATGGTGAGCAGATTCCCGTCCATGTGCCGACCCATGTGACGGGCGCCATGGCGTTCGAATGCGGCGCCGTTGTGCAGATTGGCATGAGCTTCGATGTGGCCGGGCACAAGCATGTCCCCCTTGAGCTATACGGCACCGAGGGCACGCTGATCGTGCCGGATCCCAACCACTTCGGAGGACAGATCGAGCTTCTGAAGAAGGGCGGCGCCTTCGAGCCTCAAGAAACCACCGCGCCCTATGCCGACGGCAACTACCGGTCCATCGGGGTGGCCGACATGGCCTATGCCATCCGCTCCAACCGACCGCATCGCGCCAATGGCGATCTCGCACTCCATGTGCTGGAAGTCATGGAGGCCTTTCAGCGCGCAGCCGATACCCGCAGCACCATTTCCATCAGCACAAGAACCGAGCGTCCGGCACCTTTGTCGGACTCACTCATCGACGGCCGGCTGGGCCGCTAAATACTGGGAGGAACCGACATGCGCGAAGCTTTGATCGTATGGGGTGGCTGGAGCGGCCACGAGCCCGAACAATGTGCCCACATCATCCGCGACATCCTGCAGGAGGATGGCTTCAAGGTCTATCTGGAGCACAGTACGGAGGCGTTTGCCGATCCGTCGATCCACGATCTCTCGCTGATCGTCCCGATCATGACGATGTCAAAGATCGAGAAGGAGGAGGCAAAGAACCTGGCGGCGGCGGTTGAAAACGGCGTTGGCATTGCTGGCTATCACGGCGGTGCGGGAGACGCCTTCCGCGAATGCGTGGAATACCAGTTCATCATCGGCGGCCAGTGGGTGGCCCACCCAGGCAACATCATTGACTACACCGTCAACATCACCCGTCCCGACGACCCCCTGATGGAAGGCATTGCCGACTTCCCTTACCGTTCAGAGCAATACTACATGCATGTCGATCCCTCCAACGAAGTGTTGGCGACCACCACCTTTACCGGTGAACACGCCTGGTGGATCGACGGCGTTGTCATGCCCGTTGTTTGGAAACGAAACTACGGCAAGGGTCGAGTCTTCTATTCCTCGCTCGGTCATGTGGCCAAGGAGTTCGAGGTCCCGCAAATGCGCGAAATCTTTCGCCGCGGAGCCAACTGGGCAGCAAGCGCCGACCCTGTGGCCCAACCGGCGGGGTGATCGAAGAAAGAACATTTCCCTCCGAATTACAGGCCGTCGCGAGACAGTGTAGCTGGGGCTAACCCGTTAGACGCATCAGTCTGATGGGCCCCTCCCGGGCCGTCACGCACGGCTTGTGAGAAGCGTGTAAAGATCGCGTCAGGCCTTTAAGGCTTTGCAAGCGACGTAGCCCTTCACGACGGCTACTGCCGTTTATTTGACCACCGCCGCCAACGACTGAGTGATCGAAGCGGCCGTTTCCTGGATCATGCGGGCATAGTTCACGTGCTCGTCTTCGTTATACCTGTAGAGGGGAATGCTGATGCTCACTCCCGCCACCGGCTCGCCTGACCTGTCATGGATGGCGCTACCGAAACAGCGTATATCCCGTTCATTCTCCTCATGGTCATAGGAGTAGCCACGATCGCGGGTCTTCCGGATCTCATCAAGGAAGAGGTCGTGATTCGTAAAGGTGAACTCCGTGAATGGCCGCAACTCGAGGCCCGTGATGATCGACCGGGCGCGCTCCTCTGGAAGAGCGGCAAGATAGGCCTTGCCGACCGAAGTCGAGTGGAATTCGACCCGCGCACCAATCCTGGTCATCATCCGCACTGCATTCGGGCTTTCCAGCTTGTCGATGTAAGCCATGCCGTTGCCACTCGGGACCGCCAGGTGAACCGTTTCCTTGGCGGCATCGCGAAGCGCCTCGATGAAGGGGCGCGCTGCGGTGCGGATATCGGAACCTTCCCAACTCTTCGATGCAAGTTGAATGAGGCGATAACCAAGCGAGTAGGTGCCATTGGGGTTCTGCATCACCAGCCCTTCAACAGAAAGGCCTGCCACGATGCGATAGGTCGTGGCACGCGGAAACCGAACAGCGGCAGTAAGTTGCGCGATATCCAGCTTTCCCGGGTTATCGCTTATCACCTGCAGCACGGCCATGAATTTCGAGAATGACGCAGTACCTTGCACGGCGGGCCCGAACGCCTCTCCTTGAGATATAGCCGTGTGTTCGTTCATCGTGTTGACCGCCAGACAAGATGTTTCTCGTGCAAGCGCCATGATGCGCGGCTAAGGCAACCGGCGCAAGGATGACTTGTCACGAATGATGGTGAAGGGACTTCTGGGGGCGTGACGGTTGTTCGCTCTGCAAGATAACATCCCCATCACCAGCTTTGCAGTTGACAAAGATTTCACTGTCAGCAACCATGAAGTGGACAAATTGTCCACTATATGGACACGGTGGCGTGCTAGCTTTGGAGGAAGCTGCCCGCCTCACTGACACTGGGAGGTGGCATGACTGCGACTGCATGGATTCGCGCGGGCAATGAAGCCCGAGGCCCTGATCACCTTTCGCCAAGCACCTTTCGCACCTGATTGCCCGACCACCTCAGCACCGCGGCCTTCAGCACCAGCATTCTTCCGGGAGCCCACATGAATATCATCCAATACCTGACGACGATCCATTTCGGTGCAGGCGCAGTCTCCTCTCTCAGCCAGACCTTGGACGAGCTTGGCATCACCAAGCCCCTGGTCATCAGCGATCATGGCGTGAAGGCTGCAGGGCTTCTGGATGGTGCCGCAATGCAGGTCATTTCATCAGCTCCGGCATTCCTTGATGTCCCCACCAATCCCACCGAATCTGCCGTCCAGGAAGCATTGGTGACCTACCGGCAGCACGGCTGCAATGGCGTGGTGGCGATCGGTGGCGGCTCGCCCATCGATCTTGCCAAGGGCGTTGCCCTGCTTGCGACACATGAGGGGGAGTTGGAGCAATATGCCGCCATCCTTGGTGGCATACCCAAGATCACCAATGCAGTCGCGCCGCTGGTGGCCGTACCCACAACTGCCGGCACGGGATCGGAAGTCGGGCGGGCAGCCCTCATCACCTTGGACGATGGTCGCAAACTGGGCTTCATCAGCCCCTACCTCATTCCTCGGCGCGCGATCTGCGATCCCGAGCTGACGCTGGGACTTCCTCCCGCACTCACCGCTGCAACGGGGCTGGATGCCCTGTCTCACTGCATCGAAACCTATCTGTCGCCACGCTACAATCCTCCGGCCGAGGCGATCGCCCTGGATGGCTTCGCGCGCATCTGGGAGGCCCTGCCAAAGGCCTACGCAAATGGAGCCGACTTAGCAGCCCGTACCGAGGTGATGATGGGAGCGTTGCAGGGCGGTTTGACCTTCCAGAAGGGGCTGGGCGCCGTTCACGCTCTCAGCCACGCATTGGGCGGACTGAAGGAACTCAAGCTCCACCATGGCACCCTCAATGCGATATTGATGCCACCGGTCCTGCGGGCCAACGCCTCGCATGCGGCCACAGCCGACAAGATCAGCAGGCTTGAGGCTGCTGCAGGGATCGCGGGCACGACGCTGGCAGATGCGCTTGACGACTTGAACCGCAAGCTCGGCGTGCCTGGCAAATTGTCCACCCTTGGCGTCACGCGGGACGTCTTTGCCTGGACATGCGAACGCGCGCTCGCTGACCACAGCCATCAAACCAATCCCCGCAATCTCACCGGCGCGGAATACGCGGAAATTCTCGAGAGCGTTATGTAATGGAGGCGGCTAAGCATACCGCAGGGGTACAGCAGAATAGACCCGTCGCGCTGGTCACCGGTGCAAGCCACGGCATTGGGGCTGCGACCGCAAGACTGCTGGCAGCCGAGGGCTTCGATGTCTGCGTGAACTTCCTGAGTGACGCAGATGCCGCCGCCAAAGTGGTGGCAGATTGCGAGGCTGCGGGTGCCCGAGCGGTCGCGGTGCGTGGTAATGTCGGCGATCGAGAGGACGTCAGACAGTTGTTTGCGAGATGTGACGAGACCCTCGGCCGCGTTTCCTGCCTCGTGAACAATGCCGGCATCATCGGGCGAGCTTGCCGTCTGGAGGAACTCCAGCCCGAAGAGCTCGAGAGAACGTTTGCGGTCAATACCTACGGCGTCGTCTATTGCACCCAGGAGGCGGCCCGACGCATGTCGACCCGCCACGGCGGAAATGGCGGAACGATCGTCAACATGTCCTCCCTTGCGGCAGCTCTGGGCAGCCCGAACGAGTACATCCACTACGCGGCTTCGAAGGGCGCGGTGGAAACGATAACGGCGGGGACAGGAAAGGAACTGGCGCCGGAGGGCATTCGGGTGAACGCCATCCGCGTCGGAACGACCAATACCCGGATCCACCTCGAAGGCGGAAACCCCGAGCGCCCGGCCAGGATTGCGGCACTGACGCCGATGGGGCGCATCGCCGAGCCGGAGGATATCGCGCGCGCGGCCCTATGGCTCGCATCACCAGGTTCCGGTTTCATTACCGGTACCGTCATCACGGTCGCAGGAGGACTGTGACGACGGGCAGTAGGCGCTAGACTGAGACCGATTCGGAGGAGGAACGACGAAACTGATGACATCGCTGACCTGACACGACACCATCACTTGCAAAACTTTGGGAGGAACAACATGAAATTCGCAAAAGGTATCATTGCAGCTCTCTTGCTGTCGGCAACAGCAATGCCCGCATGGGCCGAATATCCCGATCGCCCCATCACTCTGCTGGTCGCCTGGGGTGCGGGCGGCGGCACCGACGCCGTTGCACGCGTTGTCGCCGTCGGTTTGGAGAAGGAGCTCGGACAGTCGGTCAACGTGGTCAACCGTACCGGTGGTTCCGGCGTCGTCGGTCACTCGGCCATGGCAGACGCGGAGCCCGATGGCTATACGCTTGGCCTTGCGACAACAGAGGTTAACTTGATGCACTGGCTCGGGCTGACGGAGTTGGACTACAAGGTCTACACGCCGCTCGCCCTGATGAATCAGGATCCGGCCGGCGTGCAGGTATCGGCCGATTCCGAATATCAGAACCTCGAAGAACTGCTGGAGGCGATCAAGACCTCGCAGCCCGGCACCTTCCGGGCGACAGGCAGCGGCCAGGGATCGAGCTGGCATGTGGCAATCGCCGGCCTGCTCAATGCCGAGGGCATCGACGCATCCACCGTCACCTGGGTACCAAGCGATGGGGCCGCAAGTGGTCTTCAGGAGCTGCTTTCGGGTGGAACCGAGATTGTACCGTCGTCACTTGTGGAAGCCCGCGCTCTCATCGAGGCAGGCCGCGTGAAGTCGCTTGCCTACATGAGCAAGGAACGCTCCAAGCTCTTCCCTGACGTGCCGACCCTGAAGGAGGAGACCGGTTCCGACTGGGAATTTGGCGCCTGGCGTGGCATCGTTGCCCCCAAGGGCCTCCCGGACGACATCCGCGACAAGCTGATCGCTGCCTTGGAGAAGGTCTACAACAGCGAGGAGTACAACCAGTTCCTGAGTGCACAGGGGTTTGGGGCGAACTTCCTTCCCGGCGAGGAATTCGGTAACTTCATGGCGACCAACGACGTGAACTTCGGTGAAACGATGAAGGCGATCGGCCTGGCGAAGTAGCCGCAATGAGCTATCAGGCAGGCCCGGGTAGTTCCGGGCCTGCCTGACCATCATCAATCAGGTGCTCTTATGCGATTCAGCGATACCACGCTTGGTGCAATCTTCCTTCTCGCAGGCATTTCACTCGCCTGGCATTCCTTCAATCTCCCCGCTATTCCGGGCCAGAACTATGGTGCAGCCACTTTTCCGCTCCTTATTGCGATGGGGCTCATCGGCTGCTCCGCCCGCCTGCTGTACACCGGCATCAGTCAAGGAGATCAGCCTGCGATGTTCCTCTCGCACGAGGTGAGGAACCCGCGCAGGCTCGCCGGTGTCGTGGCAACACTGCTTCTCATCCTCTTCTACATCTTCTTCGTGCAGATCCTGGGATTCATCCCGACAGCGATCATCATAACGCTCTCCATGTTCCTGATCTTGAAGGTACCCCCTGCCAAGGCGGCTATCCTGGCGATCCTCGCAGCCTTCGTCTGTGACTTCATTTTCAGGACGATGCTGCTCGTTCCCCTGCCGTTCGGGATTGTCCCGCGGCTTCCCTGGTAGGAGAAAAGAGATGGACGTCATCCTTCAAGCCGTCGGGCTGGTGGCAACCGGTAATGTCATGCTCACGATTATCGCCGCGTCGATGTTCGGGCTTTTTGTCGGAGCAGTACCGGGCTTGACTGCCACCATGGCCACCGCCCTGCTTGTCCCCCTGACATTCTTCATGGAACCGGTAGCCGCCGTTGGCGCGATCGTCGCTTGTTCGGCTATGGCGATCTTTGCAGGCGATATTCCAGGAGCTTTGCTCCGTATACCCGGCACACCCGCCTCTGCGGCCTATGTCGAAGATACCTATAAACTTACCCAGAAAGGGCAGGCAGAACTTGGCCTCGGGGCTTGCGTTCTCTTCTCCGCCCTCGGCGGGCTTTTCGGCACGATCGTCCTGATCTTCGCTGCACCTTCGCTGGCCGAGTTTGCCGTGAAGTTCTCATCGCCCGAGTATTTCTGGGTTGCACTCCTTGGCTTGACCTGCGCAGTTTTCATGGGGACATCGAGTCCGGCCAAGGGGCTCCTCAGCCTGTTTATCGGCCTCACGATCGCATCCGTCGGCCTGAACAACCCCGCTGGCGTTCCGCGGCTGACCTTCGGCTCGACCGAGATGTTGGCCGGCATCGACTTCATTCCAGTGATGATCGGCATCTTCGCCATCTCCGAGATCCTCCGGAACGCCTCGATCGGCATGGCCTCCCAGCCGGTGCCGCAGGTCGGGATCGGCAACCCGCTCCGGGGCTGGGTGCCGCTCTTCCGCAAGTACTGGCCCCAGCAGGTCCAGGGC
>JAEWOP010000198.1 GCA_023399635.1 Pseudomonadota bacterium
GCCACGCAGGTTCTCGGGAACCGCTCGCTAGCGTCGCGTCGCCCAATCAGGCCACCAATGAACTTAAACATCTCCTGCTCGGCCGAGAGGCCGGCGCGGCAACGGTTTGACATGCGTTTGAGCAGCCACCGCAGAAGCACGCGCATCCCAGGAGATGCCGAAATTGCAACGAAAAACTTTGGAATTTTCAGGATCATACAATGACAAAGCGTCCTTTCTCATCGTCTCTTTCGCGTCGTCGGCTGCTTCTTACGGCTTCGCTCGCTGTTTCCGCCTCGCTGTTTTTATCGACGGCTGCACCTTTGAGTGCTGTGGCCGCAGACACGCCACATGATGGCGGTGACATCACGTTTCTGATCGATTCCCTGGGCGACACGTGGATCCCCAATAACAGCGCGATCTCCAGTTTCCAGGGCCATATATGGGGTCATGTCACGGATAAGCTGCTGTACGTCGATGCCGAAGGCAAGGTCAGCCCGTGGATTGCCGAGCGCTGGGAGCAGAACGACACCGCGACGGAGTTCACCCTCCACCTCAAAAGCGGCGTGACTTTCTCCGATGGCGAACCACTGGATGCCAAGGCCGTCGTTGCCAATCTCGACATCTGGTATGCCGGCCGCAAGAACGAGGGCATCAACCCGATCGGCCTCTTCCCCAAGACCTATGATCACGCCGAAGCGGTTGATGCGACGACGGTCAAGGTTTTCTTCAAGAAGCCCACGCTCGGGTTCATTCCGACGCTTGGCTACCACGGCTCCATCCTGATCTCTCCCAAGACCATTGCCCAGCCTGCCGGCCAGCAGGCGGACCTCAGCAAGACCGCAGGCAGCGGACCTTATGTGGTGGAGTCCTGGAAAGAGGGTGACCACGTCACCCTGGTCAAGCGCAAGGACTATAATTGGGGTCCCGCCGCAGTCGGCCACACCGGCCCCGCCTATCTCGATACCATCACCTACAAGCTGGTCTCTGAGCCATCCCTTCGCGTCGCCTCCGTTCAGTCCGGTCAGGCGGATGTCGCGTACAACGCCTCGCCCCAGGAACTGAAATCGCTCAAGGAGGAAGGCTTCACCATCGCGACCCCGCGTTATCTCGGCTTCGTCAACGGCTGGGCCGTCAACACCAAGCTTCAGCCCTATGATGATGTGAAGGTGCGTCAGGCACTTCAGGCAGGTATCAACCGTCAGGAAATCATCGACACAGTCTATACGCAGGACTGGAAGCTCGCGACGTCCTTCATCCAGAGCAACGTCCCGGGAGCCACGGATCACAGCGATCTCCTCGCCTACAACCCGGACAAGTCGGAAAAGCTTCTGGACGAAGCCGGATGGGTCAAGGGTGCGGACGGCGTTCGCGTGAAGGACGGCAAGCCGCTGGAATTGACGATCCATTCCAATCCTTATCTGGCAACCTCGAAATCAGTCGATGAGCTGATTGCCCAGCAGCTCGGCCGGCTTGGATGGAAGGTCAATATCAGGGCTTATGATGTCGTGACCTATGGCGAGAAGGTCAAATTCGGTGGCGCCGCCGTTCCGACATATGAAGTCACCCGCAGCTTTATCGACGCCGGTACGGTCGCAAGCATCCTGACCAACGCCAATAATGGCGAGAACTGGTTTGCGCTGGACGAGCGTGATGCGACGCTCAACGACCTGCGCGACAAGATCGCTGGTGCAGGTTCCGTCGAGGATCGGAAGCCTCTGCTCGATGGCTTGCAGAAATACGTGCTGGAACAGGGTTACTTCATCCCGCGCACGCAAATCGTTCAGCGCATTTACGTGCAATCGCCGAAGCTGAAGGGCGAAGTCTATAACGGCGTCGCTTATGCCAGCTATTACACAGCGTTCATTGCCGAATGACGCCAGCACCCACCGAGTAACGTCAAGGAGGTGACGGCATGAGCAATGCCTACCTAACCTACGCCGCAAAGCGGCTCGGCCAGGCGATCGTCGTCATCCTTCTGGCCTATGTCTTCACCTTCGTGGTCGTCAGCGTCCTGCCTGGCGACCCGATCACCAGCGTTCTGCGCAACCCGCAGAACGGCTTTACCGAGCAGGAGATCGCCGAAATCATTGCGGCACAGGGGCTGGACCAGCCGATCATCGTGCAGCTCTGGCACTCCCTGTCGGCCTTCCTGACAGGCGATCTGGGCATCTCGATGCGCTCCAACCGACCGGTCTCGACGCTCATCGCCGAGGTGCTGCCATCGACGCTGGTCTTGGCCACCGCCGGGCTGACCGTGGCGCTGATCCTCGCCTTTGCGGTCGCCTACGGCACGCAGGTCGTGCCGAAGCGTTACGGACAGGGATTGCTGCGCGCCTTCCCTTCCCTGTTCCTGTCGACACCCAATTTCGTCATCGGCCTGTTTCTGATCCACCTTTTCGGTTTTCAGCTCAGGCTGTTCCGGGTCATCGAACCCGACAGTTTCTGGGCCACGCTGTTTGCGGCGATCACCATCGGCATACCGTTTTCCGCACAGATCGCGGAGGTCCTGATCGCCAATCTCGATCATGAGGCAGAGCAGGATTACGCAGCGGTTGCCCGCAGTCGCGGCATCGGGCCAAGACGGCTTTTTGCAACACATCTCCTCAAGCCTGCCTCCTTGCCCGTGGTGACGGTTATCGCCCTCACCGTCGGCGAACTTCTGGGCAATTCGCTGATTACGGAGACGGTATTCGGCCGCACCGGTATCGGCAGTCTCGTCCAGCGTTCCGTCAGCACTCAGGATCTGCCGGTCCTGCAGGCGATCGTCTCGCTGGGGGCCGTGGTGTTCGTCGTCGTCAACCTCATCGCCGATCTCCTCTATCCGCTGCTCGATCCAAGGGTGAAAATTATCGTTGGCCGAAAACGCCGCCTGTCGACGATCGACGACACGTCGCTTGGCCTTGAAACGGGGGCCAAACCATGAGCCTTATTTCCAGCCCGGCTTCCATCAGCAATCCGTTGGAGAGACTGAAAACTCTCAACATAACTGCAACGGTCGCCCTCTCCCTGCTTGTCATCGCAATCGTCGTCGCCTGGTCGATCGCACCGCAGTTTTTCACCACCCAAAGCCCGATCAACGGCGTCCCGGCTGACAAGCTTCTTGCGCCAAGTTTTGCCCATTGGATCGGCACGGATCATCTTGGGCGCGATCTCTATACAAGGGTCGTTTATGGCACCGCTTCATCTGTATCGAGCGCTTTGGTCGCTGTCGTCATCGGCGTCGTCATCGGCGGTGTGATCGGTCTGCTTGCCGGATTTTTCGGCGGCTGGGTGGATATCGTCTTTGCACGTTTTGTCGACGTGCTGTTATCCATCCCGAAGTTCCTGCTGGCGGTCATCATCGTCACCGCAATCGGCTTCGAGACAATCAACGCCGCCATTGCGACAGGCATATCGGCGATCGCCTTCTTCGCCCGTGTGGCGCGCTCAGAGGTCATCAAGACGCGTCAGGCGACCTTCGTGGAGGCGTCGTTTCTCTCGGGTGGCTCACGCGGCTACATCGTTCTGAGACATGTGCTGCCAAACGCATCCCGCTCGATGTTGCCGCTGGCCGTCCTGCAATTCGGCGAGTCCATTCTCGTCATCGCCAGCCTCGCCTTCCTCGGCTACGGCGATCCGCCGCCCTCTTCCGACTGGGGCCTGCTGATCTCGATCGGCAAGGACTACCTCAAATGGCCCTGGCTCGTTTATGCGCCCGCGTTCGTTACGATCGTGACCGTCCTCTCTGTCAACAGGATCAGCCGATGGCTTCGCAAATCGCATTGAAAACAGCGCCGACCCCTCCCCGGATAGTGGCAGAGGCTCCGCAGCCCGCCATACCCCTGCTCGGCGTTGAAAATCTTGCCGTGTCCTACGGGCGGCAGGAGGTCGTGCACGGTGTCAGCTTCGAGCTTGGGCGTGGCGAAAGTCTTGCGCTGATCGGAGAATCCGGTTCGGGAAAGTCGACCATCGCAAAGGCTGTACTAAGACTGCTTCCCAACGGCGCAAACGCCACGGGCCGGGTCGTTTTCGACAGGCAGGACATTCTCGCATTGCCGGAACGGCGCTTCAGGCCTTTTCGTGGCCGCGAAATCGGCTTCGTGCCGCAGGATCCGGGCAACTCTCTCAATCCTGTGAGAACAATCGGCGCGCAGGCGCTGGAGGCGGCAGCGCTGACGGAAGAGGCCAACCCCGCAATCCGCAAGCTCCTCATTCTGGAAACATTCGCAAAGGTGGGTCTCGACAATCCGCAACGGGTTTACGATTCCTATCCGCATCAACTG
>JAEWOP010000099.1 GCA_023399635.1 Pseudomonadota bacterium
TCGTCGAAGAAGTAGCTCGTGGTGCTTTCGTAGGTCTTCAGCTTGTCGCCTTCCGCCGCAACAAGCGATGCGAGGCGGGGGGAGACTTCGAAACCCTCGGTGGCCAGATTGATGGCAGGATCCAGCAGGTCGGACCATTCGAACTTGCCCAGCCGCGAATGAACCTCGTGCATCAGCTTGACGGTGCCTGGTGTGCCAACCGAGCGCCCGCCGACCACAGCCTCCATGAACTTCAGCGGCTGCCCCTGGTTATCGAGAAAGAGTTTTGGCGTCGCCTCCATGGGCGCGGTCTCTCGTCCGTCATAGGTGGTGATCTTGCCGGAGGATGCCTCGTAGTAGACGAGAAAGGCGCCGCCGCCGAGGCCGGAGCTCTGAGGCTCGACCAAGCCGAGCACCGTTTGCACGGCAACCATGGCATCGATGGCGTTGCCACCCTTTGAAAGGATGTCACGTCCGGCCTGTGCGGCAAGCGGGTTGGCCGCGGCAACCATGAATTTCGCCGCTTCCACTCTCGTCGTTGATGCAATGGCCGTTGCCCTCTCGGGAGCGACCGCATCGGCGGCCTGCTGCGCCGTCGCCGGTGATGCCAACGCAAGGGCGAATAGAAGTAGCCCGATATCCTGTACCCGCATGTCTACCTCCTGCCACCGTCATCGCCGCTCCACGTCCTGAGGAAGTGGAGCGGCTATGACGAGCGACAAGAGGAACTGGGCAGGAGCGAACGGTAAGCGATCAGCCCTGAGCCACGCGGGCTATGCGACGCAATGCCGTCACCTGTTCACTCGCCGGGAGCTCTAGAGCCATTTCGTGCTTGGACAGCAAGGAAGCGGAGGGAACGATCGTCGCACCGGCAGGCTGGTCGATGGCCGTGCAGTTGCGGCCGGCGGCTTTCGCGACATAAAGCGCACGGTCCGCGGCAGTCATCAGGGGATCCAGCCCCGCGTCCGCTGCCGAGTCCAAGGCAATACCGGCGCTGACCGTAACGGTGACCGGATGTCCCGCAGCAGCAATCGTCTGGAGAGCGAGCGTCATACGCAGGCCCTCCGCAATGCTGGCGGCTTCAACGAAATCGGAGACCCGCAAGATTGCTGCGAACTCCTCGCCGCCCATGCGACCGAAGGAACCACGGTTGCCGATCGAGATCGTTGCGAGGCGGCAGAAGGCAGTGAGGACCGCATCGCCTCCGTGATGGCCACACCGGTCATTGATCTGCTTGAAGTCGTCGAGGTCGAAATGGACGAAGGCAATGAGTGGCTTGTCCCACCGCGCTTCCAAACGCAATCGGTCGAATTCGTCGAACAAGCCGCGCCGGTTGAGAACGCCAGTAAGAGGATCCGTCACCGCGAGAGCCTTCAACTGCTCTGCCGTTCGCTCCGTCAGCATCTGCGCTCCGGTCAGCACGGCAGCAACGAAGCAGAAAGCGCCCGGAAGCAGCACGAGAGCAGGCGAGGGAACCGTGGTGAAGGAAGTCGCCGACGAGAGTGCAGCGAGTATCGCATTGGTAAGGCTGGCGGCGATGTGGATGCCGAGGATGATTGCCAGTACCCGACGCGCCCAAGTGATCTTCTTGTCGGTGCGCAAGAGAATGGCGATGAAAATGGCAAAGCCGACGCTGGCGGAAAGGTTATAGAGCACGACCCTGGCGCTAAATCCCTCGCGAATGAACGGAAGCATCATGCCGCCCACCCATAAGAGAGCAGGGATCATGACATAGCCTTCGATCCGGCGACCATCAAACTGCCGCATGCCACCGATGAGCATTCCGATCGACCCGAGGATCAATAGATTGGCGATCTCGATCGACAGGAAGGGCGAGATCTGCGGCCGCAGCCCAACCAGGAGGAGGCCTGCTGCTAGCAGGAAGAAGCCGCAGCTCCAGCTCAGGGCGAAGCGATGACTACGCTCGCGCGTCCACCACGCCACGAGCAGAAGGCTAAGCGTCAGCGCCTGCGCCGCCCATATTATGAGCCCGGTCAGGATATCCATGGAAGCGTCCCCTTCTGCCGCCGATGGCTGTTACCCGTAGCGAAGAGTCTTTAAGGCCAGGTTGCCACGAAACCAGGGACCATGCAGCACCTCCTTTTCGCCTGATGTCTTTCTTTGGTCGGACCTTTGGAAAGATGCAGAGACGAAAGGGAGGTGCCATCGGCGAGACAATATTGGAGGCAGTGGCTCGACTAGTTGGACCAGTTGACCAGTTAAGGATATCCACGCCGCCGTCTTGAAGTGCCTGCCCTTGACACTCTATGTAGGGCTTGACCTATTCC
Source organism: Pseudomonadota bacterium (assembly GCA_023399635.1). GTDB lineage: Bacteria > Pseudomonadota > Alphaproteobacteria > Rhizobiales > Rhizobiaceae > Neorhizobium. Next base: position 2,268 of record JAEWOP010000099.1, read on the forward strand.
ACTTTGATTCCGGGGCTTGCGAGCCTTCGGCAAGCAATGACAAAGGACTGACATGAAAAACCCCGTCGATACCGCCATGGCTCTGGTTCCGATGGTCGTGGAGCAGACCAATCGCGGCGAGCGGTCCTACGACATCTATTCGCGGCTCCTGAAGGAGCGGATCATCTTTCTGACGGGCCCAGTGGAAGATTACATGGCTTCCCTGATCTGCGCCCAGCTTCTCTTCCTCGAGGCGGAAAACCCGAAGAAGGAAATCGCTCTCTATATCAATTCGCCAGGCGGCGTTGTGACTGCGGGAATGGCCATCTACGACACCATGCAGTTCATCAAGCCCGCGGTTTCGACGTTGTGCATAGGTCAGGCGGCGTCCATGGGCTCGCTGCTGCTGGCTGCGGGCGAGAAGGGCATGCGGTTTGCAACGCCGAACTCTCGCATTATGGTTCATCAGCCCTCTGGTGGTTTCCAGGGGCAGGCGTCCGATATCGAGCGCCATGCTCGTGACATATTGAAGATGAAGAGACGCCTGAACGAGGTGTACGAGAAGCACACAGGTCGGACGTACGAGGAAGTTGAAACTACCCTCGATCGGGACCACTTCATGGATGCGGACGAGGCTAAGGCCTGGGGTGTCATCGACAAGATCCTCACCTCGCGCGAGGAACTTGAAGGCGCATCCGCGAATTGATCGGTCGTTATCGCGTCCCAATGTCACCTGCATGTGACGATGCAGGGGTTTCAAGGGGACGGGAAACCGGTATTAGTATCCGTTAATGCTGTGTAGAGCATTTTCCGCATAGCATTGGGAGTCATACGGGGGGCCGTTGCCGCCGGTCTGGATCATGGTCTAGACCGGTAGAGTACCCCGGGCAAGGTCGCCACGCATTGACAGATGCGGCGTGGCGGCAGGCAATGAGTGTACCGCGCCCGGGAACGGGACGTCGGAGTGCTGGAAGGAAAGTGATATGAGCAAAGTCAGCGGCAGCAACGGCGGCGACTCCAAGAATACTCTCTATTGTTCGTTCTGCGGCAAGAGCCAGCACGAAGTCCGCAAGCTGATTGCCGGACCGACGGTGTTCATCTGCGATGAATGCGTCGAACTCTGCATGGACATCATCCGGGAAGAGAACAAGACCTCGATGGTGAAGTCGCGTGAAGGCGTCCCGACGCCTCAGGACATCATCAAGGTTCTCGACGAATACGTGATCGGCCAGCAGCAGGCCAAGCGCATCCTATCTGTTGCTGTGCACAACCATTACAAGCGGTTGGCACATGCTTCCAAGGGTGGTGAGGTCGAGCTGGCGAAGTCGAACATCATGCTGGTCGGCCCGACCGGCTGTGGCAAGACTTATCTCGCCCAAACGCTCGCTCGCATCATCGACGTGCCGTTTACAATGGCTGACGCCACAACGCTGACGGAAGCGGGTTACGTGGGCGAGGATGTGGAAAATATCATCCTCAAGCTTCTGCAGGCAGCAGACTACAACGTTGAGCGTGCTCAGCGCGGCATCGTCTATATCGACGAAGTCGACAAGATTTCGCGCAAGTCCGACAATCCATCGATCACCCGCGACGTTTCAGGTGAAGGCGTGCAGCAGGCGCTTCTGAAGATCATGGAAGGTACAGTGGCTTCCGTACCGCCGCAGGGTGGGCGCAAGCATCCGCAGCAGGAGTTCCTGCAGGTGGATACCACCAACATTCTGTTCATTTGCGGCGGCGCATTTGCGGGTCTCGACAAGATCATCTCTGCCCGGGGCGAGAAGACGTCGATCGGTTTTGGTGCGACCGTCAAAGCGGAAGACGATCGGCGCGTGGGCGAAGTTCTGCGTGAACTGGAGCCGGAAGACTTGGTCAAGTTCGGCCTCATCCCCGAATTCATCGGCCGCCTTCCGGTTCTGGCCACCCTCGAGGACCTCGACGAGGATGCACTGATCCAGATTCTGTCGGAGCCGAAGAACGCCCTGATCAAGCAGTACCAGCGCCTGTTCGAGATGGAAGACGTGGAACTGACCTTCCACGAGGACGCCCTGCGCGAAATCGCCAAGAAGGCGATCATCCGCAAGACCGGCGCCCGCGGCCTGCGGTCGATCATGGAGAAGATCCTGCTCGACACGATGTTTGAGCTGCCGGCGCTGGAAGGTGTTCGTGAGGTGGTTATCTCTGAAGAGGTTGTCCGCGGGACAGCGCGTCCGCTCTACATCTACGCTGACAGGCAGGAGGAAAAGGCGAACGTCTCCGCCTGATGCCAACCTGAATCTTCTTTCAAAGAGGCCCGAAAGGGCCTCTTTTCGTTGCGGCCGAGGGGTAAGGCAGGCACAAGGCCAAGAGCATTCATAATGCTTCGCGCGAATCTGATTTGCGGCTATGATCGAAGATCAGGATTCGCCAGCACGTGTGGTGGCCGAGCAATCATTGATTGAAGCACTCTCTCCTGTATGTGCAGTACCCGCGTTCCTCGCTCCTGGCGGGCCCTCATATCCCAAGGCCAAAGGGGGCAGCGAGGCTTGAAATCACTGGTCAGACACTCCACTTGCGGCTCAAGTGGTTTCCCTGGACGAGGGTCCAAGGGAAGGGTCCCGGAAACGGGATATGAAAGGAAGAAGAATGACGAATTCAACGTCTGAGGCAGTCGTCGGCGAAACCTTCCCGGTGCTGCCCCTCCGTGACATTGTGGTTTTCCCGCACATGATCGTGCCGCTGTTTGTTGGACGGGAAAAGTCCATCCGCGCGCTTGAGGAAGTCATGGGTTCCGACAAGCAGATCATGCTGGTCACCCAGATCAATGCTGCCGACGATGATCCAGAACCGTCGGCGATCTACGAAGTCGGAACTGTTGCAAATGTCCTGCAGTTGCTGAAGCTGCCTGACGGAACGGTGAAGGTTCTCGTCGAAGGTCGGGCTCGCGCGCGTATCTCCAGCTATACCGAGCGACAGGAGTTCTACGAAGCCAAGGCGTCGGTGCTCGACGAGCCGGAAGAAGATCCGGTGGAGGTCGAGGCTCTTTCGCGCTCCGTCGTCTCCGAGTTCGAGAACTATGTGAAGCTGAACAAGAAGATCTCGCCGGAAGTGGTGGGCGCCGCCAGCCAGATCGAGGATTATTCGAAGCTCGCCGACACCGTGGCATCCCACCTGTCGATCAAGATCACCGAAAAGCAGGAGATGCTGGAAACCGTCAGCGTCAAGGGCCGGCTCGAAAAGGCTCTCGGCTTCATGGAAGGCGAGATTTCGGTCCTGCAGGTCGAGAAGCGTATCCGTTCGCGCGTGAAGCGCCAGATGGAGAAGACCCAGCGCGAGTACTATCTGAACGAGCAGATGAAGGCGATCCAGAAGGAGCTCGGCGACGGCGAGGACGGCCGCGACGAGATGGCCGAACTGGAAGAGCGGATCGCCAAGACCAAGCTTTCCAAGGAAGCCCGTGAAAAGGCCGACGCGGAAATGAAGAAGCTTCGTCAGATGAGCCCGATGTCGGCGGAAGCGACCGTTGTCCGCAACTATCTTGACTGGCTCCTGACCATTCCGTGGAACAAGAAGTCCAAGATCAAGACCGATCTCAACAACGCCGAAAACGTTCTTGAGCTTGACCACTTTGGCCTGGAAAAGGTGAAAGAGCGGATCGTCGAGTATCTGGCCGTTCAGGCTCGTGCAACGAAGATCAAGGGGCCGATCCTTTGCCTCGTGGGACCTCCGGGCGTGGGGAAGACCTCGCTCGCACAGTCGATCGCCAAGGCGACCGGCCGCGAATACGTGCGCATGGCGCTCGGCGGCGTGCGTGACGAGGCCGAAATCCGCGGTCACCGGCGTACCTATATCGGCTCGATGCCGGGCAAGGTCATCCAGTCGATGAAGAAGGCGAAGAAGTCCAACCCGCTCTTCCTCCTCGACGAGATCGACAAGCTTGGCCAGGATTATCGCGGCGATCCGTCGTCGGCTCTTCTTGAAGTGCTGGATCCGGCGC
>JAEWOP010000006.1 GCA_023399635.1 Pseudomonadota bacterium
GCCCTGCTCACCAATCTGGAAGAGCGCGATGTGCTCTTCATCGACGAGATCCACCGGCTCAATCCGGCGGTGGAGGAAATTCTTTATCCCGCGATGGAGGACTTTCAGCTCGACCTGATCATTGGCGAGGGTCCGGCGGCACGATCGGTGAAAATCGATCTTTCCAAGTTCACCCTGGTGGCGGCCACTACGCGCCTCGGCCTGCTGACGACGCCACTGCGTGACCGCTTCGGCATCCCGGTGCGCCTTTCCTTCTATACGGTGGAGGAGCTCGAAGGCATCGTGCGGCGAGGCGCGCGCCTCATGGGGCTGGGAATGACCGACGATGGCGCCCGCGAGATTGCGCGCCGCGCCCGCGGCACGCCGCGCATTGCTGGCCGGCTGTTGCGCCGGGTGCGTGATTTCGCTGAAGTGGCACGCGCTGAAGCGGTGACGCGCGAAATCGCCGACGAGGCGTTGACGCGGCTTCTCGTCGACAACATGGGCCTCGACCAGCTGGATATGCGATATCTGACGATGATCGCGGTGAACTTCGGGGGCGGTCCCGTTGGCATCGAAACCATCGCCGCCGGCCTTTCCGAGCCGCGCGATGCCATCGAAGACATCATCGAGCCCTACATGATCCAGCAAGGCTTCATCCAGCGCACGCCGCGCGGACGTGTTTTGACAGCGACTGCCTGGAAGCATCTTGGACTGCAGCCGCCGAAAGATCTGGAGGCGGCACAGTTTCGACTGACGCTCGAGGATGAGTGATCTGAAGTTTCGCTAAATGACTTCCCTTCCTCGTCACGGGAACGAGCCGTTGCTTTCGTTGTTGGTTCTCCAGCAGAGGAGACCAAGATGACGAAGATCAATATTGGCGACGCCGTCGAGTGGAAATGGGGCGCAAACAAAGCTGAAGGAACGGCGAAGGAGCGGTTCACCAGCGATGTCGAGCGCACGATCAAGGGCACCAAGGTCAAGCGCAAAGCAGACAAGGGCGAGCCCGCATTCCTGATCAAGCAGGAAGACGGGGACCGCGTCTTGAAGAGCCAATCGGAGTTGAAGAAGACCGGCAAGTGAGGCCGGTTCCTGACGGCTCAGGCGACGGCGTGAGCAGCCACCAATGTGTCCAAGGTGTCATTCAACAGCTGCTTTCCCCCCGGGCGCCACCCCAGAGCGGCGATCTTGTCGGTGGGCATCCTTCTCAGCGCGGTCGGGTCTGCCGGCTGCGGGAGCGGGGTTGATGCGCGCAAAGCGGCTCGAAAAGGTGCCAGAACGTCTGCGTGATCGACGACAATGTCTGAAACGTTGAAAACCTGACCGTTCACGTCACCCGCGTCAGCCTCCAGCATCAATTGAACGGCGGAGGCCACGTCCCGGCCATGAACTTCAGTTCCGGCGCGAGACGCAATGGGGCGGCCCGCAAGGTAGTCAGCAAATAGACTATCCCATTTATTGGGTTGTAGATCCCCATATACGCCCGTGAGACGAAGGCTGGCTGTGACGAAATCAGTCTTCGCCATGTCTCGCAATGTCCGTTCAGCCTGCCACTTGACCTGACCATAGACAGACGTGGGCGAAAGGGCGGCGGTCTCGCTCAACTCTACGTCGCCAGGAAGGCCATCATAGACAGCCCGGCTGGAGAGAAAGACGACGCGTTGCACACCCGCAGCCTTCGCGCCCTCGAACAGACTAACTGTCCCGTCAAGGTTCAGGCGGCGGAAGCGTTCTGGATCCTTACCCTCGCCGCCCCGGTACTTGCCCGGCAGGTGATCGAAGGCTGCATGGACGAAGGCGTCGATGCCGATGAAGATGCCTGCCTGATCCACATCCGGATCAAGGATCATCGGCACGTACTCCGCCTCCCTCACGAAGCACTGAGAGGGCGGGGGCATGCGCGCTCCCACCACCACCGCATGGCCTGCCTCGAGCAGACCGTTGACGATATAGCGGCCCACAAGCCCGGTGCCACCCGACACGAGAACCTTCATGATGCCGAGCCGGGGTTCGGCAGTGAGGCCAGGTCCGGTACGTCATGTCCGTCGTGGAAGGCATGCCAAAGTTCGATCAGCGGTCGGAGTTGGTGCGCCTTCGGGTGGTTCTCCTCCCACGGCTTTTCATACTGATAGTGCAGGATGCTGATGCTTTCCCAATCCCAAAGGTCAGGCAGGTTGAACCAGACATACTGGAGCATGTTCATGAACACCGGCAGGCCGTGCCAATCCGGGAAGAACGTTTCAAGAAAAGTCTGGTCGGTTCGCCTCCAGAAGGCATCGGGCTCGTCCAAGCGGGCAAGCATCTGCCGAAAGGTCGAGATGGACGGCTTGGCAACGAAAACACCGGAATTCAGTCGGTGGAAATCGGCGAGGCTTTCGTAGACGTTGGGGGCGGCGGAGAATTCGGGATAGTCGAACAGCTTGTCGACATTGCGTAGCACGATCGCATCCGCGTCAATGAAGACGCAGGCACGATAGTCCATCAGCTGCCAGAGCCGCAGCTTGCAGAAATTGTCGAGCGGCGTGTGGAAATCTGGTTTTCTGCCTTTGGTGAAAGGGGCAGCGCCATGGAGGTTCCTGCGTGCATGGCGCTCGTTGAACCCGTCCGACAGCGGCAGGTGCTCGACCTCGACCAACCGACAGCCGGCGCGGCCGAGGCGCTGGAGATCGCCCGCCTCCACGGCGCCGGTATGAAGGATGACGATATCGGCCGTCGTGCCTGTGTGCTGCAGCGAATTGGCCAGCGCAGTGGCACCCCTGGCATAGTCCCTGTTGGTGACGAGCGTCACGAAGGCGCGGTCGCTGCCGGCAGGAGAGGCGGGACGGATGCCCCGCAGTGCGGGATCGGCTGACATCAGGAAACCGACTTCAGCCGGCGCCCTTCAGGATCGTGTTCCACCTTGGCGGCGATGTCCTTGGTCCAGGCGGAAACGGCCGGCACGCGTGAGCGATCGACTCGGTAGGCGAACTTCTTCGCGACATCGACGATCTCTTCCAGCAGTCCTTCGCCAAGCGTCGTCGGCTCCAGCCCGAGGCCGAGGAATTTTTCGTTCCTGACGACCAGGTCGTTCTCAGGCGCTTCCTTGCGTGGGTTCGGCAGCCAGGCGATCTCGGCGCCTGTCATCTTTGACACCAGTTCCGCCAGATCGCGCACCCGGTGCGTTTCCGTCATCTGGTTGAAGATCTCGACGCGTCCGCCGCGCTGCGGCGGGTTGTTGAGCGCAATCTCGATGCAGCGGACGGAATCCTGGATATGGATGAAGGCGCGGGTCTGGCCGCCGGTGCCGTGGACTGTCAGCGGATAGCCGATCGCGGCCTGGATCAGGAAGCGGTTCAGCACCGTGCCGTAATCGCCGTCATAGTCGAAGCGGTTGACCAGTTGCTGGTGTCGGCGCGTCTGCTCCGTATTGGTGCCCCAGACAATCCCCTGGTGCAGGTCGGTGATCCGCAGCCCGTCATTCTTGGCGTAGAAGGCGAAGAGCTGCTGATCCAGGCACTTGGTCATGTGGTAGATGGAGCCGGGATTGCTCGGATAAAGGATTTCCTGGCTGACGGTGCGGCCATCCATGGTCTCGATGCCAACCGGCAGGTAGCCTTCTGGAATTGCCGCCCCAACGGTCGAGTAACCGTAAACGCCCATGGTGCCCAGGTGGACGAGATGCGCGTCGAGGTCGAGCTCCACCATCGCGTTCAGCAGGTTGTGCGTGGCGTTGACGTTGTTGTTGACCGTGTAGTTCTTGTGGCGGTCGCTTTTCATCGAATAGGGAGCGGCTCGCTGCTCGGCGAAATGGATGATCGCGTCGGGGCGGTGCTTGGAAAGCCAGCCCTTGAGCAGTTCGTAGTCCTTGGCCAGGTCGATCAGGTGGAAATGGATGCGTCGGCCGGTTTCCGCATGCCAGACGCGTGTCCGCTCCTGGATTGAATCCATGGGTGTCAGCGACTGGACCCCAAGCTCGGTGTCGATCCATCGGCGCGAAAGATTGTCGAGGATGTGGACCTCATGGCCCGCATCAGAGAGATGGAGCGAGGTGGGCCAGCCGACGAAACCGTCACCGCCAAGGACTGCAATCTTCATGTATCGACTCCGCTGGTTGTCTGACCAGATTTCCTGATAGGGAGGTTCTGTGACAGAAGCACAATACTCCATGACGGCCTTCCCGCCACCCGCCATCACGACGATCCACTAAGGCATGACGATGACAAGCGAGGTTTTTCATCTTTCCGGACAGCTAACCGATCAAGGTCACCAACTGTTGCAGAGGGTGTACTACGAAGACACGGATTTCTCCGGTCTCGTCTATCATGCTCGCTACCTTCATTTCCTGGAGCGGGGCCGCACCGATTACCTGCGTTGCCTGGGATGCCAGCAGAGCGATCTCCTTGCTGCCGACGAGGAGGGGCTCGTGTTTGTCGTTCACCGGATGGAGATCGACTTCAAGCAGCCGGCGAAGATGGATGATGTTCTGACAGTAAACACGTCCACGGAGAAAGCCGGTGGCGCCAAGATGGTTCTCAACCAGGAGATACGCCGGGGCGAAACGCTGCTGATCGTGGCAAAGGTCACGATCGCAGTGATCAACCGAAGCGGGCGTCCCCGTAGATTGCCAGACAGCGTGGCCAAGAAGTTTCTCGATGGTTGAACGTTGCTTCCCAGGCTCTGACGTAACGCTTCCTTAACCATAATGAGGTCTTCTGGAGCCTGAGGAATTTGTGCAATGCACGCCTTCCTTTGACCAAATTTGAAAGCGAGAAGCCAATGCTGAAAGCTCAGGGCACCTTGGGGTAGAAGAGCGCATCCAGCGGCCATTTGAATCTCGCGCGAGCGCTTTTGAACCCGCCCGGTCCTGTGCCGGGCGTTTGGATTCGGGGATATTGGTATGGAAGAGGTAGGTTTGGCTGCGGCGACCCATGACGTCAGTCTCTGGGCGCTGTTCATGCAGGCTGGTCTGATCGTCAAGCTGGTCATGCTGGGCCTGATCGGCGCGTCCGTCTGGACATGGGCAATCGTCATCGACAAGTATGTCAGCTTCGGCAAGGCCAAGCGCCAGTTCGACCAGTTCGAGCAGGTGTTCTGGTCCGGCCAATCCCTGGAAGAGCTTTACCGGACACTGGCGGAACGGCAGAATGGTGGCCTGTCGGCAATCTTCGTTTCCGCCATGCGCGAATGGAAGAAGAGCTTCGAGCGCGGTGCGCGGTCGCCCATCGGCCTGCAGATGCGCATCGACCGTGCCATGGACGTGACCATGGCGCGCGAAAGCGAATCCTATGAAGCCCGGCTCGGTTCACTTGCGACGATCGGCTCGGCGGCGCCGTTCATCGGCCTCTTCGGTACGGTTGTCGGGATCATGACGTCGTTCCAGGCTATTGCCGGTTCCAAGTCTACGAACCTCGCCGTCGTGGCGCCCGGTATTGCCGAGGCGCTTCTGGCCACCGCGATTGGTCTGGTCGCCGCTATTCCTGCGGTTATTGCCTATAACAAGTTCGCTGCCGACGCCGGGAAGCTCTCGGCGCGCATGGAAGGTTTCGCAGACGAGTTCTCGGCAATCCTGTCGCGCCAGATCGACGAAAAACTGCAACCGCGCCAGGCGGCGCAGTAACGCGGTCGCGAGGGAGCCAACACCATGGGTATGTCAGTCGGTGCAAAGGGATCTGGCGGCGGGCGCAGACGGCGCGGCGGCCGCAAGCACGGCGCGATCAGTGAAATCAACGTCACGCCCCTCGTCGACGTCATGCTGGTACTCCTGATCATCTTCATGGTTGCCGCTCCGATGATGACGGTCGGCGTACCGATCGACCTGCCGGAAACGCAGGCGAAGGCCATGAACGCAGACACGCAGCCAATCACCATTTCCGTCAATCCTGCGGGCGAGATCTACCTGCAGGAAACGGCAATCGCGATCGACGAAGTGGTGCCGAAGCTCGAAGCCATCGCCACCACCGGCTACAACGAACGGATTTACGTGCGTGGCGATACTGCGGCTGCCTATGGCGTCGTGATGAAAGTCATGGCTCGGATCTCCTCCGCCGGATTCAAGAACATCGGTCTGGTGACGCTGCAGGAACAGGAGCAGTAACAGGCGCGATGAAGGGAAGTCTCGGCACATCGCTGGTCGCTCACACCCTGGTCCTAGGCTGGGCGCTTGTTTCGCTAGGCTCTCCGGCGTCCTTCGACGTGGCGGAGGTTGAGGCGCTTCCGGTTGATATCATCCCGGTCGAATCGATCACCCAGATCCAGCAGGGCGACAAGAACGCGCCGCTCGCCGAGAAGGCGGCTCCTGTGCCGACGAGCAAACCAAATGTGGTCGAGAACGCTGAAAACACCGGCGATAACGATATCGACCTGAAGGCACCGCCGACGCCTGCCAAGCGTCCGGTGGAAACTGAAGTCGCCGCGGCGCCGGAGAAGACTGAGAACCCGCTCCCAAACCCGACGACCGAGACAAACAAGATCAAGGACATCGTTCCGGAAGAGACTGCGCCGAAACCTACTGAGGTGGCAGCCCTGCCGGAAGCGAAGCCGGAAATCGCGCCGCAGCCGACGCCTGAGCCCACAC
>JAEWOP010000181.1 GCA_023399635.1 Pseudomonadota bacterium
TGCATTATGCTGGTCGCCGAGCCAAGAACTCCAATGGCGGCCTCGTTATGCTGTTCGTCATCCCTGAAGGTGATTTCCAGCAGTGGCTCGGGGTGGAGGCGATCATGCGCGCGGAAGCCCGTGAAGAGGCAGAAGCCATTATGGCGAAAGCAGCGCAGAAAGTGCGCGAAACCATCGGGATCGATCCTGAAGTCGTCATCCGGGAAGGGAGCGCTACCGAACAGATCAATACGCTGGTAGAGGAAGACCGCGACATTGCAATTCTTGTCCTTGCGGCAGCGTCAGCCAAGGAGGGCCCTGGACCTCTCGTGTCGGCGATAGCGGGACGTGGTGCGATCTTTCCGATCCCAGTGACTGTTCTACCCGATAGCTTGACGAACGAAGAAATAGACGCCCTCTGCTAGGCAGGCTTGACGTGAGTTCTCAGAAGTCGCACTTGAACCAAAACAGGGTTGCGATTATCTTCTTTTGAAGAATTCTAAACTAAGGCAGCACTGCCTTAAGGAGACGTGAGATGTTCATCCAAACCGAGGCAACGCCAAATCCGGCAACCCTGAAGTTCCTGCCCGGCAAGGTGGTCATGGAAAAAGGCACTGCCGATTTCCGTGATCCGGGCGAGGCCGAAACATCTCCACTGGCATCTCGTCTGTTCGCCGTTCCTGGCGTCACCGGCATCTATTTCGGATACGATTTCATCACCGTTACCAAGAGTGCGGGGGAGTGGCAGCACATGAAGCCGGCGATCCTCGGCTCGATCATGGAACACTTCATGTCCGGTCAGCCCGTTATGGGCGGGAGCGCCGCGACTGCTGAAATCTCTGATGAGGAAGGCGAGTTCTTCGAAGCGGGCGACGAAACCATCGTCGCGACCATCAAGGAACTGCTGGAAACGCGCGTGCGACCGGCGGTCGCACAGGACGGCGGTGACATCACCTTCAAGGGCTTCAAAGACGGCACCGTTTACCTCAACATGAAGGGCGCCTGCTCCGGCTGCCCGTCTTCGACGGCAACGCTTAAGCACGGCGTGCAGAACCTGCTGCGCCACTTTGTTCCGGAAGTGCAGGCGGTAGAAGCCCTTTAAGGCCGCCGCAGGAGAATGCTTGTCCTGGCAATTGACACGGCTGGCGTGGATTGCTCCGCTGCTCTTTTCGAGAGCAGGACGGGCCAAATTCTATCGACTGTGACCGAAATGATTGGCAAAGGGCACGCCGAGCGTTTGATGGCTGTGATCGATGAAGCCCTTTCGCAGGCGGGACGCCAACTGAGTGAGGTGGGACGCATCGCGGTGGTGACTGGACCGGGGTCCTTTACCGGCATCAGGGTTGGCGTTGCCGCTGCCCGGGGTCTTTCCTTGGCTCTTGGCGCCGAATGCGTCGGCGTCACGACACTGGAAACGATTGCTGCTGGTTATCTTGAAGGTGAGCGCTCCCGACCTGTGGTCGTTGCCATGGATGCAAAGCGCGGCGAGCTTTACGTCCAGCCCTTTGCCCCTGATGGATCCAGCGTAAATGATCCCGTCGCGGTTTCTCCGGCTGAGGCTGCCCGATTGGTCGCCTCCCTGTCTGCTGACGTGGTTGGCTCCGGCCGCCATCTCGTCCTGAACGAGATGCAGGACCAGGCCGCCGTGGACCGCTTCGATATTTCAACGGTTGCCAGGTTGGGCGCCGTCAAATCATCATCGAGCACGAAACCAAAACCGCTCTACCTGCGGGGTCCTGACGCGAAGCCGCAAACCGGCTATGCTCTCGCCCGAGTTTGAAGGCGATGATCGACCAATATCTGCAATGGAAGCCATATTTCGAAATCGTCCCGCTGGCTGCGGATCACGCGCATGAGATCTCGGAGATACATGGGCAGCGGTTCCCTCGGCAGTGGGGCGAGGCGGAGTTTCTGAGCCTGCTTGTGCAGGCTAACGTTTTCGGATTCATTGCCCGTCAAACCAACGCCTTCTTTTCTCAACCGGTTGGGGGTTTTGTTCTGGCTCGCGAAGCGGCCGGAGAAGCGGAAATCCTCACCATTGCCGTGTCCGAAAGGTTCGGTAGGGCAGGGCTTGGTTGGCGTCTGATGCAGGCGGCATTGCGCGAAGCCGGTCAGCGTGGTGCCGAGACGATTTTCCTTGAGGTCGAGGCTGCCAATCAGGCGGCTGTGCAACTCTATCGCAAGCTGGGCTTTCAGGTCATCGCCGAACGGCCCGCCTACTATTCCGGGGCTGATGGCGTTAAATCCTCCGCGCTTGTCATGAAGCGCGATCTTCGCTAGTCCGGTCCGATCACTGAATTGATCAAAGGCGGCAAGGTCATGACCGATCTTTCCAGAACACTGGAAGAGCTGTGTGCCGAGAAGGGCATGCGGATGACCGACCAGCGGCGCGTCATTGCCCGCATCCTCGAGACCTCCGATGACCATCCCGATGTCGAGGAGCTTTATCGCCGCTCTTCCAAAGTGGACCCCCGGATCTCGATTTCGACCGTATATCGCACCGTCAAACTGTTCGAGGACGAGGGCATCATCGAAAAGCATGACTTTCGCGACGGGCGCTCACGCTATGAGACGGTGCCGGAAGAGCATCATGACCACATGATTGATGTGGCATCGGGTACGGTCATAGAGTTTCACTCGCCGGAGATTGAAGCTTTGCAGGAACGGATCGCGCGTGAGCATGGTTTCCGGCTCGTTGGCCACCGTCTCGAGCTCTATGGCATTCCGCTCGACAAGGACGACGCTTGATCACCTGGCTGCGGATCGGCCTCATCTTTGCGATACTCTCGGCCTTCACCCTGGTGCTGCTGCCGTTCCAACTTGTTGGTCTTGCTCTTGATTGGAGGATCCGGCGCTATCTCCCGCGTTGGTGGCATCGCGTCGCCTGCTACCTGCTGGGAATCCGGATACACGTTCATGGGTGCCCCGATCCGCGGCGCCCGCTGATGCTGGCCGCCAATCACGCTTCGTGGAAGGACATCCTCGTTCTTGGTGCCGTCGCGGACGTGGTCTTCATAGCAAAGTCGGAGGTCGCCTCCTGGCCCGTGTTCGGCCCTCTGGCAAAGCTGCAGAAGACAATCTTCGTTGCGCGGGAAGAAAGGCGAAGGGCAGGCGATCAAGTCAACGAGATCGCCGAGCGAATGGCGGCTGGCGAGATTGTCGTCCTGTTTCCGGAGGGCACGACATCCGACGGGAACCGCGTGCTCGAGATCAAGTCATCCTTGTTTGGTGCGGCCGCTGCTGCCGTGCCGCAGGTGCCGGGCAAGGTGGTCCATGTCCAGCCTGTAGCGATTGCCTATACGCGCGTTTATGGCATGACGATGGGCCGTTATCATCGGCCTGTTGCGGCCTGGCCGGGAGATATACAGCTAGTCCCGCATCTGATGGGCGTCCTCAAGGCGGAAGCGATCGATGTCGAGATTTCCTTCGGCGATGCGATCGAGTTTAGGCCTGGCGACAGCCGCAAGGTGTTGAGCGCCACTGTGGCAGCAAAGATCCGCCGCATGCTGATCGCCAGGCTGCGCGGCCGCGACTACCCCCAGGAAGTCTTCTAATGCAGGCCGTATTGCGATAAAGAGCCGCCATGAGCACCGATACCGTTATCTTCGATCCTCCCGCCGAGAATAAGCTGGGCGCCAATAGCCGCAAGGTCTTCATCAAGACCTATGGCTGCCAGATGAACGTCTACGATTCTGTTCGGATGGGCGACGCGTTGGCGAGTGAAGGGTATGTCCCGACAGAGGAGATCGAAAAAGCGGACCTGGTCCTGCTCAACACCTGCCACATCCGCGAAAAGGCTGCAGACAAGGTCTATTCCGCACTTGGACGGTTGCGCGACATGAAGAAGGCGCGCAACGCCGAGGGACAGGAGCTGATGATTGGTGTCGCCGGCTGTGTCGCGCAGGCGGAAGGCGAGGAAATTCTCAGGCGCGAGCCGGCGGTCGACGTCGTGATCGGGCCGCAAACTTATCACCGGCTGCCGGCGGCCATCAGGCGTGCCCGTCTTGGTGATCGCGTGGTTGATACCGATTACGCCGTCGAGGACAAGTTTGAGCACCTGCCGATGGCGGAAAAGGCGCAGGTCCGCTCGCGCGGGGTCAGCGCATTTCTCACTGTGCAGGAGGGCTGCGACAAGTTCTGCACCTTCTGTGTGGTACCGTACACGCGGGGATCGGAGGTATCCCGGCCCGTCCATCAGATCCTCAAGGAGGCCCAGCGTCTGGTTGATGGCGGAGTGCGCGAGGTCACGCTTCTCGGCCAGAACGTCAACGCGTGGCGCGCGGAAGGCTTGGATGGCCGCGAGTGGGGGCTGGGAGACTTGCTCTATCGGCTGGCGGAGATCCCCGGCTTGGCACGGCTTCGCTATACCACCAGCCATCCCCGAGACATGGATGACCGCCTGATAGAGGCGCATCGGGACTTGCGGACACTGATGCCCTATCTGCATCTGCCTGTGCAGGCGGGGTCTGATCGGATCTTGAAGGCGATGAACCGCCGTCACACCGCCGCCGAGTATCTGCAGCTGATAGACCGTATTCGCAACGCCAAGCCGGATATGGCTCTGTCGGGGGACTTTATCGTCGGCTTTCCAGGGGAGACGGACGCCGACTTCGAGGACACGCTACGCCTTGTCGAAAGGGTGAGCTATGCTCAGGCCTACTCGTTCAAATATTCGACCCGCCCCGGCACGCCAGGAGCAGACCTTCCCGATCATATCCCTGAAGAGGTGAAGTCGGAGCGGCTTGAAAGACTTCAGGCCCTGCTCTTGAAACAGCAGGCTGAGTTCGCCAAATCATGCGTTGGAAAGGTCATCGACCTACTGCTCGAGAAACCTGGGCGGATGCCCGGCCAATTGATCGGACGGTCGCCGTGGCTGCAGTCAGTGAATGTTGATGCAAAACCATCGCAGATCGGTGACATTATTCCGGTACGAATCATAGGAACGGGTCCCAACAGCTTGTTTGCTGAGCCGGTCGGGACCATGCTTACCTGACCACTGGCGAGGAGCTTGCCTACTTGAACGGAAACGAACTGGTTTCTTCACCCGCACGTCAACCAAGAACTGCTGCGACCGACGCCAACCACTTCGTCCTCACGTTTGAGAACAACAGGTTCGCTAGCGAGCTTTTCGGACAGTTTGACCAACATCTGAAGCTGATCGAACAGCGGCTTCACGTCGATGCGCGCGCGCGAGGCAATTCGGTCACGATCTCCGGAGACGTAACGGCGACCAACCAGGCGCGCCGGGCGCTCGATTTTCTCTACGACCGCCTGCAGAAGGGCGGCGGAGTGGAGACCTCCGATGTGGAAGGTGCCATCCGTATGGCCGTGGCCGCTGACGATCAGTTGCAGTTGCCGACCATGGAGCGCAAGGCGAAGCTGAGCATGGCGCAGATCTCGACGCGCAAGAAGACCATTGCTGCTCGCACCCCGACCCAGGATGCTTACATGCGCGCCCTGGAGCGATCGGAGCTGGTCTTCGGCGTTGGTCCCGCCGGTACCGGCAAGACGTATCTTGCCGTGGCGCATGCTGCCCAGCTTCTTGAGCGAGGTGCCGTGGATAAGATCATTCTCTCTCGTCCGGCTGTCGAGGCGGGCGAGCGTTTGGGTTTTCTTCCGGGCGATATGAAGGAGAAGGTCGATCCGTATCTTCGGCCGCTCTATGACGCCCTTTACGACATGATCCCTGGCGACAAGGTGGAGCGGGCAATCACGGCGGGTGTCATCGAAATCGCACCGCTTGCTTTCATGCGAGGACGGACACTGTCCAACGCTGCGGTTATTCTGGATGAGGCGCAGAACACGACGTCCATGCAGATGAAGATGTTTCTGACACGCCTTGGTGAGAACGCTCGCATGATCGTCACCGGCGATCCGAGCCAGGTCGATCTTCCGCGCGGGGTCAAGTCCGGTCTGGTCGAGGCGCTTCATATCTTGAAAGATGTGGAGGGCCTTTCTGTGGTCCGTTTCAAGGATGTCGATGTTGTTCGCCACCCGCTGGTTGGTCGCATCGTCAAGGCCTATGACGCGCAGTATGAGGTACATGAGGAAAGTGGGGAAGCTGATCGCTAGTGCGGTCGCGCCGTCATGTCACAACTAGACATTCAGATCAGCGTCGAAGACGAAGCCTGGCCGGCAGACGAGAAGCTTCAGGCTCTCGCAGAGCAGGTTTTTTCCGCGGCCGCCGCTTACCTTCAAACGGCGGAGGGACAACCTTTTCCGCAACAACCCATCGACCTCTCTATCGTCTTCAAAAATCACGACTCCATCCGCGAGATCAACGCAGAATGGCGCGGCAAGGACATGCCGACAAACGTGTTGTCCTTCCCTGCTTTTCCGGTCCAACCGGGTGGTATGCCTGGGCCCATGTTGGGTGACATCGTTGTTGCGCGTGAGACGGTGGAACGCGAGGCGGCCGTACTGGAGAAAGATGTTGAGGTCCATCTGACCCATCTTTTGGTGCATGGTTTTCTGCACCTGTTCGGCTACGACCATATCAAAACCGACGAGGCCGAGCGCATGGAAGCGCTGGAGACTCGCATTTTGGCCACGCTTGGCCTATCTGATCCCTATGCGGGGCAAGACCCGATCACTTAGCTTGGAACGATGAACGACAATTCGACGATTGTTGCCCGAGAGGGCACGGAAAGTTCGGACACCTCTTCTGAAGAAGGCAGTAGTCCCCAACGACCGGACAATGTCTCGCGAGGCAGCTCCTCCTTCTGGTCACGTGCAGTGAGGCTTCTGAGGCCGGCGCAAGGCGAGCGCCTGCGGGAGGATCTGGCTGATGCGCTGATGACCGACACGAATGTCAGCAGCGCGTTTTCGCCCGAAGAGCGGGCCATGCTGCACAACATCCTTCGGTTTCGCGAGGTCCGTGTTGAGGACATCATGGTGCCGCGCGCGGACATCGAAGCCGTCGACATGACGATGACACTCGGCGACCTGATGATCCACTTCGAGGAAACCGGCCGCTCGCGCATGCCGGTCTATTGCGACACGCTCGACGATCCGCGTGGGTTTGTCCACATCAGGGACCTCCTGTCTTACCTTGCCAAGCAGGCGCGCAACAAACGCCGGCCACGGCCGAGAGCGGCAGCGCCTTCGCAACCGATGCCGCTCGTCAGCGAAAAGGTGGAAAAGCCCGCCCGCGTACCGAAGGCTGCATTCGACCTTGCGCGGGTGGATCTGACGAAATCTGTTTCCGACGCTGGCCTCATTCGAAAAATCCTCTTCGTGCCGCCCTCGATGCTTGCCTCCGATCTGCTTCAGAGCATGCAGGCGGCACGCACTCAGATGGCGCTCGTCATCGACGAGTACGGCGGCACTGACGGTCTGGTCTCTCATGAGGACATCGTTGAGATGGTGATCGGCGATGTTGAGGACGAGCACGACGACGAAGAGGTTAGATTTTCTCGCGCGGGAGAAGACATTTTCATTGCCGATGCCCGTGTGGAACTGGAGGAGATTTCGGAAGCCATCGGCCCTGATTTCGACATCCGCGACCGCATGGAGGACGTGGATACCCTAGGCGGTCTGATCTTCTCCGCACTCGGCCGGATCCCGGTTCGGGGCGAGGTTGTCCAGGCACTTCCGGGGTTTGAATTTCATATTCTGGAGGCAGACCCGCGGCGAATCAAACGTGTCCGCGTTGTGCGCAAACGGACGCTTGCCCGTCGGCGCCAAATCAAGGGGGAGGCAGAAAGCGGGTTTGGCGAAGTCAACCATCCCCCCCAAAACGCTTCCATTGCGGAAGCCGTCGGTTCAAGCGAACAGCCGCATTGATTACCCGCATCATCTTTTGCGTTTGCTTGCGGACAGATACGCCGGTTTTTGGAACACTGCGGGCCTGATTCGGGCGGGCGAGGGGAAGCTTGCGTATGGAGCGGCTGGCAGGCAGGATAATGCTTCTCTGGGGCGTGCGCCGTATGGCGCTCGCTATCGCCGTCGGAGCAGTCGGAGCTTTGGCACTCCAGCCGTTCAACGTGCTTGCCACCCTGTTCCTGTCCTTCACGATCCTCG
>JAEWOP010000193.1 GCA_023399635.1 Pseudomonadota bacterium
TCTACGAGCGGCTCGAGATCCGCGACGCCATGGCCTATTTCCGCCTTACCTGCCAGCCGGCCGACGACCTCGCCTTCGAGCGGATCGTCAACACACCGAAGCGCGGGCTGGGTGACACGACTGTGCACACGCTCCACGACTATGCCCGCGCCCGCGACATTCCGATGCTGGCTGCCGCAGCCGAGATCATCGAGACAGATGAGCTGAAACCGAAGGCGCGCAAGGCGCTGTTCGACGTGATTCAATATTTCAGGAATTGGCAGGAACGGCTTGAGAAGATTCCGCATATCGAGCTTGCCGAACAGATCCTCGAAGAGTCCGGCTATACCGACATGTGGAAGAACGACAAGTCGGCGGAAGCTCCAGGGCGGCTGGAAAACCTGAAGGAACTGATCCGCTCCATGGAGCAGTTCGAGTCCATGCGGGGCTTTCTCGAGCACGTCTCGCTGGTCATGGATGCCGAGCAGAACGAGGATCTCGACGCTGTCTCGATCATGACGCTGCATTCCGCCAAGGGGCTGGAATTTGACACCGTCTTCCTGCCCGGTTGGGAGGAAGGCCTGTTTCCGCACCAGCGCGCGCTCGACGAAGGCGGCCGCTCGGGGCTGGAGGAGGAACGGCGGCTGGCCTATGTCGGCATTACCCGCGCCAAGCGGCGCTGCCACATCTGGTTCGTCTCCAACCGCCGCATCCACGGGCTCTGGCAGTCGACCATGCCCTCGCGTTTCCTCGACGAACTGCCAGCCCATCACGTCGATGTCGCCGCCTCGGAGTCAAATTACGGCGGCTATGGCGGGCGCGGCGGCTATGGCCAGTCGCGCTTCGACAAGGCCGATCCCTTCGCCAACACCTATTCCACCCCCGGTTGGAAGCGCGCCCAGGCCAACCAGACGAATGCCACCCGCGACAACTGGGGCACCCGCTCCGGCCATGCGGTAGAGCGCATCGGCTACGGCGAGAGCGGCCCGCGCACCCGCACCATTGACGGCGAGTTGGTGGCGAAGTCCGTCGCCGACACACCATCGCAATTTTCCGTCGGCGAACGCGTCTTCCACATCAAGTTCGGCAACGGCAACATTGCCGCGATCGAAGGCAACAAGCTGACCATCGATTTCGACAAGGCGGGTCAGAAGCGGGTGCTGGAGGGGTTTGTGGAGCGGGTTTGAAGGCGAAAAAGCTAATGGAGAACGGGGTGGAGAGAAATGGGACTAATCCCGTTAAAACGCATCGATAGCTTTTGTCGCTATCGCTCCATCGATTATGCGATAAACGAACAGGTAATCGAAACTGTTCGGAGTCTTGATGAAAGACACGAGATAGAACCGTGGCTTACCGCAATACTCAATGACACGAACAGCACACCCCACGGCCCCGCTGAGATAGTTGACATACTAACTCACAAGTTGACGGTCCATGGCGAAGAACGCCTTGCCGCCTTCATTCTAAAAGGAAAATCCTTCTCTACGGTTCGTCCTTCCCATGTTAGTCATCAGATCTTTAGGTTAAACAGGATCTCGGGTCTTGGGATTGCAGTGTTTTGCGCCACCGGGAACGTTCTCGACGATGTAAAGGAGGAGTTCCTGCACACCATCTCCGGGATCGGTTGTGACTATACGTTCCTAGATGCCAGCGACCTTGCGAAAGTCTTCATTGGTTATGGATATATCTGCCCTCGGGATGGGAGTCGCATCGCAAAAGGCAGATGCCAATGCGGTTACACTCCAAGTGTCCACCCCTCCAACGTTCTCCAAGAAGAAGCTCTCCGCTGCTTATCTGATACCCACGCAGAAGGCGACCGCTCTGGAGCAGTGATTCTTCCGACGGGAGCAGGTAAGACGCGAATTGCGGCTAGCGACATCAAACGGCAAGATCCTGATCTCGCTCTATATGTAGCTCATTCTCACGAGATCCTTGAGGACGCAGAGACCGAGTTTCTCAGGCACTTTGATGCTGAGCAAGTGAAACGATTCGCCTCTCGACCGTCGATGAACGAGCTTAGGAAGGTGAACCTGATTACAATCCAGACGCTCTACAAGAATTTGCACGTTTTTGACGGCACAGCAGTGACGTACATGGTTGTCGATGAGTTCCACCACGCAGCTGCCGCCAGCTATCGACGAGTCATCGATCACCTGAGACCGTCCTTTCTTCTGGGTCTTACGGCCACACCGTTTCGAGCTGACCAGAAGGATGTCTTATCAATATGCGAAAATAGAGCGATCGTTTCCTATGATCTGCGCGATGGGATCAACTTCGGCATCCTTTGCCCATATCATTATTTTGGGTGCTTTGATGATATTGACTACTCTAAGATAAGGCACAATGGCATTCGCTACGATGTGCGTGATCTAGAGCGAAAACTAGTCGTTCCTGAACGTCATCGAGCAATCATCAGCAAATGGCAGGATAAGGCGGAAGGCAAATCGACGTTAGCTTTTTGCTGCTCACATGAGCATGCCGTGAGGCTTGCTGCGACGTTCGCCTCGGCTGGAATAGAAGCTGCACCGTACCTTTCAACTACCAACACAGCTGAGCGCGCAAAAATCCGTGAAGAGTTTCGCAGAGGGCAGATTAAGATACTATGCGCAGTTGATATCCTTAACGAAGGTGTGGATCTACCATTCGTAGAATGTCTACTATTTGTGAGGCCCACTGAGTCAAAACGGGTTTTCTACCAGCAACTGGGCAGAGGGCTGCGACACCACGTTGGCAAGCAAATTTGCACCGTAATCGACTTCATCGGAAATTTCCGTAACGCTTATAAGTTGGAGGAGTACCACGGACTTGAGCCAGCGGATGACGCAGCAATCACGGGACAAGATGAAATCTACCGCGAGGTTCGCCAGCACGTTGAGTTTCCTCTGAGTTGCAAGGTGGAGTTTGAGGACCGTGTGATCGACATATTCGGCTTTCAAACGCTAAATCCACGCTACGCCACCCGGCAAAACATCGACAAGATATTGATCTATCAGTATCGACGGTTGGAACGAGTACTTGGTTACGCTCCAAACAAGCGGGATGTGGATATGTCATGCTTGCTGGGTAGCAATTTTTATAAGGATATCTTTGGCTCTTGGGAGCGATTTGAGGAACGTATCAAGTCTGCAGGATAACGCCCCTACCCCCGCTCCTCCCGCTCCCTGAACGCCGCCCGCGCCTTCTCGATCGTCGCGTGGTGCTTTTCCGCCCAGATCCACACCCCGCAGAAGGCTTCGCCGAGGCTGTGGCCGAGGTCGGTGAGGGTATAGTCCACATGCGGCGGGATGACGGGATGGACGGTGCGGGAAACGAGGCCGTCGCGTTCCATGTCGCGCAGGGTCTTGGTCAGCATCTTCTGGCTGATGCCGCCGACATGGCGGCCGACTTCGGTGAAGCGGAGCGTTCCGTGCTCTTCCAGCGTTTCGAGGATCAGCATGGTCCACTTGTCGGCCACCTGTCCGATGATGCCGCGCACCAGTTCCTCGATCGCCGGATCGATTTCCTCCGGGATTTCGCGGGTGGTGTGAGAACTTTCTTTCGCAGCTGCGCCCTGTGACACAGACACTCTCCTTTTGGTGCGTATAGAACTTTCGGGTGCCTTCTTTCTAAGGGAAAGCATGGGCCATATCTTCCCGTCACGCAACCACGAACGGAGACAGACGCATGAAGACGACAGGCAACACCATCCTCATCACCGGCGGCAACTCCGGCATCGGGCGGGCGCTGGCGGAGGCCTTCCACGCCCGCGGCAACAAGGTGATCATCACCGGCCGTCGCCGGCAGACGCTCGACGAAGTCTCCGCCGTCAATCCCGGCATGGTCGCCATGACGCTCGACTTCGGTGATGCAGACGGCATTAAGGCCTTTGCCGAACGCCTCGTTTCCGAGCACCCGGGCCTCAACGCCGTGATCAACAATGCCGGCATCATGAAGCGAGAGGATCTGACAACTGCCCCCGGCTATCTGCAGACGGCGGAAGAAACGATAGCCACCAACCTGCTGGGGCCGATCCGCCTGACGGCAGCCCTCCTGCCGCATCTCCTGAAGCAGCAGAATGCGACGATCCTCACGGTCTCTTCCGGCCTTGCCTTCGTGCCCATGGCGGCGAGCCCCACCTATTCGGCAACCAAGGCGGCGCTCCATTCCTATACGATGGGCCTGCGCCAGCAGCTCAAAAACACACCGGTGGAGGTGATCGAGATCGTGCCACCTTACGTCCAGACGACGCTGATGGGCGAGCGCCAGGCCAATGATCCGACGGCCATGCCGCTTGCCGACTTCATCCGCGAGGTGATGGACATCCTGACAAACCAGCCGGAGGCGCAGGAAGTGGTGGTAGAGCGGTGCAAGCCGCTTCGTAATGCTGCCGAAACTGGCAACATGGGCAAGATGTTCGAGATCATCAGCGGCCTCGATCACTGATCCCTCAGAGCAGGCAAGGGGCGAGTACTTCTTCCCCCTTGCCCGCTCTCCCTCCGCCGCTAGGTGAGGCCCCTTAGCTGCTAGCCGAGGAGTTCCCCATGAAAGCCATCGTCACCGCGCCGGGCGGACTGGACGCCCTGAAGCTTGTCGACCTGCCCGATCCCGGCAAGCCCGGCCCGGGCGAGATCCGCGTTGCGCTGCACGGCAGTTCGATCAACTTCCACGACTATGGCGTGGCGAGCGGCAGGATGCCAAGCGACGGGCGCGTGCTTCTGGCCGATGGCGCCGGAGTGGTGGAGGAGGTCGGCGAAGGCGTCACCGAGTTCTCGCCGGGCGACCATGTCGTCTCCTGCTTCTTCCCCGACTGGCAGGATGGACCGCCGACCTCCGGCAATTTCTCCCGCGTCCCCGGAGACGGCATCGACGGCTACGCAACAGAATACGCGGTGCGCCCCGCGACCGCCTTCACCCATGCCCCAGAGGGTTTCTCGCATGTGGAAGCGGCAACGATCACCACGGCGGGGCTGACGGCCTGGCGGGCGCTGGTGGAGCTCGGCAAGCTGAAGGCCGGCGACACGGTGCTGGCGCTCGGCACCGGCGGTGTCTCCATTTTCGCCCTGCAGATCGCCCGGGCCATGGGTGCCCGCGTCGCCATCACCTCTTCATCGGATGAGAAGCTGGAGCGGGCGCGCCAGATGGGCGCGGAGTTCACCCTCAACTACAAGCGGGAGGAGAACTGGGGCAAAAAAGTCATGGATTGGACCGGCGGCCGCGGCGTCGATCACGTGGTCGAGGTTGGCGGTCCCGGAACGCTCGCCCAGTCAATCCAGGCGGTAGCGCTTGGTGGACGCATCACGCTGATCGGCGTCCTGACCGGCGTCAGCGGCGAGGTCCCGACGGCCGCCTTGATGGGCAAGCAAGTAGTGCTATCGGGCATCATTGTTGGCAGCCGCCGGCACCAGCAGAACTTCGTCAGGGCGCTTGATGGCGGCCTCTTCAAGCCGGTGATCGACCGCGTCTTCCCGCTGGAGAAACTTGCAGATGCCTTCCGGTACGAGGAAAGCGGCGGTCATTTCGGCAAGATCGCCATCGAATGGTAGGGCAGTGACAGTTCTGCCGGCTTGCTCTCCCCTTCCTGTGCCGATACCTCTTGGCTGCAGTAACGGGGGCTTGCATGTTTCTTACCAACGAGGACGCTATCGAACTCGCAGCCTGGCGACAAAAGCTGCACGCCATGCCGGAAGTGTCCGGACAGGAGGTGGCGACCGCCGCAGAGGTGATTGCCTTTCTGGCAGGTGCCGCGCCTGATCACGTCATCTCCGGTCTTGGCGGCACTGGTGTCGCCGCCGTGTTCGACGGGACGGACGATGGCCCGACGGTCCTTTTCCGCAGTGAGATCGATGCGCTTCCGATCGAGGAGATCTCCGACATTCCGCATCGTTCGCGTCTCCGAGGTAAAGGGCATATGTGCGGCCACGACGGACATACCGCAACGGTTGCCGCTCTTGCCCGAGGCTTTGCGAAGCAGCGTCCAAAACGGGGCCGGGTCGTTCTGCTGTTCCAACCTGCCGAGGAAACGGGCGCCGGCGCGGCGGCTGTGATGGACGATGAGCGGTTTGAACAGATCAGGCCGGATTACGCCTTTTCGCTGCACAACCTGCCGGGGCTTCCTCTCGGGCATATATGGCTGAAGGAGGGGATCGCGAACTGCGCCTCACGCGGCCTCAAGATCTCCCTGACAGGTAAAACGGCGCATGCCTCCATGCCGGAAACCGGAACCTCGCCAATGCGCGCAATAGCTGACCTGATGCCGGCGCTGACGGATCTCAGCCGCGGCACTGTCGCCGGCGGCGATCTGGTGCTGGCTACCATCGGGCATGTGACAATGGGCGAAGCGGCTTTCGGCATTGCTCCTGCGCATGCTGAACTTTGGGTAACGCTGCGGACGACAACCGACGACCAGATGCAGTCACTGGTGGACTCAGCCGAACGATTGGCGAGCAAAGCAGCGGAGATGGACGGGCTGGCACTGGAGATGAGCTATCACGAGATCTTCCACCACTGCGAGAACCATCCCGAGGCCGTCGCATTGCTGCGGCAGGCCTTGGACGACGAGGGGATGCGGCATGAACCAGGTGAGGCATTGCGAGCATCGGAGGATTTTGGCCGCTTCGGCGCCGTATCCAGATCGGCGATGTTCTATCTCGGTGCTGGCGAGAAGCACCCTGCCCTGCACAATCCCGACTATGACTACCCGGACGACCTGATCCCGCTGGGCGCGCGCGTGTTCATGCGTACCGCACGTAACCTGCTTGGCTAACCTGCCTCAGGCATCCTTGCCGCCAAACAGCTTGACCAGCAGGTTGTTGCTCTTGCCCGGAAGTCGGCCGTTGTATTCCGGCACGATGACCATGTGAGTGATTTCGCCACGACGGAAAGCCTTGAGGAACTTGTCGTAGTGCTTGAAGGCGACGCAGCCGTGTGAATCGCCTGGCGCCGAGCGCAGCAGATAGGTATGCGCCAGAAGTCCGGTGCGGCCTTGCGGATGCTTTCCATCGACGGAGGTTAGGCGGATCGCCGCAACGCCGTGGAAGGGCTTCTCGCGCATGGAAAGCTTGTAGGTGCCAGGGGGCGTCGGGCCCTTCATCTTCACATGGGTGTATTTCGGATTGTCGCGCATCTTGCCGATGCCGGAATGGGCCTCAAGCTTCGTACCATCCGGCATATGCACGACACCGTTGGTGATGTCGTAGATCGCCACCTTCTTCGTGCCCGGATTTGGCAGCGGCGCGACCGGCGCCAAGGGCTTTACGGGATTGTCTGGACGAGCATAGGCAAGCACTGTGGAGGCCGGCTCTTCCGCCTCGGTTACGGGAGCCGGACGGCCTGGCTCGGTCAGCTTCGCAGCGGCCATTGCTTCCAGCGCCTTTGCGGCAGTTTCCGGACGCGATGTCGGCAGCGGGCCTTCCATCGGCAGCGTGTCGTCCATCAGGGCGGCGACTTCGGCCGTCCGGCCAGCCTCTTCCGCTTCAATTGCGGCCGTTTCCACAGCGCTTTCGTCCGAAAGCTCCTCGCCGTCCGCTAGGTCCGACGGGATAGAAGCGGTGACGATGGCCGCTGGAGGAAGCTCCGACCGCGGCGCCAGCGCAACCGTCTGGTTCATTGCCTCGCCCAGCATCTTCTTGACGACCTCCGCCTCCGGACGAAGCTCGGCGAGCGCCACAAACTTCTCCTCTTCGGCAGCGGAGGCAAAGGCCGCGCCGAGACTGGAAGTAAGCGCATCGTCACCGGGACGCGCCGACAAGACCGCGGCAAGCTGCGCACCTTCCAGCCGGCCTGCCTTGGGCGCGGCGGGCTGCTGATAAAGGCGTGAGAATTTGTTGATCTTGAGCGCAACCTCGCGAGAGGTTGTAGGCTCTACGGGCTCGGGCTCAGGCACGGCGACAGGCTTCAGCGAAAGCGCCAGATTGAAGCTCGGCTTGTCAACACTGCCGTGGTTGAGCGCAAGGCTGCTGACGGTCGTGGTCGCCGCAAAGATCCAGACCCCGGCAAGAGCTGCAGTGCCAAGAATAACCTTGCCAGCGAAAGCGAAGCGTGAGGGACGCTTGGTGCGGCCTGCCGGAGCATTGTTCGGGAAGGAGGTGTCGAACCTGTCGATCTCTAGCGCCATGATACTCGTTACCCGGTCATTCTGCCAAAGCCGCTGACGCGACCATCCATTTTCATTGAGCGGCGGCTATGAGCCTTCATGCCGTTCAGCGGCTGGATTAGAGAATGCCGAAATATGGTAACCAATATCTTTACGCCCCGCCCCGTTCTGATGCTCTGCCTCTAGAGGCCAAACCTGCCGGAAGTTTAGCGGAAATACGGCGGAGAAGTGGCGGGTGCAGGAAAAGTGGTCGCCCCGTACCACAACTGCAGCACGGGGCAATGTGTCGAATTCAGCCGTCCAACCGGCGGATCGAGCTGCGCTCCATGAAGAACCAGGGGCGCAGCTTGACGCCCAAAATGTTGCCCGCAAAGGCCGCGACGGCCCAGAGGTAACCATGCAGACTGCCGGATGAAATGCCCGAGAAATACGCCCCGATATTGCAGCCATAGGCGATGCGTGCTCCGTAGCCGAGGAGCAACCCGCCGACAACGGCTGCCAGGATCGAACGCAACGGGATATCCAGGCTCGGCGCAAACTTTCCGGCCAGCGCTGCGGCAAGCATTGCACCTGCGATGAGGCCGAAGTCCATCACTGAGGTAACATCAGCAAAGACGCTCTCGGCCAGCGCTTTGGCGTTGGCAGGTGTCTGCCAATAAGCCCAGGCGGTTGGATCGATGCCGATGAGTTGCGCACCCTTGGCGCCCCACAATGCGAAGGCAGAGGTAATGCCCCAGGGACGGCCAGCAAGCGAAAGCGTGGTAAAGTTGAGGAGCGCCAGCGCGACCGCACCGGCGACGAGCGGCCAAGGGCCACGCAGATAGCGCGCCACACCTTGACGAGGCGCTGTCGGCGCCTGCTCCAGGCTCCCATTGCGCTTCTTCTCTACGATCACCGTGATCGCAGCAATTGCAGCAAAGATCGCCAGGGACAGGAGGATGCCAGGAACGGCTCCGAGGCTCACCAGCGTCGTCGGCGGCAGCGACGGCAGGCTCGCCCACCAATCGAAATGGATCGTAGCGATGACCGAGCCGACAATGAAGAAGAACAAGGTGACCAGCATGCGCGCATTGCCGCCTCCGGCCGTAAACAACGTGCCGGACGCACAACCCCCGCCAAGCTGCATGCCGATGCCGAACATGAAGGCGCCAACGATGACGCCGGTACCGGCCGGCGACACCAAGCCACGCACCTCATTGCCGAACAGCGTACCGGAGGCGAGGAAGGGGAAGAACAGGAGAACCGTCAGCGCGAGCAGGATCATCTGCACGCGAAGCCCGCGACCCCTGCCCTCGGCAATGAAGACCCGCCAAGCAGAGGTAAAGCCGAAGGCGGCATGGTAGAGCGAGATACCGAGCGCGCCGCCAACGAGGAAGAGCGCACCGTGCGCCGGACCATAAACGGCACCGAGTGCCAGCGTACCGACAATCAGCACCAGCAGTGCCGTCAGCCCAGGAACGCCGAGCGGTGGCAGGCTGCCAGCCTGCGGCTGAAGCGATGAGGATGCAATGGACATGGAATACTCCGATCGTTTGATCGGTATGTAGGAAGCAGTGCCGCCTGCTTCGAGCAATCCTGTTCTGCCGGGGCTCCCTTAGGCGGAAAAGGTTTTCCATGTTCCCCCGGAATCAAGCCCGCCACCCCGGGGGAAAAGACACCGGCTCGGCGCACAGTGGCTCCAGCAGGGTTGTTCGGTGGGCGTCGCTGGGGTTTAATCATACAACTATACGAACTGGAGGATCCGAAGATGAAAGCCCTCTTGCTGGTCGATATCCAGAACGGCTTCTGCCCTGGCGGAAATCTGCCAGTGCCGGAAGGTGACAAGGTCGTCCCGGTCGCCAACCGCCTGATCGAGGAAGGCGGCTATGACGTGATCGTCGCCTCCCAGGATTGGCATCCGCAGGACCACGGAAGCTTCGCCTCGCAGCATCCGGGTAAGAAGCCGTTCGAGATGGGCGAGCTCTGTGGCCGGCCGCAGATGCTGTGGCCCGATCACTGCGTTCAGGAGACGGCAGATGCCGAGTTCCATCCGGATCTCAAGGTGGATGAGGTCGACTACATTCAGCAGAAGGGTGAAAACCCGGCGATCGACAGCTACTCCGCCTTCCGCGACAACGACAGGGCGGCCATCACCGGCCTTGCAGGCTACCTGCGGGCGCAGCAGATCAACGAGCTCGACATCTGCGGGCTTGCCACCGACTACTGCGTCAAGTTTTCAGCGCTTGACGCCGTGGAGATGCTGCCTGGCGTGCAGGTCTGCTTTATCGAGGATGCCAGCCGCGGCATTGACCCTAAAGGGGTAAAGGCGGCGATTGAGGAGATGCGGGCGCAAGGAATCGGCATCGTCAAGAGCCGGCAGATCCTGAAGGATTGACAGCGAAGTCCACACCCAACCCTTCAGCAAAATCGATCAAATCATCAGCGCAATTGAATTGTGCAGCTTCCTTCCCACCCATAAGGCTGTGCGGAAGAAGGATCTCCCATGAACCGTAATGACTTCAAACAGGGCCTGAAGGGCGGCAGCATCATTGCCCTGTCTTCGGCCCCTTTCGGCGTCCTGTTCGGCGCCGTCGCCATCGACAATGGCCTGAGCTTCCTGGAAACGCTGCTGATGAGCGCGACCGTCTATGCCGGCGCAAGTCAGTTGGTGGGTATCGAACTCTTTGGTCAGCGGGTGGAGCCTTGGCTCGTGGTGCTTTCCGTTTTCGCGGTGAACTTCCGCCACATCCTCTATTCGGCGGCTCTGGCAAAATATATCCGGCACTACACGCTGCCTCAGAAGGCAGTGGCGTTCTTTCTTCTCGTCGATCCACAATTCGCCGAAGGCGTTCGACGCGGCGAGAGCGGCCAGGGCGTCAGCTTCTCCTGGTATCTCGGGTTTGGCGCGGTCGTCTACGTCTCGTGGAGCATCGCGACGATGGTCGGCGCGTGGTTCGGAAAGATGATTGGGGACCCCGCGTCCATCGGCATCGACATCCTGCTACCGGTCTATTTCCTCGGCATGGTGCTCGCCTTCCGCAGCCGCTGGGGCTTTGCGCCCGTGGTGCTGGCAAGTGCTATCGGCTCGATTGCGGCCTATCACTTCGTCGGCTCCCCTTGGCATGTTAGCCTCGGGGCGGCAGCCGGCATCCTGGTGGCGACCTTGCTGCCGCTCCCGGCCAAGAGCGCGCCGGACGCCGTTGCAGCGGACCTGGAGAGTTGAGATGAACGGAGAGCTTAATACAGCAACCCTCCTGCTCATATTGGCGGCCGCCGTTGCAACCTATCTGACGCGCATCGGCGGATATGTGCTGATCACGCGGATGAAAAGCATTCCGCCTCGCATGGAAGCCGCATTGAACGCTGTGCCAGCGGCCGTTTTGACCACATTGGTCGCTCCAGCCTTCTTCAACGGCGGCTGGGACGTGAAGATTTCAATGCTGGTGGCACTCGCTGTCGCGCTTCGCTTCCCCGGCTTGCTCATGCTGGGAGCCGGATGGGCGGCAGTGATGATCTGCCGCCATCTGTTCGGGCTGTAGCGCCTGTCGCGTCAGTTGAGCGGCTCCGTCGCCTGCACCAGCCATTCCCGGATGGCAGCGTCCTCGATCAGCGGCATCAGTTTCTCACGCGTCTGCCGGTGATAGCTATCAAGCCAATCGCGTTCCTCGTTCGCCAACAGCTCGCTCAAAACGAGCCGGCGGTCGATCGGGCACCAAGTCAGCGTCTCAAACGACAGCATCGGCATGTCGCCACCGTCGATCTCCTCGGCATCCTTCACATAGATCAGGTTCTCGATGCGGATGCCGTAGTAGCCGGGGCGGTAGTAGCCGGGTTCATTGGACAGGATCATGCCACGCAGCAGTTCCTGCGTCGACAGGCGCGCGATCCGCTGCGGCCCCTCGTGAACGGAAAGATAGGAGCCGACTCCATGGCCCGTGCCGTGGGCATAGTCTCCTCCTGCCTTCCATAGGGCGATGCGGGCCAGCGGATCGAGATCGCATCCGCGCGTGCCCTTGGGAAAGCGGGCGGTGCTAATGGCAATCATGCCCTTGAGCACCAAGGTGAAGAAGCGCTTGCGATCCTCCGGAACCTCGCCGATGGCAACGGTACGAGTGATGTCGGTGGTGCCGTTGATGTACTGGGCGCCAGAATCGATCAGGAAGAGCTCACCTTCGTTCAGCAGCCGATCAGTTTCGGTGGTCACACGGTAGTGTATGATAGCGGCATGTTCGCCCGAGCCGGAGATCGTGTCGAAGGAAATGTCCTTGAGCGGGTTCTGCATCCGCTCGCCGACGCGAACGCGCGCAGCTTCCAAAGCCTGAACGGTACCGATCTCCTTGACGCTGCCCGCGGGCTGCCGGTCGAGCCAGTAAAGGAACTCGACCATAGCTGCGCCATCCTGCAGATGCGCCCGAGCTGAGCCTTCTAGCTCCGCTTCGCTCTTGCAGGCGCGCGGCAGCTTCGCGGGATCGCTGGCCTCGATGATCCGGCCACCGGCCTCTTCCACGGCAAGCGAGAGTGCCAGCGGTGCAAGATCCGCGTCGAGCATGATCGGTCCGCGTTTCGCGTGGTCGGAGAGGAACGAGATCAGGTCGCGCGGCTCCCGCTGCTCCGCAATCTGGGCAAGATAGGCCCGCACCTCGATCCCCGTCTTCTGTTCGTGGAGAAAAAGCTGCGGCTTGCCTTCGGCGGGCACGATGGCGCGGGCGAGAGGATGAGGTGTATGTGGCACGTCATTGCCGCGAACATTAAAGATCCAAGCGACGGACGACGGATCTGTGATCAGGACGGCTGCCGCACCCTTCTCCTTGACCTGGGCCGCGATGGTTGCGATCTTGTTGGAAGCAAGCGCGCCGGAATGCTCCTGCTTCTGGATGGATACGGCTCCCATAGGCTCGGCCGGTCGGTCGCTCCAGATCGCATCCACGGGATTGGCCGGCACGAAGACCAGCGACCCGCCGATCGCGTCTAGTGCCTTTCTCAACCGGCGCACCTCGGCAGCGGTATGGAGCCAGGGATCAATGCCAAGGCGCATGCCCTTTGCCCCTTGGCGCGGAAGCCAGAGATGTGGCGGATCGTTGACGAGGTCGCCGCCGCTGATGACGCTGCCGTCAACCTGTTCCTTGAGCTGGGTGGTATAACGGCCATCGACGAACACGATGGTGTCGGAGCGAGTAACCAATGCAACGCCAGCCGATCCGGTGAAGCCCGTGAGCCAGGAAAGGCGCTCAGCCGAAGCCGGCACATATTCGCCCTGGTACTCGTCCGCGCGCGGCACGAGAAATCCGTCAATGCCGAGATCATCGAAACGTGCGCGCAGCGCCGTTATGCGATCGCGCGCGAACTGCGGGGAGGACTTATTGTCGAAGGTCTGGAACATGGAGATTTTCCGGATGTGTAAGCGATGGGAACGATGATCTTAGCCGAAGCGGCGGAGATTCCACCAGAGCAAGCCGTGCCTGCATCCCGATTGTGCATCTGCGAACTTCGTGTGAGCAGAACATCACCGCCCTATGCGTCCAGCGCATAACACCATTGATGCAGGCCCTCTGACTGAAGCGGATCCAAACAATTATATCAAAGTCATCGAACGGGCCACGAACCAAGCCCGCGATGAAAGGATCACGACAATGGCTACCTCAATCTTCCGCACTGCATTCGAACGCGTTGTCGCGGCGCGTGAACGTCAGGCCAGCCGTTACGTCAACGGCGTATTGATGAACCTGGACGACAAGACCCTTCGGGGCATGGGCACCAGCCGCGAAGAATTGCGCCGCAAGGGTGCATTTACCTCCGGTTTCTGATCACCAGTCTGGGGAAGGATCTCCTCCCTCCTCCGCTCCAGACCGCAGATACCGAACCACCCGCTTGAGCTTCTCCTCCCACGCTCGCGGATCCGGGATCAGGGTTACCTGATCTCAAAGGCGGCGCCTTTGGTGCCGCCTTTTTCTTTGCGCTTGCTCGCGCACGCATTTCAGCAATGCGATCCACGCAGTGCTGCGATGCAACATTCTTATCCGCGACGGAGGTGAATGGTGACCCAGCCATTGCGCCAGATCGTACGCACATGTCGCAGCTTGGCGCCGTTATAAGCCGCGATTACCTTCCAGCGCTGCGCAGCAAGAATTCCGGATAGGATCACCGACCCGCCGGGGGCGAGATTGGCTGCAAGCTGCGGCGCCATCTTCATTAGCGGGCGCGCGAGGATATTGGCGATAATCAAGTCGAACGGTCCATCCTCGGCAAATGCGGGAGAGTGGAAGCCGGGCGCAGTCACGAGCCGCAGACCCGAAGCGATGCCGTTTCGCCGCGCATTTTCCTTCGCCACCGCGACGGCAACCGGATCGATGTCTGTGGCGAGGATCGGGATGTTGCGGATCTTCCTGAGCGCGATCGCAAGGACGCCGCTTCCTGTGCCAAGGTCAAGCGCGTTGCGGATGGGCCTTGCGCGGGCAACGGCATCTATCATTTCGAGGCAGCCGGCGGTCGTGCCGTGGTGGCCGGTCCCGAAGGCCTGCCCGGCGTCGATTTCGACAGCAATATCGTTGAGCTTCACCTTGTCGCGGTCGTGCGAGCCATGAACAAGAAACCGCCCTGCCCGCACTGGCTTCAAACCTTCCAGGGATTTCGCGATCCAGTCGACATCCGGGATGACCTCCCGCTGGATGGTGACATCGGGATAGGCCTGGGCAAGCCCCTCCACCATCCTATGCCGCAGATCGTCCTCTTCGTCGGCCATCAGGTAGACGGAGGCTTCCCAGATATCACGCTTCTCGTCGACCTCGGTCGTCCCAAGCGCATAATCTTCTTCCCCGAAGACCTCCGAGAGAATGCCGAGGATACATTCTGCATCCTTTTCGTTTGTGGTGACGTAAAGGCGGATCTCGCTCAAGGACGGCTCTTTCGGGCAGTTATGGATGTCGGGATCGATGCCACAAAGACCGTGCCCCGACAACAGGCAAGGCCGATCAGCTCTTGATCAGGTTCTCGAGTTTTTTCACCGCCGTTTCCGGGTTCTCGCCGTAGGAGATCGTGCCCGCGAAGCGTCCCCCTTCATCGAGAAGGAAAACGGAAGCCGTATGATCCATGGTGTAATCGCCAGTCGGATCCTTCTCGTCCAGCGGCACCTTCTTAAAGAAGACCTTGAAGCCCTTTGCCATCTCCTCGACCTTTTCCGTCGGACCCGAGATTCCGGTAATGCGATCCGTAACGTTGGAGATGTACTGGCCAAGCAGTTCCGGCGAGTCGCGGTCCGGATCTACCGTCACGAAGTAACCGGCAAGCCTGGTGCCATCCGGATCTACCTGCCGCATCCAGCCATCGAGTTCGAAGAGCGTTGTCGGGCACACCTCAGGGC
>JAEWOP010000226.1 GCA_023399635.1 Pseudomonadota bacterium
CTGATGACGTTGGCGGTCGGCCTGCTTCTAATCCTTTGGATCATCGGGCTTCATATTTTGTTTTGGACCGGCCTGCTCTCTCTTTTGCTCCCTCCTGTCTTGCGATTGACGACCGCCGTCGTCGCGCGGCTTCATGGAGGCACTGAGGTAATGCGGCCTTCCGGTATTGGGTTTGTCATCAGCGAACGGGGCGTGCGGGCGCTTCTTATCATCCTTGCCGCCTGGTGGATCGCAAGTGTGGCCGGGGTGGATGCTGCTGGAATGATGATGGGGACAGGGGATACACTGATTAGCCGTGTCGCGCGCGCCGTCACCCAAGCAATCGCAGTCCTTCTCGTCGCAGACATTTTCTGGCAATTTCTCAAAGCCGAAATCTCTGTACGCATGGCGGAAGAGCCGCATGGTCGCCACCTTAGCGACGCGCAGATTGGTCGCAATGCCCGCATTCGCACGCTGCTGCCAATTCTGCACAATATACTCGCAATCATCCTTGGCGCGGTTGCCGTCATGATGGTATTGACCAGTATTGGTGTCGACATAGGTCCGTTGATCGCGGGTGCGGGGGTAGCAGGTGTAGCCATAGGCTTCGGTGCTCAAACCATAGTGAAGGACCTCATTTCAGGGATATTTTATCTCTGGGATGACGCATTCCGTATTGGTGAATATATCGAGACCGGAAAATATAAAGGAGAGGTTGAGAGTTTCTCTCTACGATCCGTGAAACTGCGACATCATCGCGGCCCTCTTACTACCGTGCCGTTTGGCGACCTGGGCGCCGTGCAGAACATGAGCCGCGATTGGTCGGTCACGAAGTTCAATATCTCCGTACCTTACGATACCGATCTGGAAAAGCTTCGCAAAGTTATCAAACGCATCGGGACGGACATTGCTGAGAAGCCCGAATACAAAGAGATACTAATCGATCCGTTGAAGATGAAGGGCGTAGCGGAGTTCGGTGAATATGCCGTGGTGGTACGCGTCGGCTTTACAACCAAGCCCGGGGAGCAGTTTTTGATCCGACGCGAAATCATGAATCGCATTGTAAGTGACTTTAAGGCAAATGATATCCAATTTGCATCACCGACCGTGCAGGTCGGAGGCGCGAATGGTTATACAAATGCAACTGCTGCGGCTGGCGAAATCCGACGCCGCCGCGGAAAAATCACTACGGAATAAATGAATACATGGTCAAGGCACGAAAGCAAAATATCCAAGCGTAAAACGCACGAAGAAAGTTAGAAATGTAGCTAGCTACGTGAAGAAAGTTTTTGTGTATTCACACATCGGTTTGGCCTTATTATGATATAGAGATCTTGCGAAGTAAGAGGTTTCGGTGAAGCATGTTGTATAAATTCAACTAATCTGCGTTATTTATTGAATAATTTACGGAGATATTTTATTTATATTGCGTATTTTGTTTAGAAATATATGTAGTCTCGGCGAAACTAGCCTTTTGCGGAGTAAATTTCAAGGAATGTACCACGAAACACGGAAAAATTGTTAGAATCTGTGGCCTCAAGCAAACAAGGAATCATGAAGCCCCGAGGTTTATATTGGGCACTCGACGCATGTCAAATTGCAGCTCTGTGAATAGCCCCGAGTTTCGTAAACATCCTCGAGTTAAATTGTAAGCGTCCGGTGGTGGTGAGCGGCATGCGAATCTGACGATCAAATGATTACCAGCGACGACAGGAGCAAACCCTAAGCGATGTTGCCAGACCACGTGTTGAGGTTTTCGGTCACTCAGGTCCGCCTGCTACGCATTAATTCTCGCGCCTATTTCATCATCCAGTTCCGAAACGTGCGGACCTTCGGGTGGTCCTGATTGCCGATGCGGTAGAGCAAATCGTAACCCCACTCGACTTCAAGTGCTGCCTCAACGAATGGTGATACCTGCCTTTCAGCAGCAAGGTCTTCCAGGCTGTCGAGGCTGGCAGCAGATGTATCAATAAGAACTGCACGAAAGCTGCCATCGCTGACTGGGGCTGGGGTATGGTGGACTGTAGTTGATATTGTTCGAAGAATCGAAGCAAACTGTTCTAAGCTCGGAAGTTGGACCCATGGCAGGGATAGATGGCGGAATCATTGCGGAAGAAGACGGGAGATGCCGGTTATACGCGTCCCCCCGAAGTCGAAAACCAGATCGACGAGCTGTCGGCCGTCACCGAAGAAGAGCGTATCCGGCGTATCTCGATCCTGGATAATAAAGATCCGGACTATGTTCGCTCGGAGTGCCTGTTGCATTTTCTTCGCAAGCTTAGGGGCAATTCGCCTCGGAACTACGAGAGAATTTGGAAGATTCTGATCCTGCGTGTCAAGCAGGCATTGCCCGGCGGTTGGCGACGCGAGACTGGACCCCTCGTGGCGATGGAAGAACGGGCGGCGTCTGCAGCGCTTGGCAGGTTCGTAGAGATACTGGCGCAAGACTACAACGGCTACGACGAACGCCTCGACTTCTTCGAGGTGAAGTTCGCGGCCGCGTTGGCGGCTCTCCGCCGAACGGCGTTGTCCAAAGAATCCAAGGAGAGCGGGCGCGAAACGGCTCTCCCCGACGATCCCGACGCTATCGACAAGATCCAGACGTCTGAGCCTGGCTTCAATCCGCTCAACTCCGAAAAATATTTGGACCCAATGTACCGAATTCGCATGCGGACTGCGATTAATGCTCTGCCGGACGACCAGCGTCAGGTGCTGATCCTTGATTGGGCGGGTGTGCCTTTTACGTCGAGCGATCCAGCCGTCAGCACGATAGGCAGCATTGTAGGTTGCGGGGAGCAGACCGCCCGGCAGAGGCGCGACAGAGCACATAAGGCTGTGAGGATCGCGCTGGAGGGAGATGACCAATGAATAATTCCAACGCAACACCGAATGATGAGGAGGTCATGCTGGCCTTTTCGGTCGAACCCGACCATGGCCCCGTTACGATTCGGCGCTACATCGAGAACTATCCACATCTCGCAAGCGAATTGCTCGACTTGGCCTTGGATTTGCTAATGTCGTCAGAGGAAGAGCCCGTGACGTTGCAAGACCTTGATTCGTTGGAGATCCAGCAGGCTTGGGACCAGTTCAACAGGATGATTCCCGCCGAACGACTGGAGCCCTCTACAGAGCAGATCAAGCAGGTCGAGGCTTCTCTTGTCTCGGCAGAGATGCGGGAGATTGGGCTACCCTTATCGGTGCTGAGTGCTATCAAGTCAGGCCTTGTGGAACTCGAAGGCTTCCCCGGGCGGTGGATAACCAAGATCGCGGTTACCGGTGGCTACGCTGCGGAAATTCTGCGTTCCTATCTCACTAGGCCTCCAGCCCTTTCGTCGGCGAGGAGTTTCAAGAGCGAGGTCAAGCCGCAGGTAGGCGGAAAGGTGACTTTCCAGTCGCTGATCGAGAATTCCACGCTCACTGAGGCCGAGAAGGCCGAGATATTGCGAGAGGACTGACGGATGGATGGCGTCGAGATCGGACGGCGCCGGGCAGCGGCGCTATTCCAGAAAGCGGAGAGCGCCGGTGTTGACCCGTGGCAGCCTTACCTAGTGGCCATCTTCGCTGCGAAAGCCGAGGGTGTCACGGTTGAGAAGGTGGCGAAGGGGCATCCATCGTTGGCCGGCGCTCGAGCGACCTATGATCCGGATTTCCGATTCATCCTGCACGAAGACACTGGTTCGCCGTTTTCCGACGCATTTCTGATCGGGCACGAACTGGGCCACGTGCTCCTAGGTGACGACAAGGTGGCCGACAGCGCGCTGACCGTTGACGAGGAGCGCTCCACCGATGTGGCTCCGGTGGGCGTAGACCGCGTTCAGGATTATGGTCGAAATCAGCGCCGCGAAATTCAGATGGATCTGTTTGCCCGCGAGCTGCTACTGCCCAGGTCTCGCGCGAGATCCCTCCATATCGACGAGAACCTGACAGCGACACAGATCGCTGACAAGCTGGGGGCTGCTTTTGGTGTTGTCGCCCAGCAGATATTCGACGCTCTGCTGTTACCCGAATTCGAAGAGCGGCCAAGAGCGGAGGGCGCCATCCGTGCCCTCAATGAAGAACAGCGCGCCGCAGCCCACCACTCCGGAAGCCCGTATCTTCTCGAGGCGGGTCCGGGAACCGGCAAGACGCAGACCTTGGTCGGTCGGATCAATTGGTTGCTGGAGCAGGGAGCCGATCCGCGCGAGATATTGGTCCTCACCTTCTCCAACAAGGCCGCCGGAGAATTGGTGGAGCGCATCAGCGCAACAAATCCGGATGCGGCTACCGCGATGTGGTGCGGCACTTTCCATGCCTTTGGTCTCGACATCATCAAGCGGTTTGCCGATGAGATAGACATGCCTCCGATGCCGACAATGATCGACCGGGCGGACGGCATCGCGATGATCGAAAGAGAATTGCCCGGCCTTAGGCTGGTTCACTATCGAAATTTGTGGGATCCGACCCGGGACATCAACGACATCCTCCAGGCGATTTCGCGCGCGAAAGACGAGGTAGCCTCGCCGGACGACTACCGTCGGCTGGGTGAGGCCATGAAGGCGGCGGCCAAAGCAACGGGCTCCCATGATCGCACGGCGATCGTGACTGCAGAAAAGGTACTCGAGGTCGCCAGGGTCTACCAGCGTTACGAGGAGCTCAAGGCGCCGAGGAAACTACTCGACTTCGGCGACTTGGTATCGCTTCCAGTCACCGTGCTCGAGCGCTATCCCGCGATCAGGGACGCTCTGGCATCCAAGTACAAGCATGTGCTCGTCGATGAATACCAGGACGTGAACCGCAGCAGCGTCCGCCTGCTAAAGGCCATCGTCGGAACGGGTCAAAATCTCTGGGTCGTCGGTGACATCAAACAGTCGATCTACCGTTTCCGTGGCGCCTCGTCGGTTAACGTGGATCTGTTCGACAAGGCGGACTTCCCTACCGCAAAAGTGGGACGGCTGACCGTGAACTATCGTTCTCGTGAAGAGATCGTCGATGCCTTTTCCGATTTTGCCGATGCAATGAAGGCCGCCGCCGGCAGGCCGTCAAGGCTTACTGCGGACCGCGGCGCATGCGGCCACCGTCCCGAGTTCCGGAAGAGCGGTACAGATAAGGATGAGATAGCGGTATTGGTGGAAGCGATTCACGAGATGAGATCTCTTGGCCACGATTTTCGTGACCAGGCGGTTCTCTGCACGGGCAATGACAAGCTGGCGCGGTTTGGCGTCGGGCTCGAAAGCCTAGGTGTGCCGGTGTTATATCTCGGCAGCGTATTCGAGCGTCCCGAGATCAAGGACTTGTTGTCCATGCTGGCCATGGTCGCCGACAGTAAGGCTCTAGGGCTCGCACGTGTCGCGACCATAAAACCGTTCACCATGTCGATGGCTGACCTCGCCTCCATCGTGGCGGAGTTGCGTAGCGACAAGGCAAACGACTGGAAGACGATGAAACTTCCAATTCTCGGTCTTTCACCAGAAGGCCAGCAAGCGCTTGTACATTTGCGAACAGTGCTGGCAGGTTTCGACCGGCGGTCGCGCCCATGGGACGTCCTCGCCCATATACTTCTCGATCGGACCGTCATAGCAGGCGAAATCGGCCGCTCGGGGGCGATCTCGCACCGCGCCGCTGGCATTGCTATCTGGCAGTTCATGAATTTCATCCGGAATGCACCCGGAACTGCGTCCCCAATCTTGGACATGCTCGACCGTATCCGTCGTTTGGTCTCCATCGCGGATGACCGCGACCTCAGGCAGTTGCCGCCATCAGCCCAGCGTCTGAATGCGGTACGGCTTATGACGGTCCATGGCAGCAAAGGTCTCGAGTTCCCGGTCGTGCACTTACCTGGCTTGACTGCAGCTAGCCTGCCCAGGTCGGCCAACCTGATCCAAGGCATTGCGCCGCCGGATGGGCTCGTCGCAAGCCACGGGCAGAGCGGCATCGAAATTCGGGCCAAGGCCCATGAGGAGGAACAGGAGTGCCTGTTCTATGTGGCGACCTCTCGCGCACGGGACCGCCTGATCTGCTATTCGCAGTCGCGTTCCGTGGATGGTAAGACAATGAACCACTCGCCGTTCATCGATCGCATAATTCCTGCGCCGTCGATGGTAACGCCAACCCTGAAGGTGCCTCCGGCACCGGAAGACATGCCAATCAGTATCGTCTTCGAGGACAAGCCTTCGTTTACCGGACAACAAATCCTGCAATACGAGAAATGTCCTCGGCGCTTTTTCTACAGTTACCTGCTTAAAGTCGGCGGAAGGCAGACCGAAACTGCCTTCATGCGTATGCACAACGCCACAAGGCAAGTAACCGACTGGATGGTTGCGCAAGATCCCGACATTGTCGAATTGACGGAAATCGACCACCGCCTGCAACTCGCCTTCGATGCGGAGGGGTTCGATGCTACCGAGCGAGTGGAGTATGTGGAGATAGCACGCTCGCTTACGCGATCGCTCCACGAAAACCGGATCGGCCAGATAAGGAAACCCGTTCCCCGTCTGCAGTTCGACACGGGCTATGGTGTGATTGAGGTGAGGCCGGACGAAGCGTTCGTGCGGGATGGGGTGAACATCGTTCGTACGATCCGGACGGGGCATGCGAATTCCTAGAGCATGGAAGATTGGGCTGCTGCCGCGTTCGTGTTGGCTGCGAGACAGCATCCTGATCGACCGCGTGCCGATCTTGTTTTCCTCGGTGACAGCACATTCGACCCGGTGGAACTCACCGCGAGAAAGCTGGAAGGCAGGCGAGTGAAGATTATCGGCGCGCTCCAAAGCATTGCTGCCGGTGCGTTCGAGACGGATCCGAACCCTAGACGTTGCCCTAGCTGTCCGGCATTTTTCTTCTGCGGTCCGGTTCCTCACGGCATTCTGACAAAAAAAGTGAACACGACCCTACCGGATTTCTCGACACGCTCCGATTAACCCTTCAGAAGCCCCCG
Organism: Pseudomonadota bacterium; assembly: GCA_023399635.1. GTDB lineage: Bacteria > Pseudomonadota > Alphaproteobacteria > Rhizobiales > Rhizobiaceae > Neorhizobium. The sequence goes on from JAEWOP010000226.1 coordinate 6,893, forward strand.
GACAGTCCGGGAGCACTGGAGAATGACAATGAGCGTCAAGTCCGGTCCTGCCACACAGGAAATCGAGGATGTCGGCATCGCCATCCGTGAGGGACGTCCCCTCAACCCCGCCAACAACTATCGCATTCAGTTCGCTAATGGCGATCTGGAATTCAAGCCGGTCACTGTGCCCGATCCCATCCCGCTGGGCCGTCAGATTCTGGCTGCCGGTGGTGTTAAGCCGAAGGCCGGGGTGAGCCTTTTCGCGGTCCTCGCCTCGGGTGATTTCGAGGACGTTCGTCTGGACGAGCCCTTCGATCTGCGCGGACACGGCGCAGAACGCTTCATCGCTTTCGTCACCGACCGCGACTATAAGGCTACCGTCAACGGTGCCCAAATCGAATGGGGCAAGCGCATTATCAGCGGCGCCGTTCTCTACACCCTCGCGAAAGCCGGTGCCGACGAAGCTGTTTTCCTTGAGGTGCAGGGGGGCACTGACCGCCTAATCGAGCCCGAAGATCTCATCGATCTCGATGAGCCTGGCATCGAGCATTTCATTACCGCTGCCAAGCCGCGTTCCCAGATCGAGATCATCGTCAATGCCCGTCCACGGCTTGTCGATGGGCCGGACGTAACTTTCGAGCAGATTGTGCAACTGGCCTTTCCGGGTGCCCCGGAAGCCAACGTCGTGTTCTCCATGACTTACCGCCATGCGAAGTCCAAGCCTCACCAAGGTGAGTTGGGCATCGGCGGTGTCGTAACCGTCAAGAAAGGGACTACGTTCAATGTCACCCGCACTGTTCAGTCTTAATCCCGACCTCAAGCAACTCCGCGACGAAGGCTATGTCGTGGAGCAACGCGGGGGCTACCTGGTCATGCATCAGGTGCCCTACGTCAACGCTTCCCGTCAGGTGAAAATGGGCAAGCTGATCTCCAGCCTTACGATGGCTGGGGATCGGACCCATCGACCTGACACGCACGTGATGTTTTTCGATGGCGAATATCCGTGCCACGCTGATGGTAGCCCCATCTCCGCGATCATGCACCAGAGCGTGACATCGCATCTGGGCCACGGTCTGACGTCACGCCACTCGTTTTCCAGCAAACCCTCCGAAGGGTATCCAGACTACCACAAGAAGATGACGGCCTATGCAAACATCCTCGCCGGCCCCGCGGCGGTCCTGCAGCCAGGCCTGAGCCCGCGCGTCTTCCAGGTTCCCGAAGACCAAACGCTCTCGCCATTCCACTATACCGAGACTGCCTCAGATCGTGCCGGTATCGGTGCCCTCACTGAACGCCTCGAGGGCGAGAAGGTCGGCATCATCGGGCTTGGCGGAACTGGGAGCTACATCCTGGATCAAATGGCAAAGACACCCGTCGACCAGATTCACCTGTTCGATGGCGACACCTTTTTGCAGCACAACGCATTCCGTGCGCCTGGCGCACCCTCGATTGACCAGTTGCGGGCGGCGGTCCCCAAGGTGGAATATTTCGCCTCGATCTACTCAAATATGCACAAGGGGATCGTCCCCCATGTCGTCGCTCTCGACGCGAGCAACGTGCATTTGTTGGACGGCATCACCTTCGCCTTTCTCTCGATGGATGCAGGAGATGCGAAGCGGGCCGTGGTGTCCAGGCTCGAGGCGATGGGCGTCCCGTTCATCGACGTCGGGATGGGGCTCGAACTGGTTGATGGCTCTCTCGGCGGCATTCTCCGCGTCACCGCCAGCACGCCTGCCAAGCGCGATCACGTTCACAACGGGCGTATCTCTTTCCATAGCGCGCCGGCCGATGCCGTCTATGCCACCAATATTCAGGTCGCTGACCTCAACATGCTCAATGCAGCCTTAGCTGTCGTAAAGTGGAAGAAACTGCGCGGCTTCTACCGCGACCTGGAGAATGAACACCACAGCACGTTTACGACGGATGGCAACATGCTGCTCAACGAGGACCGGTCGTGATGCTCCATGCACATCTCAAGCACCGCTTCACCTCTGTCATTCCGGACAAGTTGGAGCCCGGGGTACTCTACATCTCGATGGAATATGCGACGGCGGCCCATAGTTGCTGCTGCGGGTGTGGCGAAGAGGTCGTCACACCGTTCACTCCGACTGACTGGCGCATGGACTTCGACGGAGAAACCATTTCGCTCAGCCCTTCCGTGGGTAGCTGGACGTTGCGGTGCCGCTCGCACTACATCATAACGCGCGGTAAGGTCATCGAAGCCGGGGCGTGGAGCGATGAACAGATCGAGGCAGAACGTCGTCGTGACCGTGGCGCGAAGCAGAGATACTATGGCCAGGTCAATACCGCGCCACCTGCCACTTCTTCTTCGCCACCCAAGGTGCCGGAAAAGAGGAAGGGCTTCATGGATCGCTTTAAAGCTTGGCTCGGCCTTTGAGCGGCGTGATACAGAGTGCATATTCAACTCAGCCGCATCATCAGGCATTGTCGGTGTGGCTCTCCACTTGCTGCTGGGTATTCTGGAGGCGGAATTAATTGCCGCTTAGCGCCCTCATTACGGCCGTTCGACGAGCCTTCGCGATATTCCAAGAGCAGACATTGCCGTCAAACCCCAGGCCCCGGTCAATCCGGTATCGAGTTGCTGATGTCAACTTGCCCCAAAAGCGGTCACCTTAGATCAATATTCGAAAGCGGTGCTACCGCAGTTGCTCGCTCGAACTCTGCAATGGAGCGCGCAGGCGATCGGCCGTAGGCGTCCATCAGAGCGTTCCAGAATCGCCGCAGGAGCGCACGCCGTTCCTCCGGCGTCCAGGTCTCCAATTCTTCGTTGACATCCACCCACGCGCCGACAGCCGGAAAGCGTTGCGTTCGGAATTCTCCAGGCAGGACCGTGTCGGTCAGATCGCCGGCGCCCAGCTTGATCCCGATCGGGCCTCTGCCGCCCATCGCCCTAATGGCAGCGACGCCCTTGCGCAGGAACGTATCGAGCGGCGTGAACGGCAACGCATAAGCGAAAACCTGGCCGTCGCTGCTCTCCGCGAAACAGTTGTTATTGACCGCCCAAAGCTCACCGTTCGACTGAAACCATTGCGTCGCGTTGGTGACGATCATGTCGTTGCGCGCGCCGGTGATGTGGCCCCAGACCGACAATGCGCCATCGCTATTGAGCCCCCAGTCGCCATCTTGCCCGCGAATGTTCAGTGCTATGTCCGAAATTCGCTGTTCGAGCTCCACCCTGGCAGGGACCGACCATTCGCGGGGCGCGATACGCGCAAAGATCCGTGTCCCTTCCCGCAGATCAACACTGCGCCGCGGCTCCTCCATCGCATTGTTGCGGAACTCGAGCTTCTTCTCCGCCGCCGGCCAGATCGCCGGATCGCTGCTGCTTGGCGCCTGCCAGGAGATGGGCGGCGGCGGCGTCTTTGCCGGCGCCTGCTCGGCCAGGATGGGCAAGATGCAACTCTTCAAGACTTCGGCGAAACGCTTCTGCTCCGTCCTGATCTCTTCCTTCGTCGCCCCGTCCTTCAGGTTATAGACTTTCGCGCCGCTCCGGTGACGCCAGTCAAAGGGGAGCGCTACGGGACCGGGATAGTGCGCGCCGTTCGCCACCAGGATGATGCGGCCCTGAGAGAGTGAATGTTCCGCATAGCCAAGCTCGGACATGACGTTCGGGTTTTGCAGATGCTTCGGCTCCGAACGCTGATCTGCAGCTGTATTCGGCTGAAGTGCTATAGGATCGGTTACCCCGACTGGAGTCATGTCGGCGACAAACACATTCGCCTTGGCGATCTTGTCCAGGATCGTCTTTGTGATGTCCGGGGTTCCGGCGATATTCTTGGTATCGTGGTCGACCTCAGGTCTCGCTGCCTCCTCATAGTCGGGATCGATCGCGATGAGCTTGCAGGCATCTTTCAGAGCGTCGCGGACAAAATAATGGTGTAATTTCGGATCGCGATCACTTTGCCAGGACCAGAATATCTTTGTCATCAATTGTTACCCTCTACTAACCGCGATACGTTGTAGTGCATCGGCGAACACATTCATTGCCGAATTCGATGCAGCCGAAAAAGCCTGTCGAAGAAATCTGTGATCCTCACCTCGGCGCCGCCACCGACCAGTTCATTTGCGCCGAACCGATAGACCTCGTATCCGGCAAGGCGCAGCTCGCGGTCAGCCGACACCATGTCGGCGTAGACCTTCAATGACGGAAGGTCGTTTTCCGAGAAGTGATGCTTACCGTCGACCTCGATCACAATGCGCTGACGGCTAGGAAGCAACATCAGGAAATCCATACGCTGACGCGGTAGCGGAAGCCGGTGGCGCAGGACTTTCACGACGGCAGGATCGTAGTGAAGATAGACCTGCGGCAGGAGCGCGGGCAGCGCCTCGCCGAGGGCGGACCGATAGGCCTTGAAGTAGGTCGCGAAAAGCTTGTGTTCTGCGTCGGAGGCTAGGGATTCCTGGAGGCGAGCTCCAAGTTTAGCGGCATCAGCCCCCGGCGTAACCTCACCCCACCAGGAAACAAGCTCCGACCACAGAAGGCCGCTCGCGCCAATTAGCCGGTCGTAGACCAAGCAGCTCTCTTCGCCAGACAGAATGACAATATCGTTGTTGATCGCATCGGCGAAGCCGATCTCCGGTTTCGGTCCTCGCGATGCAAAGATCAGGTTTTTCGGCCGACCGCCAACCCCGCGCGCGAGGGAGCGGAAACTGAAAAGAGGGTGACCGGATATCTCGCCGTCCTGCACAAGCTCATATCCATCCGGCGCGAGTACCCTGTTTAGCGCCGCGACCGTCTTAGTCTGCTCATCGCCCGATCGGGAAAGAGGGTGAACTGCTTGTTCGACCAAGGCGCCGAATCTTGCCCTGGAACAATCGAAGGCCCCTATTTCTCCGAACAGTTGTTCGACCGACCAATCGCCGGGATTGTGATCCATGTGCCGGGCGATCTGGTCGCGCAGGCTCTGGCCCCTGCTGCCGAAAAAGGCTTCGAATGGCGAGGAAATCGGGAAGTAGCACTCGACCACTTCCACGGTGCTGCGTTCACCAGCGAGATCGTCGCCGAGAATCCGCGCGACGTCTCGTCGTGTTATCTGCGTCAGCGGCGGATCGTTAGCCTCGAGTACCTTGCGACCGGCCTCATCGAGCGGGATGTCGCTGCGAGCAGCAGCAAATTTGAGCGCCAGTCGAGCCAAGTCCTCCTGCGTAAGATTATTGAGCGCAAGTTCGATACGCTGCCGTTTCGAGAAGCCCTCTGGTGCAGGCACGACCAGCCCAGCGACCTGTTCTGGCTCTTGGCTCATTTGGGCGTGGCTCATCCCGTGCAGAATCCCGGAGATAAGCTCATAGAGGTTACCCGCCACGGCTTGTTCCCTTTAGCGTCATACGCACGAAGGCGAACATCCGCGCAAACAGGTAGTCGACCTGATCGAGGGATGTCAGCGCTTCCTGCGTCGTCTCAGAATGGCGAATGCGAAAGCTGTTTCCGATTTTAGTTAGTTCGGCGGCTTCGCGTCCGAGCGCTTGGCGAAAACTTGAATCTGGCGCAGCGATACGATCTAGCAATGCATCGGCCTGCGCGCGTTTGTCGGCCCCCGCCTCCAGCGTCTTCATCCGCTCAAATGCATCCCACAGCTTTTCCAGCGCATCGCGGCGATCGTCAGGCTTTGGCGAGAGAATTCGCTGTCGTGCGGCTTCAAGTAGCCCATCGGTTTCTGCATCACCGGTATGAAACAAGGCCCAGCCGATAGTGTTGGCGATCGCCTGCGGAAGAACGCGGCGGGCCTGTCCGGTTGCTGTGAGCTCATAGGCGACAGCGTTCCGGCGAAACTGTAGATTCACGTCCGACACAAATCGCGCAAGGCCGGCGTCTCGATTCCAACTTAAGTGATGGTGACGGTAATAGGAATGATAAGCGCCCTGAATTGGCTCACCCACGGCGCTAGCGCAGAACTCGAGCAGATCGAGGATCACCGGCGTGTCGGGCACTTCGTTGGGAAATAGCGGCCATTCAATCCACGGCACCTCGGCGCCGAGCACCTGGCGAAAGGCTTGCTCGTCACACCCGCAGGGACCGTTTCCGTC
>JAEWOP010000253.1 GCA_023399635.1 Pseudomonadota bacterium
ATGCAGCACACGGCGGTCATACGGCACCGCGTGCGGATTCTGCAGGAAATCACGCAACACCTGGACATGACGCTGGTGGACATGACGTAGTTGGACATGGCGCGGGCCATTCGGATCATGGTGCCCTTGCTTCATCCACACCGATCTCAGCAGAGATGGACCTGTTCGTCACGCCGCCGGCCCCCGGCACCTACGCGCTATGGATCGAATTCATGGGAGGCGGAGAGGTTCAAACCATCCCATTCAAGCTGGAAGTCCCGCCCAAGAACTAAGCACACTTCTGATGGAGGAAATCATGAAGGCTACTTCGGTCGCAGCTGCGGTTTCAGCTCTCGCCCTTACGCTTTCGTCTGGTGCCCAGGCTCATATCGTCCTGCAGGAAAAACAAGCTCAGGCGGGAGCGACCTACCGGGCGGTTCTCGTAGTTGGCCATGGGTGCGGTGGGGAAGCGACGACAAGCATCCGCGTTCGTATCCCAGAGGGGTTTTACAACGTAAAACCAATGCAGAAGGCTGGGTGGAAGATCGACACCGTCATTGGAGAATATGACAAGCCCTATTCCAGCCATGGAAACGAGCTCACGGAAGGGGTCAAGGAAATCAGCTGGAGCGGGGGAAGCCTGCCGGATGACTTCTTCGATGAGTTCGCCTTCAGAGGAACCTTTGACTCGGACGCAAAAGAAGGCACCAGGATCTTCTTCCCCGTTATCCAATCCTGTGGCGACACCGAAGATGCGTGGATCGACCAGTCCGGCGATCACGACGTCGAATTCCCGGCACCCTTCGTAACGCTTGGCCCGCCGGCGGAACATGCCCACTGATCAACGGGCATGACGTTTTCCACGAGATGGCCAGATGTTATGGCTGCCACCAGGCACCTGTTCTTGGTGTTGGCGGCAGCCATAGCAATTTGGGGCGCTGGGGTTGAGCGAGCATATTCCCATGCGACGCTAGTCGCCTCAACGCCTGCCGACGGCGAAGTGCTCGACAAGCCGCCGTCGACAATCTCGTTGCACTTCAATGAACCTGTCTCGCTCCTTGCGTCTGCGCTTGTCCATCCGACCGGCGAGACCGTCGCACTGCAGCGCTCTCAGGCAGCTGGGGAGGTTGTTACGATAGAACTGCCCTCCGGCTTGAAGGCGGGAGCTATGCCGTAAGCTGGCGCGTGGTTTCCGACGACGGCCACCCGATAGCGGCGACAACTTTCTTCGCGATCGGCAAGCCAACCGGAACAGCACAGACCATACAGTCAAACGAGCACCGCGCCGTCGCCTTCTCGATTTGGTTGATGCGGCTTGTGTTGTTGGGAAGCCTCGTGTTCGGCGTCGGAGGAGCGGCGTTCCGTATTCTGGCGAAGCAACTTCCTCGCGGCGGGGCAATTTGGGTGCGCATAGCGCTGGGATCTGGTCTGTTAGCCGCGCCTCTGGTAGTGGGACTGCAAGGCCTTGACCTTCTGGGGCTCGGCCTTCCGGCTCTCTTTAACGTTGAGACCTGGCTCTCCGGATTGCGCAGCCCGTTCGCAACCACCGCAATCGTCTCGGCCTGCTCCATGGCGAGCGCACTCCTTGCTCTGGAGGCCCGCGGCAATAGGCTCAGCGTCCTGGCCAACGTCGTTGCTCTGACGCTCCTGGGTTTTTGTGTTTGCTTCAGTGGACACGCAAGCGTGGCCGAACCGCGTTGGCTCGCCGCGACTGCACTATTCGTTCATGTAATTACCGTCACTTGGTGGATCGGAGCACTGGTCCCACTGGTGCTCCTCCTGAGACTTGCGCGCCGGGAGGCAACTCCGAGCCTCATCAACTTCTCGCGCTCTATTCCTTATGCCGTCCTTCCGCTTCTTGTTTCCGGAACGGTACTCGCCGTTCTGCAACTCGGCACTCCGGGGCCAAGCTGGTGGTCGCCTTACGGGTTGATCTTCGCCTGCAAGCTTGCACTGGTTGTTATTCTATTTGGTGTTGCCAGTTGGAACAGGTGGATTCTGACGGCCCCGGCCGCCGCAGGTAGACCGAAGGCACTGTCGCAGATGCGCAGAGGCATCGCCCTCGAGCTGGTCCTCGCCGTGATCATCCTAGTTCTGGTGTCCGCTTGGCGCTTCACGCCACCGCCACGCGCGCTTGCTCATCAGCCGACCACGGGTATGGAACTGCTGTTGCAGGGTCCCTCGCTTGCGGCCGAAGTCACCATAGAAGATCCCCGAGCGGGAACCTCCGACATCTCGGTCAGGCTCATATCGTCCGCCCCGTCGTCCATGGAGGCACGTTCGGTAAAACTTCTGATGACGCCTCCGGGGACAGCACTTGCTCCTGTCGTGCGGGCGGCAGGTTTCGCTGGATCCGGCACATGGGTAGCAAGGCAGGTGCCATTCCCGGTCCCAGGGACATGGGCCGTCGAAATTGAAGTTCGCGTGTCTGACTTCGACCTCGTGAAGCTCAAGGGAACACTGGAGATCGAGCGACGATAGTCATCATCGTTCTTGCTTCACTTCGGGCAGACTGCCTGGCAGGAGCAAGAGGGCTTGGAAAGAATGGGCTTAAATAACTTGCCCCTCCCGGCTCGGGTGCTATGTCAGAAAGGCGAACGTTCGTTTCAGCCGCTTCGAAATGATGGAGGAGATGTTTTGGTCGCCAACTTGACTTCAGGGGAGAGACAGCTCGCCGCCGTCGTCCTGACCGCACTAGCAATCCTCGGTATAGCCATGGCCGCCGCCGGTCGCGCCGACCCACTGGGCGTGCATGGACTGATCGTCTTCCTTTACAGCGGGGCGCTTCTGGTCCTCGTGATTTCATATTTCTTCGAACGCGAGCCAGGCGCTGAACGACTCACCCGGTTCTACGACGACCCCATAAAGGTCGGCGTGGTCATGACGATGATATGGGCGGTCATCGGGATGTTCTTCGGCGTATGGGCGGCCGCACAACTTGCTTGGCCATCTCTGAACTTCGATACCGCCTGGACCAGTTTTGGAAGAATCAGGCCCGCGCATACTACGGGCGTGATCTTCGGGTTCGGCGGCAATGCCTTGATTGCTACATCCTTCCATGTTGTCCAGCGCACATCGCGGGCAAGGCTCGCTGACCAGTTCAGCCCGTGGTTTGTTATCTTCGGCTTTAACCTCTTCTGCATCCTAGCCGTCACCGGCTACCTCATGGGCCTCACCCAGTCCAAGGAGTATGCCGAGGCGGAGTGGTATGCGGATATCTGGCTGGTGGTGGTCTGGGTCACCTACTTCATCCTGTACATCCGCACTCTGGCACGGCGCAAGGAACCGCACATCTACGTGGCCAACTGGTACTACATGGCCTTCATCCTTGTTGTCGCGATGCTTCACATCGTCAACAACATAGCCATCCCTATCTCCTTCAGCCAAGCCAAGAGCTATACGGTATGGGCGGGCGTGCAGGATGCGATGGTCCAGTGGTGGTATGGACACAACGCAGTCGCCTTCTTCCTCACAGCAGGGTTCCTGGCGATGCTGTACTACTACCTTCCGAAGCGTGCGGATCGGCCGATTTTCTCCTACCGGCTTTCCATCCTTAGCTTCTGGGGTATCACGTTCTTCTATATGTGGGCGGGATCCCACCATCTGCATTACACAGCCCTGCCCCACTGGGTCCAAAATCTCGGCATGACGTTCTCTGTCATGTTGCTGGTCCCGTCATGGGCCTCCGCCGGCAACGCGCTTCTGACCCTGAACGGGGCATGGCACAAGGTTCGTGACGATGCCACTCTCCGCTTCATTTTCGTGGCGGCGATCTTTTACGGCCTCTCTACATTCGAGGGATCGTTCATGGCGATCAGGCCGGTGAATTCCCTGTCGCACTACACCGACTGGACAGTTGGCCATGTCCATGCGGGAGCACTTGGCTGGGTTGCGATGATTACTTTTGGCTCGCTTTACACGCTGGTCCCGGGGATTTGGAAGCGGGAACGCATGTACTCGGCTCGGCTTGTTGAAGTCCACTTCTGGCTCGCGCTCGCCGGGACCCTGATCTACGTCTTTGCGATGTGGAATTCCGGGATCATCCAGGGCCTGATGTGGCGGACCTATACAGAACAGAACACGCTTGCGTATTCCTTCATCGACTCGCTGGTGGCGATGTATCCCTACTACATCTCTCGAACGGTCGGAGGTCTGCTCTTCCTGATCGGCGCCTTGGTCGCTTGCTATAATATCTGGATGACGGCACGGGGCGCGCCTGTGCTTAAGGCGGAGGATGATGTGCTGGTGGTGAACCCAAACGCTCCCGCAAGCCCGGCGGAGTAGGCTGATGAGAGAACTCTTTCACAGAAAGCTTGAGCGGACGGCAATGGGCTTCGTCTTCGCGATCATCGCCGCTGCCAGCGTCGGCGGCATTGTGGAGATCGCTCCGCTGTTCACGATAGACGACACTGTCGAAAACGTGGAGGACATGCGGCTCTACACCCCTCTGGAGCTTGCCGGGAGAAACATCTACATCCGCGAAGGGTGCTATGCCTGTCACAGCCAGATGATCCGTACGCTTCGCGACGACGTGGAACGCTATGGCCCGTACTCCCTCGCTGTTGAATCGAAGTATGATCGCCCTATGCTCTGGGGATCGAAGCGGACGGGTCCCGACCTCGCCCGTGTGGGAGGCAAGTACTCCGATTTCTGGCATGTCGCGCACCTGACAAACCCGCGCGACGTGGTTCCCCAGTCGAACATGCCCGCTTATTCCTGGCTCGCCCGGAACGATTTGCGCACGAACGACCTTCACCTTCATCTCAAGGCACAGCAAACCCTGGGTGTTCCTTATACGGATGACATGGTGGTCAACGCGGCACGGGATGCCTTGGGACAGGCTTCGCCTGATTCCGATCAGGCTTCCGGTGTAACCGAGCGATATGGTGAGAAGACGCAAGTCAGCACATTCGACGGCGTCACCACACGCCTTACCGAAATGGATGCGCTGGTGGCTTACCTCCAGGTGCTCGGACGGCTGACCGATGCTGCCTATCAGGGTACGGCCGCGACCGAAGATCCTCCGGACCCGAACAACTAGGCCAAGGAGAGTGACATGGACCTTAGCCACGAAACACTTGTCGCCTTTTCCAAGAGCTGGGGCTTGTTTTACCTGATCGCGTTTTCCGTAGGAGTGCTGATCTACACGTTCTGGCCCTCGAACAAGCGGCGTTTCGATCGGGCCAAGAAGGACATTCTCGACAAGGACGACAGGCCATGGACGTAGAAGAGATCGACCCCGTCAGCGGCAGGAAGACGACCGGCCACGAATGGAACGGCATCAAGGAACTAGACACTCCAGTGCCTCGCGGCGTTCTGATTTTCCTGGTGGTGACGCATCTTTTCGCACTCCTCTGGTGGGTGCTCATGCCCACCTGGCCGATTGGCACGACCTATACGAAGGGGGTACTGGGCACCGACCAGCACAAGGAAGTCGAGCAGAAGATAACTGAGGCTCAGGTATCCCGCGCAGGATGGACCGACGCGATCGAGAGCAAGAGCTTTGACGAGATCATCACGGACCAGAACCTGATGGAATATGTCAGGGCGTCAGGCAGACAGCTGTTTGGCGATAACTGCGCAGTATGTCACGGAACCGACGGCACAGGCCGCTTCAACTACCCCGATCTCACGGATGATGACTGGCTCTGGGGCGGTGGTCCCGAAAACATCGCGGAGACGCTGAGGGTCGGTATCAACTCGCCTCATGGAGAAAGTCGCATGGCCGAGATGCCGGCGTTTGGGCGGGACCAGATGCTTGAGCGCACCGAGGTGCGTAACGTGGCGCTCTATGTTCATTCCTTGAGCAACCCAGACGCTTCGACTCCCGACAAGGCGGAGTCCCTACAGGCGGGCCGTGAAACCTTCCTGGCAAACTGCGCGGCTTGTCACGGAGAAGATGCCAAGGGAAGCCAGGATATGGGGGCGCCAAATCTCACGGATGACTACTGGGTGTATGGGGGCGACATGCAAACGCTCATCACCTCGATCCATGGAGGCCGTAAGGGTCATATGCCCACGTGGGATGAACGTTTAACGCCAGCAGAGATCAAGATTTTGGCGCTCTACGTCAACGATCTTGGGGTCGAAAAACCATGACGCGATCCGCGCACTGGTCGATTTGGACGACAATCGGCATCGCATTGGCAGCGTTTATTCTCGCCAATGTCCATTTCATCTACGTTGCCTTTGAAAGCGATCCGGGCTGCGTCGAACATCTGAAAGCCGAAGGCGTCTTGCCCGGTCAGTACCGGGCAGCGAAATCCTCATGTTGATCGCGTCGCGGCAAGGAGGCCAAGGATGAAGGGTGCAGGCAAGACATATGGGCTTCTGAGCGAGACCTCGACGATAGAGGAGACGCGAAATCCTTATTGGATGCGTAATCTACCAAATGATGCTGCTCTCCTTTGGCTCAAACTGGGCTGGGCAGATCTGTGGCGACAGCCCGCGCTCAGCCTGCTTTACGGCATCGGCGTCTTCGCTGCTTCCATACTATCGGTTTGGTTGTTGTACATA
>JAEWOP010000054.1 GCA_023399635.1 Pseudomonadota bacterium
CGGTCGTTCCGGTCATTAGAAAAAGGCGACCTGACATGATTCAGATGCAAACAAACCTCGACGTGGCGGATAATTCCGGCGCACGTCGTGTCATGTGCATCAAGGTGCTGGGCGGCTCCAAGCGCAAATACGCTTCGATCGGCGACGTCATCGTCGTGTCGATCAAGGAAGCTATCCCGCGCGGCCGCGTGAAGAAGGGCGATGTGATGAAGGCGGTGGTTGTGCGTACCGCCAAGGACATCCGTCGTGCCGACGGCAGCGTCATCCGCTTCGACAACAACGCAGCGGTGCTAATCGACAACAAGAAAGAGCCTATCGGTACCCGTATCTTCGGACCAGTTCCGCGCGAACTCCGCGCCAAGAACCACATGAAGATCATCTCGCTGGCTCCAGAAGTACTCTAAGGGAGCGATACCGATGCAGAAGATCCGCAAGGGCGACAGTGTCGTCGTATTGACCGGCAAGGACAAGGGCCGCACCGGCGAAGTCCTCCAGGTTATGCCTAAGGAAGACCGTGCAATTGTGCGCGGCATCAACATGGTGAAGCGCCACCAGCGTCAAACGCAGACGCAGGAAGCCGGCATCATCAACAAGGAAGCATCCATCCACCTGTCAAACCTCGCGATTGCCGCGAAGGATGGCAAGCCGACCCGCGTTGGCTTCCAGGTTGTTGACGGGAAGAAGGTGCGAGTTGCCAAGCGTACGGGAGACGTGATCGATGGCTGAGGCAAAGTATGAGCCGCGGCTCAAGACCGAATACGTATCCCGCATCCGCGGCGCACTGAAGGAGCAGCTCTCCTACAGCAACGACATGATGATCCCGAAGCTGGAAAAGATCGTGATCAACATGGGCGTAGGCGAGGCGACTGCCGACTCCAAGAAGCCCACGGTTGCTGCAGCTGATCTGGCAGCGATCGCCGGCCAGAAGCCGGTCATCACCCGGGCCCGCAACTCCATCGCAGGCTTCAAGGTCCGCGAAGGCATGCCGATCGGCGCCAAGGTTACCTTGCGCGGCGCACGCATGTACGAATTCCTCGACCGCCTGATCAACATCGCGCTTCCGCGCGTTCGCGACTTCCGCGGCTTGAATCCGAAGAGCTTTGACGGCCGTGGCAACTTCGCCATGGGCATCAAGGAGCACATCGTGTTCCCTGAGATCAACTACGACAAGGTTGATCAGATGTGGGGCATGGACATCATCGTTTGCACGACGGCTAGGACCGACGACGAAGCGCGGGCTCTTCTGAAAGAGTTCAACTTCCCGTTCCGTCAGTAACCGTAACGACGAGCGTAGAAAAGGAACTCCGATATGGCGAAGACTAGCGCAGTTGAAAAGAACAAGCGCCGCCGCAAGACCGTTGCCACTCAGGCCGCAAAGCGTGCAGCCCTGAAGGCAACCATCATGAACCAGAGCCTCTCGATCGAAGAGCGGTTCCAGGCCACCCTGACACTCGCCGCTCTGCCGCGCGATGGTTCCAAGACCCGCATCCGTAACCGTTGCGAAGTCACAGGCCGTCCGCGCGCATTCTACCGCAAGCTCAAGATGTCGCGTATCGCACTTCGTGAGCTGGGTAACCTCGGCAAGGTGCCGGGCATCGTCAAGTCGAGCTGGTAAGGAGATCGTTAGATGACCATGACTGATCCCCTGGGTGATATGCTCACCCGCATCCGCAATGGTGCCGCTCGTCGCAAGTCGACCGTCACGACGCCAGCCTCCCGGCTCCGCGCTCGCGTTCTCGACGTGCTGCAGGCTGAAGGCTACATCCGCGGCTATTCGGAAGTTGATTACGGTAACGGCAAGTCTGAGATCGAAATCGAACTGAAGTACTACGAAGGCGCGTCGGTGATCCGTGAGATCGGCCGCGTGTCCAAGCCGGGCCGCCGAGTTTATGTCTCGGTTAAGTCCATTCCGCAGGTCGCGAACGGCCTCGGCATCACCATCCTTTCGACTCCGAAGGGCGTGATGGCCGATCACCAGGCTCGCGAACAGAACGTTGGTGGCGAGGTTCTTTGCTCTGTCTTCTAAGACAGGGCAGGGATCTCCATAGCGAACAGACAGGACAAAAACATGTCTCGTATCGGTAAGAAGCCCGTTCCGGTTCCTGCTGGTGTTACGGCCTCGGTTGATGGCCAGAAAGTGACTGCCAAGGGCCCGAAGGGCGAGCTCGTCTTCGTAGCGAATGACGAAGTGAAGCTTGAACTCAATGACAACGCCGTTTCGGTAACCCCGATCAACGACAGCAAGGACGCCCGTTCCAAGTGGGGCATGTCTCGCACGATGATCGAGAACATCTTCAAGGGCGTTAAAGACGGCTTCGAGCGCAAGCTCGAAATCAACGGCGTCGGCTATCGTGCTTCGCTGCAGGGCAAGAACCTGCAGCTGGCGCTCGGCTTCAGCCATGACGTCGTTTATGAACCGCCGCAGGGCATTTCGATTGCCGTGCCGAAGCCGACGGAAATCGTCGTCACCGGCATCAATAAGCAGCAGGTCGGTCAGGTAGCCGCGGAAATCCGCGAATACCGCGGTCCCGAGCCCTACAAGGGCAAAGGCGTCAAGTACGCCGAGGAACGGATCGTCCGCAAGGAAGGCAAGAAGAAGTAAGGATCAAGCGAAATGGCTAGCAGGAAAGAAGCACTTTCAAAGCGCGCGAGCCGTGTGCGCCGCCAGATCAAGGCGGTTGCCAATGGCCGTCCGCGCCTGTCGGTTCATCGCTCGTCGAAGAACATCTATGTCCAGGTCATCGACGACGTGGCCGGCCGCACACTTGCTGCCGCCTCCACACTCGATGCTGATCTGCGCTCGAAGCTCAAGACTGGCGCTGATGTTGAAGCAGCGTCTGCCGTCGGCAAGTTGGTGGCGGAACGTGCAACAAAGGCCGGCGTGAAGGAAGTCGTGTTTGATCGCGGCGCCTTTATCTACCATGGCCGCATCAAGGCTCTGGCCGAAGCTGCCCGCGAAGGCGGTCTGAGCTTCTAACGAATTTGCCCGGTGCTCTTTTAGGAGGTGCCGGGCAAACCGCGGTTTCGTCCGCACTCACAGTCGTCCCGTCCTGGCCCTTGAGGCGAGGATGGTTGGCTCCCAGAAACTGCCCGTTGCACCCGGAAAAGAAAAAGGAAAAGGACAATGGCACAGGAAAGAAGAGGTTCTCGCGACGATCGCCAGAACCGTGAAGAACGCGATAGCGAATTCGTCGACAAGCTGGTCGCGATCAACCGCGTCGCCAAAGTTGTCAAGGGTGGCCGTCGCTTCGGCTTCGCAGCCCTCGTCGTCGTCGGCGACCAGAAGGGCCGCGTTGGCTTTGGTCACGGCAAGGCGCGCGAAGTGCCAGAAGCAATCCGCAAGGCGACCGAGTCTGCCAAGCGCGATCTGATTTTCGTGCCGCTGCGCGATGGTCGTACGCTTCATCACGACGTCAACGGCCGTCACGGCGCCGGTAAGGTTCTGCTGCGTGCTGCCAAGGCTGGTACCGGTATCATCGCCGGCGGTCCGATGCGTGCCGTTTTCGAAACGCTCGGCGTTCATGACGTTGTTGCCAAGTCGACCGGCTCCTCGACCCCATACAACATGGTTCGTGCGACGTTCGACGCTCTGAAGCATCAGGTACATCCGAAGGACGTAGCAGCTCAGCGTGGCCTCAAGTACGCAACGCTCCAGGCTCGCCGCGCCGCTTCCGGTAATTCTGCGGAAGAATAAGGAGAGCGATCATGGCCAAGAAAGCTACTCAGGCAGAAGCCAAAAAGACGGTTACGGTCGAGCAGATCGGTAGCCCCATCCGCCGCCCCGCTGTGCAGCGCCAGACGCTGATCGGCCTTGGGCTCAACAAGATGCACCGGGTCCGCACCCTGGAGGATACTCCTTCGGTTCGTGGTATGATCCGTGCTGTCCAGCATCTCGTTCGCGTCGTCGACGAGAAGTGAGACGGGGGAAGTCATCATGAAACTGAATGAAATCAAAGACAACGAAGGTTCTACCAAGAGCCGCAAGCGCGTTGGTCGGGGTATCGGCTCCGGCTCCGGCAAGACCGGTGGTCGCGGTGTGAAGGGTCAGAAGGCTCGTTCCGGCGTTTCCATCAACGGCTTCGAAGGCGGCCAGATGCCGATCTATCGTCGCCTTCCGAAGCGCGGCTTCAACAACATCTTCGCATCCGACTTCGTCACCGTGTCGGTTGGCCGGATCCAGGCTGCGATTGATGCCAAGAAGCTCGACCCGAAGGCAACAATCGACGCGGCTGCCCTCAAGGCTGCCGGCGTGATCCGTCGCCCGAAGGACGGCGTCCGGGTTCTGTCCGACGGCGAACTGTCGGCAAAGGTCACGATCGAAGCCGCCGGCGCCTCCAAGGCTGCCGTCGAGAAGATCGAGAAGGCCGGCGGCTCCATCAAGCTTCCAGAAGCTGCTGCTGCCGAGTAAGTCAGGATAGATCGCCCGGAGTGCTTCACACCGGGCGATTTTGCTCCCATATGTGAGCCTCACGATTCCGGGACCGATCGCACGGTCGCGCTTTCCGGAACCATACGGAAGACAGGGTGAGGCACCGCTTGAATTTGCGATCCCCGCCCGTTTTCAGAAACTGAATTTTTGACTGCTTTCCGGGCCCGGCCTTTTCCCGCCGCCGGAATTTGTCAGGCGGAGAAATGCATGGCTTCTGCAGCGGAACAACTTGCCTCCAACCTCAATTTTTCGACCTTCGCCAAGGCGGAGGATCTCAAGAAGCGGCTGTGGTTCACGCTGGCGGCGCTGCTGGTCTACAGGCTTGGCACGCATATTCCGCTGCCCGGGCTCAACCCTGAAGCCTATGCCCAGGCCTTCCGTGGCCAGGCCGGAGGCATCCTCGGTCTCTTCAACATGTTTGCCGGCGGCGCGGTGGAGCGCATGGCGATCTTCGCCCTTGGCATCATGCCCTATATCTCTGCATCGATCATCGTGCAGCTGATGACTTCTGTCGTGCCATCGCTTGAGGCACTGAAGAAGGAAGGCGAGCAGGGCCGCAAGGTCATCAACCAGTATACCCGCTATGGTACCGTTCTTCTCGGTACGCTCCAGGCCTACGGGATTGCCGCTGGCCTCGAAAGCGGCAACGGACTGGTCGTTGATCCGGGCTGGTTCTTCCGCATTTCCACGGTTGTTACCCTGTTGGGCGGCACCATGTTCCTGATGTGGCTGGGCGAGCAGATCACTGCGCGCGGCATCGGCAACGGCATTTCGCTGATCATCTTCGCGGGCATTGTGGCGGCGCTGCCAACGGCACTTGCCGGCACGCTCGAACTCGGACGGACAGGCGCGCTTTCCACAGCGCTGATCCTTCTGGTCATCGTCGTTGCGATCGCGGTGATCATGCTGATCGTGTTTGTTGAGCGTGCTCAGCGACGGCTTCTGATCCAGTATCCGAAGCGTCAGGTTGGTAACCGCATGTTCCAGGGCGACAGCTCGCACCTGCCGCTCAAGCTGAACACCGCAGGTGTGATTCCGGCAATCTTCGCGTCGTCGCTTCTGCTTCTGCCGGCAACGGCTGCGGGCTTCGCTGGTAATTCGGAACTGCCGGGTTGGGCAACGACGATCATTGCATCTCTGGGCCACGGGCAGCCCGCCTTCATGGTTCTCTACGGGTTGCTGATCGCCTTCTTCGCCTTCTTCTACACCGCGATCGTCTTCAATCCGAAGGACACGGCCGACAACCTCAAGAAGCACGGCGGCTTCATTCCGGGGATCCGTCCCGGTGAACGGACTGCCGAATACATCGACTATGTTCTCACCCGGATCACCGTGGTCGGTGCGGCTTACCTCGTCTTCGTCTGTGTTCTTCCTGAGCTGTTGATTGCGCGCACAGGCGTACCGTTAGCCCTTGGTGGTACTTCGCTTTTGATCGTGGTCAGTGTAACCCTCGATACGGTGGCGCAGATCCAGGGTCACCTGATCGCCCAGCAGTATGAAGGTCTGATCAAGAAGTCGAAGTTGCGCGGAGGAAAGAGGGGACGATGAGACTGATACTTTTGGGGCCGCCGGGCGCGGGGAAGGGAACTCAAGCCCAGCGGATCGTGGAGAAGCACGGGATACCCCAGCTCTCTACCGGTGACATGCTACGTGCAGCCGTGGCGGCTCAGACCGACGTCGGCAAGCGCGCCAAGGAAGTCATGGATGCCGGAAAACTGGTATCCGACGACATCGTCATCGCCATCGTGTCGGAGCGAATCGATCAACCTGATTGTGCCGACGGCTTTATCCTCGACGGTTTTCCGCGCACGCTGGTGCAGGCGGATGCCACCGAGCGGATGTTGCAGAACAAGGGACTTGATCTGTCCGCGGTGATCGAACTGCGGGTAGACGACAAGGAACTGGTTCGCCGGGTCGCCGGACGCTATTCCTGCGCCGAGTGCGGGTCCGTCTACCACGATACGGACAAGAAACCTGCCAGTGAGGGTGTTTGCGACAAGTGCGGTTCGACCCACTTCAAGCGGCGTCCGGACGACAATGCCGAGACAATGACCCAGCGTCTGGAGGTCTACTACAAGGAAACCTCACCGCTGATCGGCTATTACTATGCCAAAGGTAAGCTGAAGACAGTCGATGGCATGGCGGAGATGGATGCCGTAACGGCAGAAATAGAGACGGTGCTTGCAGCGCTTTGAGCTGCGGTCGCGTCTGAAAGAATCTTGGCGGTGCCGGTTGCGTTTTTTAACCGATTCCGCTAACACCGCGCCAACTCGCGACAGCAATGCGATCGGTGCGGATGTCCCGATGAGGGTTTCCGAATCCGGTCGTTCGACCTGTTTCGGATGAGATTTGAACTGGCGGCCGTAGTTCGGCTGCTCTCATGGAAGAAGTACCACTTGCCGGATGGCAACTGGAACCAAGGAGAATAGGCGTGGCACGTATCGCTGGCGTCAACATCCCGACTGCGAAGCGCGTTGTTATCGCGTTGACGTATATTCACGGGATCGGCACGAAATTCGCTCAGGAAATCGTCGAGAAGGTCGGTATTCCGGCTGAACGTCGCGTCCATCAGCTGACGGACGCAGAAGTTCTTCAGATCCGCGAAACCATCGACCGCGATTATCAGGTCGAAGGTGACCTTCGTCGCGAAACATCGATGAACATCAAGCGTCTGATGGACCTCGGCTGCTACCGCGGCCTGCGCCATCGTCGTGGCCTACCGGTCCGCGGCCAGCGCACGCACACCAACGCCCGCACCCGCAAGGGTCCGGCGAAGGCAATTGCCGGTAAGAAGAAGTAAGTTCCCGATTTTCGGGTAGGGGAGGCTGGCGTTCGGTCGCTGGCCTCTTTTTGAGTTTGGAGCGGGGCTTCGGTCTTGTTCCGGTGGAGCCGCTGGAACTACGGCGGTGACGAGATCAACGAAAGGAAGACTATGGCCAAGGAAGCCGCACGCGTCCGCCGTCGCGAACGCAAGAACATCACGTCGGGCGTTGCCCATGTAAACTCGACGTTCAACAACACCATGATCACCATCACTGATGCACAGGGCAACGCGATTGCCTGGTCGTCTGCTGGTGCAAAGGGTTTCAAGGGATCGCGCAAGTCGACCCCATTCGCCGCTCAGATCGCCGCCGAAGACTGCGCCAAGAAGGCTCAGGAGCACGGCATGAAGTCGCTGGAAGTTGAAGTCTGCGGCCCCGGTTCCGGTCGTGAGTCGGCTCTTCGCGCCCTTCAGGCTGCCGGCTTCATGATCACTTCGATCCGTGACGTGACCCCGATCCCGCACAATGGTTGCCGTCCGCGCAAGAAGCGCCGCGTTTAATCATCGGGTGCGCCGGCCGTCAGGTCAGGCTGCATTGAACTTGCGTAATGCCGCCTCACTTCGTTCGCGAAGTTTGGCGGTTTTGCCGTACCGCCGAATGGCAATGCCTCACTCGGTGCTTCTCATGCTCGGTTGTCACGATTGAATAGTGGCAACGAACGGAAGGTTTAAAACATGATCCAGAAGAACTGGCAGGAACTGATCAAGCCGAACAAGGTGGAGTTCACCTCGTCCGGCCGCACAAAGGTTACCCTCGTCGCAGAACCGCTTGAGCGTGGCTTTGGCCTGACGCTCGGCAATGCGTTGCGCCGGGTACTGTTGTCGTCGCTGCGTGGTGCTGCTGTCACCGCCGTTCAGATCGACGGCGTTCTGCACGAGTTCTCTTCCATCCCCGGCGTTCGGGAAGATGTGACGGACATCGTGCTCAACATCAAGGAAATCGCCATCAAGATGGATGGCGACGACGCAAAGCGCATGGTTGTACGCAAGCAGGGCCCAGGTGCGGTGACTGCTGGTGACATCCAGACGGTTGGCGACATCGAGATCCTCAACCCCGACCACGTGATCTGCACCCTCGACGAGGGCGCGGAGATTCGCATGGAATTCACGGTCAACAACGGCAAGGGCTATGTTCCTGCCGAACGCAACCGTGCCGAAGATGCTCCGATCGGGCTCATTCCGGTCGACAGCCTCTACTCGCCGGGCAAGAAGGTGTCCTACAAGGTGGAAAACACCCGCGAAGGACAGGTTCTCGACTACGACAAGCTGTCCATGACCATTGAGACGGATGGCTCTGTGACGGGTGAGGATGCTGTCGCGTTCGCTGCTCGGTTTGTCCAGGACCAGCTCGGCGTATTCGTCAACTTCGACGAGCCGCAGAAGGATATCGAGGAAGAGTCGGTCACGGAGCTGGCGTTCAACCCGGCACTCCTCAAGAAGGTCGACGAACTGGAGCTTTCGGTCCGTTCGGCGAACTGCCTGAAGAACGACAACATCGTTTATATCGGCGACCTCATCCAGAAGACCGAGGCGGAAATGCTGCGCACTCCGAATTTCGGTCGCAAGTCGCTGAACGAGATCAAGGAAGTTCTCGCATCCATGGGGCTCCATCTTGGCATGGAAGTTCCCGCATGGCCGCCGGAAAACATCGAAGATCTCGCCAAGCGTTACGAAGACCAATACTAACTAGTCAGACTGCAGGCGAATGCCCGCAAGTGAAGGAGACCAGACATGCGCCACGGAAATTCCGGCCGCAAGCTTAACCGCACCGCCAGCCATCGTAAGGCAATGTTCGCCAACATGGCGGCTTCGCTCATCACGCATGAGCAGATCGTGACCACCCTGCCGAAGGCGAAGGACCTGCGTCCGATCGTCGAGAAGCTCGTCACCCTCGGCAAGCGTGGTGACCTGCACGCTCGCCGTCAGGCGATCTCGCAGATCCAGGACCAGGATGCCGTCAAGAAGCTGTTCGACGCAATTGCGTCCCGTTACGCAACCCGTAACGGCGGCTACCTGCGCATCATGAAGGCGGGCTTCCGTCAGGGCGACAACGCCCCGCTCGCCGTGATCGAGTTCGTCGAGCGCGACGTCAATGCTAAGGGCGCAGCCGACAAGGCTCGCGTTGCTGCTGAAGCGGACGCTGCCGAAGCTGCCTAATCATCCTTGAGATGACGTCTTGAAAAGCCGGGTGGAAACGCCCGGCTTTTTCTTTGGCTGGTCTTAAGAAGGATCAGTTCGGTGAGGTCCATTGCAGCAACAAGCCGCCGAGGCTAACTCTCTGGGTTCGGAACCGGGCAGGAGGGGTGAGTCGATGGAAAAGATAGCAATCATCACGGCGGGCGGCAGTGGCATGGGAGCAGCTTCAGCTAAGCGGCTGGCGGCCGACGGCTATAAGATTGCCATCCTGTCCTCCTCGGGGAAGGGAGAGGCGCTGGCTACGGAACTCGGCGGCATTGGCATCACCGGCTCCAACCAGTCCAATGATGACCTGAAGCAGCTTGTCGACGAGGTCATGACGCGATGGGGGCGCGTGGACGTGCTGGTCAACAGCGCCGGCCACGGTCCGCGCGCACAAATCATCGAGATCACGGATGAGCAGTGGCATGCGGGTCTCGACGTTTATCTGATGAACGTCATCCGTTCTGTTCGCTTGGTGGCCCCCATCATGCAGGCGCAGAAGGTTGGCAGCATCGTCAACATCTCGACGGCCTGGGCCTTCGAGCCCACGGCGATGTTTCCCACCTCGGCTGTCTTTCGCGCCGGACTTGCGGCCTACACGAAGCTTTTCGCCGATACCTATGCTGCAGACAATGTCCGCATGAACAATGTTCTTCCCGGCTGGATCGACAGCCTCCCTGGCACGGACGAACGGCGCGAGAGCGTGCCGATGAAGCGATACGGCACCAGCGAAGAGATCGCTGCAACCGTCGCCTTCCTCGCGTCGCCGGCCGCGGGTTACATCACGGGTCAGAACATCAAGGTCGATGGCGGTCTGATGCGGTCTGTCTGACAGGCTGCTGCGATTATCGTGCCGCGCGTGCCGCCCTTGGCGAAGGACCACGCTTCCAGGCAAGAAACGGTTTGCGCAGCGGTCGGTAGACAAGCAGCAGGGCCACCAGCGCGATGTGGACGAAGGGCTGCAGCGTCACCGACTTTACCGCCAGAAGGTAATGCAGGGCGCCGCCGAGCGCCACTGGATAGATCAAGGCGTGCAGCTTGCTCCAGCGCGGCCCGAGCCGTCTGATCGACCAGTTGTTAGACGTGAGAGCGAGCGGCAAGAGCGATACAAGGCATACCATGCCGATGGTGATGTAGGGCCGCTTGGCGATGTCTGCGCCAATGGAGCTTAAATCGAGCCCCCGATCAAGGATCAGCCACACCGCAAAATGCATCATGACGTAGTAGAAGGCGAGGAGACCGAGTGCCCGCCTGTAGCGCAGCCAGTTGATGCCGAAGAGGTCGCGCAGCGGCGTGACTATGAGTGTCGCAATGATGAGACGGAGCGCCCAGATGCCGAGGAGGTGCTCGAACGTCTTGACGGGGTTGACGCCCAGACCTCCGGTTGCGCCGAGGTAGAAGTACCACACCGCCGGAATGAGACCGACGACATACAGCGCCCAGATGCTGGGGCCGTGTAGTCTGCGGGGCAGGGAGGGGACGGCGAGCATCAGAAGTTGGCTCTCAGATCCATGCCCGCATAAAGGCTCGCCACCTCCTCGCCATATCCATTGAAGGGCAGCGTGGGGCGGTTTGCGACGGCGAAGAAGCCGCCTTCACCTATCCGCTGCTCTGTCGCCTGGCTCCAACGCGGATGATCAACCTCAGGGTTCACGTTGGAATAGAAGCCGTATTCGCGTGCGTTGGAATTCTTCCAGGTTGTCTGTGGCTGCTCCTCGACCAGCGAGATCTTGACGATCGACTTGATGCTCTTGAAGCCGTACTTCCATGGCACGACCAGCCGGATTGGAGCGCCATTCTGGTTGGGCAGCGTCTCGCCGTAGAGGCCGACAGCGAGGA
>JAEWOP010000126.1 GCA_023399635.1 Pseudomonadota bacterium
CCTGTGCATGGTATCGACATATCCGCTCTCCGTGTCCCGTAGTGACATGAGCAGATGATTTGCGTCGGCGGTGCATGGCGCAAACGCGCCGGCAGGATTCAGATCTTCGCGTAGTTCCTCAGGAACATCTGCACGATATCCTCGACCTGCGGCCCGCGCTCCATCGCTTTCCGGATCAGGAGGCCGCGATCCGGCGCGCGCTCCGACAGATGGAAGGCACCGCGGTATGGCTCGCCGACATCGTCCTCGCCGATATGGCCTTCATGCACGGCAAGCTCGAGCAGCGTCCTCTCTGCCGACGCCACGCGATACGGCCGACCGTCAGTGTCTTCCCTGACTTCAACACCCCACGGCAAGTCGACGCCCGGAAGCCATTCCAGGTCGTAGTCGCCCCATTGTTTCGGCTGCGGCATGCGCTCCGGCTGTGCAAGCTGTCGAAAGCCGTGCGAGTTGGCGCTCGTCCAGCCCCTCGCGATAGCGGACTGCATGCCCGTCAGGTGCGCGTTAGGAAAAGCAGCGCAGAGATCGGCCCAATCGGCCTGTGCGGCGTAACTGTCGAGCAGTTCGGCATCTCGGCCAACTGTCGTTCGGGAATTCCCTAGCCATTCCTGCGCGCGTGCTGTCATGCGATCTTTGACGCCGACCTCGCCAGAGCGGAGGCGCTTGGCTGTGCGTTCGGAGACGTCGAGGACGGCGGCAAGCTGCGGAGCCGATAGTCCGGAGGCGGAAAGCCACTTCTGGAAGTCGTCCGTCGTCCAAACTCGCTTAGCCATGGTCATCCCCATCAATCTCAATGACTACTGGGTGCCAGAATAGTGACACCCAGTCAACGCGATGATGGAGTGATGGTTACGGATCTACGATCGGATCGACCTCATAGACATCATCGGCATCGGCCGCGTCCCTGAGACCCTTGAAGCTCGCATGCCGGAGATGTCCGTCGGATGTCCATGCGCGATATTCGACCTCGGCGACCAGCTCCGGCTTTACCCAGACGACACCCTTCTTCTTGAGCGGCACCGCGGCTTTCGAGATCACCCGGGCATCCATTTCCTTTCGCTGGCTGGAAGCGTTGCGACTGTTGAAACCGGTCCCGACGCTACCGACGTAGACGATACCGTCGCCCTTGCGCGCCGCCAAAAGCAGCCGTCCGATGCCTCCGAGCGCAGCCGTCGACGGCTCGTAACCGACGATCAGGAAGCCGTCACTCGCGATGCACTTGATCTTGATCCACTCGCCGCCGCGGCCGCTCTTGTAGGGAGCCGTCTTATCCTTGGCGATGATGCCTTCGAGATCATGAGCGCACGCTGTCGCTAGCAGCGCGTCGGGATCGTCGGTTTCGATCTCCTGCGACAAGCGGATCCCGCCGTCGGCTTCCTCCCCGATGAGTTCGACAAGGAAATGGCGGCGGTCTTCCTGCTCCATCCTCCGGAGGTCATGACCATCGAAATAGAGAAGGTCGAACGCCATCAGGACAACGTCGCGGGATGCCTTCTTCCCGGATCTTCCGCCGATGGCTTTGATGAGAGCGTTGTAGTCAGAGCGCCCGGCTTCATCGAGAACGACAGCTTCGCCATCCAGAACAGCGCTGCCGACCGGTAGCTTGGCGACGGCTTCGGCGACGGCGGGGAACGACGGCGTCCAGTCGTGGCCACGGCGGGTGCGGATCGTCACCTTGTCGCCGACCTTGTAGCAACTGATCCGATAGCCGTCCCATTTCACCTCGTATGCCCATTTATCGCCCTTCGGCGGCGTAGGCTTGAGGAGAGCGAGGCATGGATCCACCCAGTCCGGCATCGCATCAAAAGGTAGGGTCGGCTGCGCAGGGTCACGAGGACGGCGCCGCTGACCGCGCAGAGAGGCATCGTCCTCGGTGAGGAGCGGCGCAGATTTCGGTGGTTTACTCGGATTACGCGGACGCTTGACCATGCGGCCATGGCATCATGGATTGGTTAATTAGCAGTGAGTCGCAGGAGAAGCCGTTGACGAACAGCAAGCCGCCGTCAGGATGGGGAACTGACCCACTTACTCAGTACCTGGATGACGCGCGCGGCAACCAGTTCGCCACGTTCGACAACAAGCGACGTGCGATGGCCGACCTCATCGCCATCGATAAGTTATTCCTCAAGCTGCTGCACAGCGCGGTCAATCCGGATCCCAAGATCCCGATGTTCTTCCTCCTACGTGCCCATGCCGCCTACCGCGCCGCCACGAGCGCTGTAATGGCCGGGCAGCTCTTCGAGGTGCAGGCTCTCCTCAGGCTGTGTCTGGAACACGCGGGGTACGGTCACTTCATTGGTGGCGACATCAAGAAATGGGAACGGTGGATGTCTCGCACGGACAGCAAGAAGACCCGCAAGATGGTCCGCGATGAATTCAAAGCCGGGGCAGTGAAGGCATCCATCAAAGCCGCGTCAGCGAAGGTCGCAGAAGGCTACGAGATCCTGTACGAGCGCCTCATCGACTACGGAGCGCACCCGAACGAGACTGGCTTCTCGATGTCGTCGGCCTTGCGACGGGGCGACGACAGGATCCACTTCGACACCGTCTATCTCCATGATGATGGGCTGGCGCTGGACTTTTCCCTGAGGACGACGGCACAGGTCGGGCTGTGCGTTCTCCGGATAGGACAGCTCATCTACCCGACCCGCTACGAACTGCAGGGTATCCGTCACGACCTCGACGTCATCAGGCAGCGGTACTAGCGGACAGGGCGATCCTTGGAGATGCCGTACCGATTGCCGAGCACGCCGCCGACGAGGGCCAGAATGAGCGCCGCGGGCACACCTGCTGCGCCTCCCATAGCCGCTATCCCCACGCCGCCTACGAGAAGGCCCACAATGGCTCCCGCTACGGCTCCGATCAGGGACCAGCGTGTCTCTGCAGGTCTGGCCTTGGCGGCTGCAGCCACCTTCTGTGCTCCGGAGGACAGCTTCTGCTTCATTTCGCGTTCCAACCCTTGAGGAAGGCGCCGAAGAAGCCCTTCATCTGCTGCCCGACGTATGGCGTCAGATCGCGCACCATGGTCTGAGTATCCGTGCCTGATGCGATCATGTTGCCTCTCCAGAGATTCAGCTCGCCCGCGCGCGGTAGTCCCTCCGGATCGCCAGCATCGGCCTCCTGATCGACCGCGTTCGAATAGAAGTTTTCGGCCGACACCTCGACGTAGACAGCCTTCGCGTAGCTGTTCCCGGATGTCGGTATCGTCCTGATCGTCAGCGTCAGCGGTGTGCCGATCTCGTGTCCCATGACCGTCCGTCGGAACATGTCCTCGCCGACAGATATCCGGTACGGGATCTTCGAATTCTCTGCCAGATAGGTGAACTCGGTCTTGGCCACGTTGCAGATGGCTTGCACCAGCGCCGGATCAGCGGAATTCTTCTCGCAGTTCAGGAGAAGGCCAGTCCAGCCCTTGAATTGATCGATATTGAACTGACGTTCCTCTGCGCTCTCCTGCGCTGACGCCGTCGATATCGTAGTCACCACCATTGCGGCGGCAAGCAATACTTGTCTCATGTTCCCTCATCCCCTGTCCGGCAGACACTACTGACCGTCCCCTTTCTCGACAAGCCGAAACCTGCCGGCGTTTGCGCCGTGCCCCGCCAGCGCACACCATCTTGTCAGGCACCAAATACGAGGAGGATGTGATGCCGGTGATTTTGGAATTGGAAGAATACGAGGTAGACCTCGTCGTGGCCGCACTCATGGAGGGCCGCATCCGGCTGATGAAAGACTGGGGAGACCGCTGGAGATCACCAGATCGCAGTCCTTTTGAAGACGACCTCGCTCACATCGATGCCGACATCGTAGCGGTCGCCGATATCCGGGAGCGCCTCAAGGAAGGCATCATGTGGCAGCGCTTCTGCCAGGAGAGGTCTGCGGATCCTGAGAAGAGGGTCAGCGTTGCCTGGCATCACGAGCGCGGGTGGTTGCCTTCCGCCGACTTCATCGAGAAGCCGATCGCGGGCGGTGTCGATCAGGATCAGATGTCGCCTGGCACCTGGACGACGCTGCCTGACGGTGTTGGCGTCGACGACTGGATGTTCGACATCACGGATCCGGAGGACAAGATCGTCATTGCCTCCGCCGACACGCAGGCCGACCGCACCGAAGTGGCCTTCTATACCTACGACCTGACCCCGGCCGAAAAGCGTAAGATCAAACGCGAACTGCAGGGCTACGACCTGATTACCTGGCAGGAGACCGTCGGCGGTGACTATCAGGGCGTAGATTCATTCGAGCACGCAGCCTCAGTGATCTTCGTGCGTAAGAACAAGGACGACCTCTACGAGATCCACCCGGGTAGTGGCATCAGCGCTGAGTTCCGCAAGCACATGAAGCGCTTCTTCCTATCGCGTTGCGAGTACAACAGCTTCGAAGAGGTCAGGAACCTCGTACAGGAGCGCGCAGTAGCGTTCTGCAAGCTCGGCGGCAAATCCTTGAGCAAGCGACACCTCGACATTGAGATCTCGATCAACGGCAAGACGAAGACGTTGAGGGGGACTGCTGGCGAGGCCGAGAGGCTGTTGAAGGATCTGACCGCCGCTAATCGGCGCTACTGATGTCCAGATCGTCCGCCATCGTCTCATAAACCCACGGAAACGTCTGTATCCGTCTCACAAGACACCGCCGCCCGGCTCACCAGCTCGGCGGCGGCTTTCGTTTCCAAAGCTGGTACCTACTTCTTCGGTCTTCCCGGACGACGAGGCCTCCCGCCGAAAACCATGCAAACGAACCACGCTCCCGGTGTAGAACACGCGACGACGTAGCCATCTTCTCGCAGATCCCCCAGCCATTCCGCCGTGGGGTCGATGCTTTTCACGCGTTTGTAACCGACGATGCTGGCTTCGAAGGTGTCGAACAGGAACTGCCGCTTCCGTGCCATAGCTAGCGCGTCAACGCTCCAGCGTTCTTCTCGAAGTTGCACCGATAGCACTCAGCCTGGATGTTTGAGATGTCGTCAGTCCCGCCATGATAGACCGGGATCTTGTGGCCCTTGGTCCAGACATTCTTGTAGCGCGGATCCGGGCGCTTCGGGATCTCTTCCCACGGTCGATTGCATTCGGCGCAGGTCGGGCTGGCGGCGAGCAGCGCTTTCCACTCGGCAGCGGTATGCTTCCCTCCGTTTGCCTTCATCCTCTCCTGGCGAACCTTCCCTCGGGCATTCCGGCAATCCATGCAGCGATCCCAACTGTTGAAGCGAGTGCCGCCGCATTTGGTGCATGTCTTGATGTTGATCGCGTCCATTCCTATCCCACCGAATCATAGAAATCGCGATCATAAGATTTCCGCCGGCGTTTGCGTCGGTCGGACGTCGGGCACACCATAATTCTGTAACCGCAGGAGGATGAAATGAGGCTCAAATCCGGATCGCCCGAAATAAACGCCACCTATGACATCCGCAAAGGTGTCACCGGGCAACAGTGCAGATTTCAGGCCAAGGAATACAGTTCATCTAACGGCCTGCGGGTGCGCGAGAATCTGGGCCGTTGGTTGCAGAGCTATGACTCCTGCCTCGATCAAGAAGGCTACAAGCCTGCGGTTAGGCTGACATCCGAATCTGCAAAGATCGTCTTAAAGCTGAGAAGGCAACGAAATCCCGTTCAACCGGGTAAGGTGCTGCACCTTCCTAAGGGCCTCTTCTCCGTCACATCCCGCAACCGTGGCCAGTATGGCGAACGCTGGTACTGCCGCGTCTCGGTGCCTCTCGCCGTAGCCGATGCTGCAGGATGGCGTTCAGGCATGACCGTCGCCGCCAGCAGGGATCGTGACCGTCTGCGCTTCACGATCGACGACGACGCCAAGCTGACGATCCCGGAGGCGAAGCGGCGGAAGGAGAAGACGCGCTCCCTTGAGTTCGCCGTCGGTGATCTCAACCTCGGTTTCGGCGCCGCTCAGGAGATCGACGTCCGTTTCGATGATGATGCCGTCATTGCGGATATCTGTCTCCTGCAGGCGGCCTACAGGCATGAAGGGCGGTGCCCAGATCAAGCCATGCCCCGATGCCGAGCCAGTGCTGCTGCCGTACGCCCTCGGCACCACCGAACGCGCTATCACGATGGAAGGCCTCCGCTACGGCAAGGACATCGAGCCGGTCACCATTCCCGATGTCGTGCGGATCCTGATGGAGAGCGGTCGGCGTGTGCAGCCTCAGGGGCCGCGGTTGTTCAAGCTCGATGGCGAGACGGTGATGCTGCCGGACGTCTTCGATGCTGCTCGGGCGGCCGTCAGCAAGGATCGGCAACTCGCGCTCATCGTTTAGGTAGCGCAATCGCGTCGTCTTAGACAGCTCGCCTCCACACATTTATATTCGCGCGGAGAAACCTCACGGAGCAGTCCGTGATTGTAGATCGGCAACAAGAGGTAAAACATTGAAAAAGTACGCATATTTACGGACAATGTAAGCGCACAATATGTTGACCGATGGAATGAGGTCCTGTTTCTTGGTGTCGTACTCAACGGCTGAAAGGAACTGTGCCTTGTACCTCTCTGACTTCGTTACCTTCGAGGGTGACCGCTACTACGTCTCCGCTGATCTCCGCTCTGGCAAGATCAAGCTCGAACGCTTCTCAAACGCCGCGATCGAACAGTTTCTCCGCAACGTCCTCAGCATCGGCGAGGATGGCACCCTGCCGTCGGGCGGCGTGGTCGCAGCTTCGGAGGTATCGGCATGATCCTGATGACCTCCATCGAAGCGCGCATCGAGCTGGCCTACCGTAACGGAGTCTACGAGTTGTCCGCAGCCCTCCACAAGGATCTCGGCGATCTCATCCGCGAGTGCCTGCAGCATCATCACACGGGCACCAAGCGCATGAAGGAGCCTACTCTGCTCCTGTGGGCTGACACGGACGACGCGGGCAAGATCAGCATCCGCCGCAAGTTTGCAGACTCTTGCAAGCGCACCTTGAAGGGCGAGATGTACCTCGCATTTCGCGGCGCGTCGTACCAGGAGGTGGCGGATATGGTGTCCAAGCTCCGCCCGGTGTTGTGTTCGTATGACGCCGTTTCGCGTCTCGTGCAGTCTGCACGCCCGCGCTTGGAATCGAAGCATTTCGGGGAAGCCGCATGATCGCGGCAGCAGAAGTTGATGTCGATTGGTGCGGTCAGCCGGACCACACCCTTGCGTCCATGCTCGCCGAGTTGACGGCTCGCGCTGTAGCTCACTTGCGCTCGGCTCCGGATGCCGAGCACGAGGGACTGTCGGCGTATATCTGGCTTCATACCGACAGGTTTTCGGATGAGTGTGGTCTTATGCTTGTCATCGGTGACGACGAATACCGCAACGAGATGACACCAGACAGCGCGACCCGGCTGGCCATGCCGTGTGTGACATCCACCCGCCACGCTGCCGATTTTCTAGCATCCACGCTGTGGCGCGATCTAGTCATTGACAACCGCATGATGCACCGAGCGCTCGTAGTGGGATCCACGCGCCCCTACTGACGCCTGAAGCCCCCGTAGCCCGGGGGCTTTCATTTTTTATTCGCCGTCCGTCTCGAATCTTGCAGACGGCCTGGGCACGCTCTCCAGACAACGATCTGAGACGAGAGCGAATGCCCGCAAAACCTTCGACATCGCAGCCTGCCGACCAGCGCGCCCCGCGTTCTGGGTCTGTGCGCGCGTTCGCAGGTGCACCGACATCCATCGACTGGGCCACGCGGTCTTTCGACATCGTTACCACCGCAGAACACCCTGTCCGCCGGATGCTCCCGAATCCTCGACTTCATGGCGAGGTGGGATGTCGACAACGAGAGTGGGCTGGACATCGGATCCGAGCAGGTCAAGGATCAATGACGGGACGGCCGCAGGCACAACAGTTGCCCAGTCCCGACTGCTTCCGCCATCCTGGAAAGAAAAAGGCTGCCTCATAGAAACAGCCTTTTTTGGTGTCGCGCGACACTTCGATTTCGAACCCTCGAAATCATGAACTGCCGCCGAAGGGCTTGCCTTAAGGGAAATCTATCAGGCGTGGGGTTCGTCTCCACGTCAACATGATCGCCGTTGGCGAAGAACCGCGCAAGCGCCTCCGCCAGCGTCTACGTATTCTAAACGCACAAAATGATCGCCGATGGGCAACGAGGATGCCGAAGACAGTGTCGGCCTGCTTGTGCTGCCTCCAGGGAAAATTAGATGTCTCATTCATCGAAACATTGATCGGTCCAACGGCACGACCTGCCGCTGACATAGTTCCCCATGCCACGCCATCCGGTATCGCGGTTTGAAAGGGACGTTGGGATTTGCTCGTAAGTCCGGACAGTTCTCTGTATTCCGATAAGGAAACTTATCTTAACACAGACCGTCGAAAACCCATATGCGCGATTAGTAGCGAGCACGAATTAAGTTCACCGCGTCAACCGAAAGTCTAGCCACTGCGGGTGCTTTGGGGCGGCTTCGAATGACTCAGGGGGAGATCGAGGCGCGTTGTTGTGCCGAGAGCCCTACAAGCCCAACCGGGCCGAGGCGGACGCCGACGCCGTCCGCCTCTAGTTAAACCGTCCAAGGACCATGATCATAGATCGTCGATTCATTCGCGGCGAGGACCAGCGCGTCATGGATCCGGCAGTACGTCTAGTCCGGCTGGCGCGACAGCTACAAGCGGCTCCAGGCTGAAATATGGGATATGGCGAGTCTCCACCAACAGGGCGGCTCAGTAATAAGCAGAAGCCTGTTTCACTGCCGAAGGGCTCAGACAGTCTCGACCTCCTCAGGCGCGATGCTATGGATCCTCAGCTCCGCGCCGATCCATCTTCGGGCAGCGACCATGCTCTGCCGATAGTCATCGGCAGCGAGCGACAGCGATTCCGGCGACGTCGCCCGATCAAGGTCCTCAAGCGACCAGCCGTCAACCAGCCGCTTGCTGATGGCGAAGCAGGTAGCCTTGCCTACCCGAAAAGCCATCGATCGCTGTGCGGCCCGCAGGATGATCCGGCGCAGCTCTTCAGCCTCCATCTGCCCGGCGAATAGAACCTCAAGCTCCGCTGCCATCCGCTCGACTGCGGAATAGAGGCCGTTGATGAACAGCGTCTGGGCATCCTTGTAGTAGCGCCCGGCCCGCCCCTTCATCTGCTTCTCGTCGATCTCCGCCGGATCATCGAGGATCTCAATGGTCGGCGCACGCTCCAGTGCCTGTGCCTCTCTCGAAAGTTTCGCTCCCTCCGGCGCTTTGCGGACCTTCTTGTCTGTCGCTCGCTGCCCGCCATTCCCCTCGCCTCGCAGGAAACGATCCTCTTCGTCATCGAGCTGTTCGACGGGGGCGGAGCGTGATTCATCGAGACCGAGATCGCTGTCATCGGTCCGATCAGGAGCTTTCAGTGACTTCACGTACGTGTTCGTCGGAAGACGGAACTCGTCCAGGAGTTTCTGAAGATCCTTCTGAAGATCGTCAAGATTCTCATCGCGCGGCGGGTGCGCTTCCCGGATTACATCCTTCACCCACTCCGGCATGAGCTCTCGCACCATGACCGAGTAGTCGTCCGTGGAGATGGGGTTCCGCTCCTCGACGCTCATGAGCGCGTCCCGGTACTGGTTCGGAAGCGCAGCCTCGTCCGGGAGACGGATCTCGACAGTCAGAACTGTGGAGCCGAAGGGGATGCCATAGTTCGGAGCCACTGCAGACCATTTCTTTCCGGTGCGGAAATCATATCGTTCGCCCTTGTGGACAAGCGCGCAAAACGTCGTCGATGAAGTTGTCGGGTTGTTCAACGCGCTGAGGGAATGACTCTATCTCAGGTGCTTGGGGTCGTGAATGTATTGATCTTCCACTCCGGTTTCAGTGCACCTCACGATTTCAGCCTTCGGCAAGGCGAGAACGACCTCCTGCAAGGTCTTGAGTGTCCTTGTTCTTCCGGTCTCGTCCTTACCGCCGCCCTTCGTCATCGACACATCGATCACGACCCTAACGCCGGGACGGACTTCTGCGAAGCGCCTGAATATCTGCGTCGCGACATAACTCCGGTCGACCCTGATCCCCTTGCCGACCGGTTCCGAAACCGTATCGTGGTCATCGTCCTCGCCGATGAGGACGACCTCGGTCCAATCCGAAGACAAGTCCGCGCTGTGGCGTAGCGCATGCCCCACGTCGAAGACGGCCTCCTGTCTGCCCTCGATGTCGTAGGTGAACCGAACGAACGTCTCGGCATCTTCGTCGTACCCGATGGTCACCTGGTGAACGAGGCCGTTCTTGCACGAGCGGTATCTTATGCCAGCCGGGGATACAGTGAGACCGGATACCTTGGCGCCGATCCCGAAATTGCCCTTCAGGGACATCTGCTTGTTTATAGAGGCAGAGATGTTGGTCGCAGTTCTTAGCTCCGTCGCATCCATACCTGGTCCGGTGTTCCAGAATGTGAGCTTCCGGACGCCCTCGATGACCGTGGGATAGATGCGCACAATACGCCGTCCCTCAGGCGCAAGTGAGGCGCTCTCCTGCGCATTCATGAAGAACTCCCGGACCAGAGTGTGGCGTGGAGCCTGCCCTATCATCCGGTTGATCAGGAATCTGTCGTCTTCGATCGTCAGGCGTTCATAGCTCATGCTGGATCCTACAGTTTGAAGACATCCTTCTCGGACGCACCGCTAGTTCCGAACTTGCGTTCGAGTTCGGAGGCAGCGTCACGGAGTGCCTTGACGATCTTTTTCACGTCGCCGTCATCGAAGTCGTAGGCTCTACGGTTGGAGAGATTGCCGATCTTGCGGATTGCGTCGAGAGCAACCTGCGTTCTGCCCTCCGCCAGCTTCACGAACTTCTCTCGCTTGCTTTCCATCTTCACCTCGAGAATTCAGCTTCGTCGCAAGACTGTGGCCACTGAAATATCTTGTCAACAACTTGTGCAGCATATTTTTGTGAAATTCATAAGACATTGTTGCACAAAATACGACTTGCAGATGTGTCTTTTTCCCGACGCGCCGTTACCAGGAAGTATGACGATGATAGCCAGTTCGACAGATGAACAAGCGTGGTGCGTTCGTCGTGACGCTCTGACAGCCGCCTCCGTACGAAGACAACATTTCTGGCATCATGACGGGAGCATTTGTTGATCTTGAAGGCAATTGGACGATAGCACGGTCGGAGCCGGGGAATGCACGCAAGGTTCCTCTGACAGCCTCTCCTGTTAGCGACTTAGACAGGTGGGCTCTACGCGGCGTTGTCAGTTCTGGAGGATGCCTCCCCTCAATGAGACCGATCAGCGCCGGATGCAGGCTCTTCTTCTGCACTGGGTGGCGAAGATGGGAGGCGGATCCACCCTCGCCTCCTATGGCTCCGGTTTCTTCGATAGCGAGCTTGATCGAATCCTTCACGTGATCGATGCATGCCACCTGAAGATGCTCCGAGCGGCCGAGAACCATGTCGAGCTTGATGGCCACATTCTCGTTCACGCGGGGCTTGAGCCTGCTGTGTCTCTGGAACGGCAGGATCCGTACAAGATGATGTGGATCCGGGAACCGTTCCTCAGCCACCAGGGATCCTTTGGAAAGATCGTCGTTCACGGCCACACCGTCACGACATCGGGGTCGGTGGAACGGTTCCACGGTCGCATCGCCGTCGACACCGGCGCCTACGACACCAGCATCCTGTCGGCCCTTCATATACGAGCGGATGGGAGTGGGTCTGTCCTACAGGCGGTCTCGGACGATCGAAACATGGTGACGGTAATGGCATTGACGGCAACATCCGGGCCATCGTGGAGGCTTCTCGTGAACAGTCGGTCGGACTGAAGGAGGTCAACATCGCAGTCAATTCGATGGACCAGGCGACGCAGCAGAACGCCGCCATGGCCGAAGAAACGACTGCAGCATGTGCTGCTCTTGCCTCCGAGGCCGCGTCCCTCCGCGATCAGCTTGCCCGCTTCAGATGTGATCGCACTTCGGTCGTCAGGAACTCAATGCGCCGTTCTGCATCCTCGAGGGCAGGCTGAGCTACACGCAATCTTCGCTCTTATAGAGAAAGCGGAGCAGGCACCTGCACCAGCACCTGCGGTGGCGGTGCGGGTTCTTACGCCTGCATTGACTTTCGCCCCGGCCCCTCCGCCGCCCTGGCGGCTCGTTCGGCAGCCTCCCCTTCGAGACGGAGCGCCTTTAGCTTCGCGGTCTTGACCTCGCGATCCATGTCACGCTTGTCGATGATTGCGTAGGCAGCTTCAGTGGTCGCGTCGAGCTTCGCGGTACCGGAGAGTTTCGGTGGTTTGATTTCGTGATCCATCGGAATTGAGATAACGCGCCGTGCAGCTCCGGCAAGGATGGCAGCCATCGTTCGATCCCGATTCGTCAGTGACGCGGTCAGATCTTGCGGGCGTCCTGGACTGGATATTCTTGACCCTGCAACAGTCGCCCCCTGTCTTGTGCTGTACGTGACGGTGTCAACATTCAGGAAGGGCGTGGAGTGGGGAGTTACCTCTTCTGCTACCGGGAGGCTTCGACGGCCCACTTGTCCTTGCCCTCGGCCTTCGCTGAGTAGAGAACCGCGTCTGCTTGAGAGACCAGACGCTCAAGATCGAGCTTTGCCACGGCCCAGACGCCGCCCACAGTGGATCGAACCTGCACTTCGGCCTCTTCCAGGCTGATCGGCTGGCGCATCTCGGCAATGATCCGCTCGGCCACGCCCTCGACAGCGTATCGGTCTCCGGCGACAGGTGCTGACGCGTGAGATCAGCCATCGCGTCAAGAACAGTCTGGCGATGGTGGCAAGCCTCCTCAACATGCAGAGCCGGATGTCCGACGACCCCCTGCTCCAAAGGGCGCTGGCCGATGCCCAGACGCGTGTTCACACGATCGCCCAGGTGCATGATCGGCTATGGCGCAGCAACGAGGTGCACGCGGTCAATCTCGCCGAATTCATGTCAGAGCTTTGCGAGCAGTTCCAGCAGACGGCACAACCTGGACAGCTCATCCGCCACGACTTCCTGCCCGTTGACGTTCTTACGGACCAGGCGGTTCCCCTCGGCCTGCTCGCAAACGAGCTGGTGACGAACGCGTTCAAATACGCCTATCCGGATGGCTTCGGCGAGGTCTTCGTGGGGATCCATAAGACGGCGCAAGGTCATCTCCGGCTCGAGGTCGCAGACCGCGGCATCGGTCTGCCGGAAGGATTCGACGGGGCTACCTCACGCAGCCTCGGGATGAAGGTGATCAATAGTTTCAGCCGTCAGCTTGGCGGGCGCCCGACCTGGGAGGACGCCGCGCCTGGAACCAGATTCGTGCTCGACTTCTTTCCGCAGCATGGCGAAGAGCCGAGTGGGCAGCCGGCGCTCGGCTCGGACCGGTTGCCGATCTGACCCTGGCCGAGAGATTCCTGTTAGACTGGTCTTGGCCTTGCGGTGGCTGTCGGCGAGCGAGACATAGCCTACACCGTTGGCTTGTAGGAATGAGACAGCAGTTTCAGACAGAACGGAGGCCGTAGCGTGAACTCAACAGACGACCTGATGCAACAACTGCTTCGTGCAGCAGACGATCGAAACGTGACAGCGGGTCAAGAGAAGCAGAAGCTCTTGGACGAGGCGATAGATACTATCCGCGATCTGCGCGATCAAATTCACCGGTGGCCCGGTCGCCACGTCATCGACGCTGTCGATGGCTCAGCCGCCACAGCCTTGCTCTTGAAGGAGGGGCAGTGTCCGCAAGAACAGTCCGAGGCAGCATTAAAGGACGCCGCCGACATGATCCGCGACCTCGTCCTCGTCCGTGAAAACGGTATCGAACCGAAGGCTGAAGAGTAGCTGTTCGCGTGTCCCTCCATGCCTGATAGACCTCGCCGTCATTGTTCAATGGTCGTTCTGCCCTGCAAGCCTGAGGGCACGAAGACGGGCCGTCTTCTCGTCGCGCGCTTTCTTCTCTGCCTCGGCATGAGGGCGTGCAAATTCTGTCGTCTGCTGGAAGGCTGCACGCTTCAGCTCGACGGTAGAGGGCTTCTTTTCGGTCTCTTCGCTCATGCCGCAAAAGCTAGGCGGCGGCGCGGGCTCGGCAACCGCTTCGTCTGATACCGGACAATGAAGCTTATGATCGGGCACCACATGGATGTCCGCACCACCCTTCCTACGATGTCATGGCGGTGCCCAAGGACGGAGGCGCGCCGAAAATGACCGAGTACAGTCAGATGCCGAACGACGACAGGATCGGGCACGGCCCTGTCTTTCCGGATGCGCACTCGCCCACGAGCCGCTTGAGCGCAACCCTCGCCTGATCGAGTTCCGCGATGCGGGCTTCGAGGGCTTCGAGCCGGACCTTCGCAAGCTTCCGCGCGGTCTCCCGGTCGTCTCCGGCATCGAGTTCCAGAAGCTCCCTGATCTCCTCGAGCGTGAAGCCCGCGTTCTGCGCCTGCCTGATGAACAGGAGGCGGCGAAGGTCGTCCTCCCCGTAGCGCCGGATGCCCACGTCCTTCCTCGGCGTCGTCAGCAAGCCGCGCCTCTGATAGAAGCGTATCGTCTCGACCCCGACGTTTCCGGCCGCAGCAAGTTTTCCGATCGTCATGTCCATTGGCTGTTGACTCCGTACCATGGTACGGAACGTATGGTCATACCAACGGTTTCACAAGACAAAGGAGACGTGAAATGTTGGACAGGGTCCAGAACACGAAGAAGGCTGTCATCCACCGCATGGTGATGCCGGGCCACACCTGCCCCTACGGCCTCAAGGCGAAGTACCTGCTGGAACGGTCCGGCTACGAGGTCGAGGATCACCACCTGGAGACACGCGAGCAGACGGACGCGTTCAAGAAGGAGCACGATGTCGCGACCACGCCGCAGGTGTTCATCGATGGCGGACGCATCGGCGGACACGACGACCTGCGCAGCTTCCTTGGCAAAAAGGTCGCGGATCCGAAGGTGACGACCTACCGCCCGGTCATCGTTCTCTTCGCCATGACCGCGCTGACGGCGATGGCGGCGAGCTATGCCGTTGCCGGGGATCCGTTCACGCTGAGGGCGGCCGAATGGTTCATCGCCTTCTCGATGGTCGTGCTCTCGCTTCTCAAGCTGCAGAACGTCGAGGCCTTCGCAACCATGTTCCTGAACTACGACCTGCTGGCCAAGCGGTGGGTTCCGTACAGCTACTTCTACCCATACGCGGAAGGGTTCGCGGGGATCCTGATGGTGGCGGGCGCCCTCAACTGGGTATCGGTCCCGGTGGCCCTCTTCATCGGCAGCGTCGGCGCGGTCTCGGTCTTCAAGGCCGTATATATCGACAGGCGCGAGCTGAAGTGCGCCTGCGTGGGCGGATCGAGCAACGTTCCGCTGGGCTTCATCTCGCTGACCGAGAACCTGATGATGATCGCGATGGCGGTATGGATGGCGGCGGCCTCACTGGGCTTTGTCGGCGGCCACGCAATGTGACCTGCGGCACGCAAGGATGAAGCCGTCGTCCTTCTACGACCGTGTCGGCGACGTCTGCGAGGAACTGGTGAAGTTCACGCTGCTCACCCGTGACGCGTCGGCATACCTCACCGACCGATAAAGCGAGCGGAAGGAGGAGGCTGCGAAGCTCGAAGCACGAGTTTCCTTGAAATCGATCTGATCAGCTCCCGGCAGATGTCATGAAATCTGCCGGGAGGCCTTCGCACCGAACATCGGTGCGAACCTGACATAGGCGAGTTCGCTGACAAGCTCGACCAATGTCTGCGTCACGATGATGGCCGGAAGCAGTGGAACGGCACCAGGCACGGCGAGCGCGAGCGGAAGAACGACCAGCGAGTTGCGGGTGGCGGCACTGAAGGCCACCGCCCGCGCAGCAGGCGGATCCAGCCTGAACATCCGTGCCAGAGACCAGCCCAGCAAGGGAGCCGCGATGGCGAACGCCACGTAGACGGGGATCACCTGAACGGCGGCGCCGAGAGCATCTTCCAACTGCGGCACGACCGCCGCCGCGACTACGAACAGCACGGCCGCGGTGGCGGGCACTGGCAGCAGCCCGAGCCGGAGCGAGATCCCCGCCCCGCTGTCGCTCCGCGCAGCCAAGAGCTGCATGGCGACGGCCAGAATCAGCGGCATCCCAATCAGCCCGACGAAAGCGTGTAGGAATGGTTCGATCTGGACGAGGTCCGCTGCCGCCTGATCGAGAAGAACGCCGAGGTAGATCGGGAGCAACATCATCTGGACCACCAGCAGCGCGGGCGTTGCCGCGAGTAGCAGCCTGGCGTCTGCGCGACCGAGATGGGAGAATGTGACGACGTAGTCGATGCAGGGCGCAAGAAGGACGAGGAGCACGCCAAGTCGCATCATTGGGTCGGCCGGGACAAGTTGGATGAGAATCGCGACAAGAAGCGGCACGGCGACGAAGTTCGTCAGAAGCAGGACACCGAGGAATCTCCACTTGGAGAACGCCTGC
Source organism: Pseudomonadota bacterium (assembly GCA_023399635.1). Taxonomy (GTDB): domain Bacteria; phylum Pseudomonadota; class Alphaproteobacteria; order Rhizobiales; family Rhizobiaceae; genus Neorhizobium. The sequence continues at coordinate 16,315 of JAEWOP010000126.1, forward strand.
CGGAGTTCCCGGAGTGGAACCTGCAGGAAGGTGACGAAGAGCATGAATGCGAGCGCGGGGTTGATCCAGGCTTCAAGAAAGGTTGTGCCCGGCAGCGCGGCCCCAATCACAGAACCTGCTGCGACAGCCACGAAGTAGATCCCCACCTGGCGATTTTCCAATGTCTCTCTGATGTCGGGCATTCACTTCTTCCGTCACTTTACCAGTTAGCGTCCCATTTCCTTCGATGGGTTGCCAGCAACAATTGCTTCGGCGCGCGGTGTTTCCGTTTCCCCTGCCCTTTTTGCCGCCACCGAAACCGCAACGAAGGCAACGATACCGACAGCTCCGAGAAGGGCGTTTACGACCAGCACATCGATGCCGAACAATTCCATCATCACCGAGAAAGCGAATGGCGCAAGCGCGGCGGCGACCGGGCGTGTGCCAGCCATCCGCCCGGTGATTGCCCCGTAGCCGTCGGAGCCGAACAGCCAGAGCGGGAGCGACCCCTGCGCGATGCTGTTGATTCCGGATCTCAGTCCCAGGCAGACGGCGGACGCGATCGCACCCGGAAGCCACGATCCCGGGAGAGCAAGTATCAGGATCCCGGCGACGATGAGAACAGCCGACGTCGTCGCCAATCCCGCCGGAGAAAGCGTCTGGCCGAACATGCTCATCGGTTCTATCTTCGGTCCTGCTCAGGTTCCAGCCGCCTGAGCAATATGGTGGAGCCTGTCCGCCCTTGCTCACAAAAAAACCCGGCACAATGGCCGGGTCCCGTGATTGCCGAAATACGGGTTCTCAGTCCCTGTGCTCAGGCATTTCCTTGAGCTGGTCCTTTGTCCAGGTTGTCACTGCGTGGACGTCGCCATCCTCGTCGCGCATGAACTCCAGATCGCCAAGAGGAACGCCGACTGGCTTCGCGCCGATGCCGAGGAAGCCACCCACATCAATGATGGCGGTGCCGCTCGCGCCTGAACCGTGGACGTGGTCGAGCTTGCCAACCTTGTGGTCGTCGGCTCCGTAGATGGTTGCGCCCTCGAGTACGGCGGGCGTGAGTTCGGTGGCGGCGAGACGAACGTGGTTCGTATGATCCATAAGGTGGTCCTCCGGTTTTGTTGTTCCGGGTTAACTCAACCACGTCTATTTCGTTCCTGCGAGCGAGCCGACCCGCTGTCAGCTCGAAGGACCTACGAGGTTGCGGATCTTCTTCAGCCTGACCTCGCGCGGTTCATGCATGTCCAGCGTACCCTTGAACGCGCCATCGGCATCCATCAGGTAGACCCCCGCCGAGTGGTCCATGGTGTAGTTGCCGCCGTTCGTCGGGACTTTCCGGGCATACGCGGCGAATGCCTTGACGGCCGTCTGGGTCTGCTCGGGATTTCCTCGCAGCGCCATGATCCGGGTATCGAACGAGGACATGTATCCGGCCAGCATCTCGCTCGTGTCGCGTTCAGGATCCACGGTGATGAAGGCGACGTTGAACAGATCCGCTGCCGGGCCGAGGTCGTTCATCAGATCGGTCAGCTCGAACAGGGTCGTGGGGCAGACGTCGGGGCAGTGTGTGAAGCCGAAGAAGGCGAGATACGGCTTTCCCCTGAGCGTCGCGTTGTTTACGACAGCCCCTTCATGCGAGGTCAGTTCGAAGGGCTTGCCGATCGCAGGGGTCGAGGTTTCCGAAGATGCCGTTCCCTCCTGCCGGAATGGCGGGAGGTTGCCTGACACGAACAGCCAGGCCGCGACGATCGCAACGAGTATCCACGTCACGATGCGGAAGATCCTTAGTCCCTTCATAAGATGCTCCTGCTTCATCATCAGCGATTGGGCCGCATAGTCGGCCGGGATGTGAAAGCGATAGCCCCTCTAGCTGCTAGAGGGTCAAGGGCGGATCGCGGCATCCTGGAGTTCCGCGCCGAAGTGTCGCAAGCTCTCACCTCACAGATTATGCTGGAAACCCGTTCCCCGCGCGCAACCGGTCCTTGACCCTCCAGGGGCTTGAGGTTTCACAATGGAGCCGAAAGATTGCAAAGGAACCGTGGATGGGAAGCGTCGATGAGCAGAGTTGAACAGGCTGGAGACGAGACGTGGTTTCCGATCTTCGCGGCGTGGCTTGTCGCCCTTGCCTCGACGCTCGGGGCGCTGTTCATCGGCGAAGTGATGGGCCAGGCCCCGTGCGATCTGTGCTGGCACCAGCGGGCGTTCATGTTCCCGCTCGTCGCCGTGATCGGGGTGGCCGCGCTGCGGTCGGACGGAGGCGCCTGGCTATACGCCTTACCGCTTGCTGTCATCGGGTGGCTCGTCGCCGCTTTTCACAACCTGCTCTACTTCGGGATCGTGCCGACAGCGATCAAGCCCTGCGGGGACGGCCCATCCTGTTCAGGGGAAGGCATGACCCTGTTTGGAACGCTGCCGCTTCCTGCCCTTTCGCTCGCCGCCTTCAGCATCATCATCGCGCTCCTTCTCGTAGTGCGCCGGAGAACATTGTCATGAAAAGACGCACCCTCGTGGTTTCCACCGCATTCGCCGCCGTCGGAGTCTTTGCCGCAGGTGCGGCCCTCTACAGCGGCAGGCCTGCCGAAGCGCCGTCTGCCACCCCTGTCGCCGACGACACGCTTGTCAGGATGCATTCACCTGTCATGGGTCCGGCGGCCGCTCCGGTGACGATCGTCGAATTCTTCGATCCCTCGTGCGAGGCGTGCCGCGCCTTCTACCCGATCGTGAAGCAGATTATGGCCCAGAATGGCGACGACGTCCGCCTCGTGATCCGCTACACCCCACTGCATGAGGGATCCGATGAAGCCGTCAGGATCCTGGAGGCCGCCCGAAAGCAGAACCTCTTCCAGCCTGTCCTCGAGGCGCTTCTCGCACGACAGCCTGACTGGGCCGTCCATGGCGCGCCCGACATCGACAAGGCTTGGCAGATCGCGGCCGCCGGCGGGTTGGACCTGGCGAAGGCCCGGCAGGATGCGGTGTCGAACTCAGTCACGTCCGTGCTCGCGCAGGACATCGCGGACGTCGAGGCCAACAACGTCCGTCAGACACCCACTTTCTTCGTGAACGGAAAGCCGCTTACGGAGTTCAGTCCCCAGGGCCTCTACAACCTGGTGGGTGCGGAACTCAAGGCCGTGAAGGCGGGCTCCTGAGAACCGTCGACGTTAGCGCATACTCACGACCATCGAGGAGTGACATGAGCGGACATCATCACCACCATGGCGCGGAGGGCGGTGACAAGCGCATCGGGTGGGCGATCTCCGTCAACGTGCTTCTGACCTTCGCGCAGATCGTGGGCGGCCTATTCTCCGGCAGCCTGTCGCTCATCGCCGACGCGCTGCACAACTTCAGTGATGCGGCCTCGCTCGTGATTGCGTACGGCGCCCGCAGGATAGCCCGCCGCCCTGCCGACGACGCGATGACCTTCGGCTATGTCCGCGCCGAGATCGTCGCGGCGCTCATCAACTACACGACCCTGATCGTCATCGGCCTGTACCTGCTATACGAGGCCGTCATGCGCTTCATCCAGCCGGAGCCTATCGAGGGCTGGACGGTCGTCGTCGTCGCAGGCATAGCGCTCGCCATCGACATCATCACCGCGATGCTCACCTACGCGATGTCGAAGAGCAGCATGAACATCCGCGCCGCCTTCCTGCACAACGTCGCTGATGCATTGGGATCGGTCGGCGTGATCATCGCAGGCACGCTCATCCTTCTCTACGAGTGGATCTGGATCGATCCGGCTATCACGCTGCTGATCGCAGGCTATATCCTGTGGCAGGCGTTTACGGAGATCGGAAGTTCCATCCGGCTCCTGATGATGGGGACTCCGAAGGATTTGGACGTCGCGCAGGTCGTCCAGGATCTCCGCGCCATGGACGGCGTTCAGGATATCCACCATGTGCACGTGTGGGCGCTCGACGAAGGCCACAATGCACTGGAGGTACATCTGGTGGTCGGAAGCTCCTCCTTCGCCGACATGGCCCGCGTGAAGAAGCAGGCACGCAGCCTTCTCAAGGAACGACACGGCATCGGTCACTGCACGATCGAGATCGAG
>JAEWOP010000141.1 GCA_023399635.1 Pseudomonadota bacterium
TTATCAGCTCTTTTGCCAAGTGACGGGCTATAACGGTACCACGCAGCGGACTGAACAGTATTCCGAGGTCATTCTTGACCAGGCGATGCCAGTGACCTTCGACGCCAACACGTCGAACGGCCTTAACTGGGATTTCAAGGCTGCGAAGGGAATTGCTCCCAAGATCGGTGAGACGGTACAGGTGAGCTTCACCGCGACCAATCGTTCTTCCACGCCGACCACCGGCACGGCCGTCTTCAACGTCACGCCGATGGAAGCCGGTGCCTACTTCAACAAGGTCGAGTGCTTCTGCTTTACCGAAACAACTCTTCAGCCGGGCGAGACGCTGGAAATGCCAGTGGTCTTCTTCGTCGATCCGGAGATCACCAAGGCTGACGAAACAAAGAACATCAAGACAATCACGCTGTCTTACACCTTCTATCCCTCGCAGCCGTCCAAGCCTGTTGCGGCGGTTCAGGAAAAGGGTAAGGCGGTCAATGGGCAACTTTGAGAGGATTCGCCGGTATTCCGGCGAGCATGTAATGATCCGGGGATTCTGACATGGCCGACGCGCATCAGAAACATCATGACTACCACATCATCGATCCAAGCCCTTGGCCGCTTCTGGCGTCCATCGGGGCTTTCGTCATCACCTTCGGTGGCGTGGGGTACATGCGCTACCTGAACGGTGGCGAATTCAACATGCTTGGCGTCAACTGGGCCAATCCGTGGCTCTTCTACATCGGACTGGCGATCATTCTGTACACGATGGTCGGCTGGTGGAGCGATACGATCAAGGAAGGCCGCGAGGGCGCCCATACGCGAGTCGTTTCGCTGCACCTGCGCTATGGCATGATCATGTTCATCGCGTCGGAAGTGATGTTCTTCGTCGCCTGGTTCTGGGCCTTCTTCGATGCCAGCCTCTTCGCAAACGAAGCCATTCAGGCGTCGCGTGTCGAGGCGCTGGGCGGACAATGGCCGCCTGTCGGGATCGAGGTTCTGGACCCCTGGCATCTGCCGCTCTACAACACGGTAATTCTGCTGTTGTCGGGTACCTGCGTCACCTGGGCGCACCACGCGTTGCTGCATAACGACCGGAAAGGCTTGGTCAGTGGCCTTGCTCTGACAGTCGCCCTCGGCATCCTGTTCTCCTTCGTCCAGGCCTATGAGTATGCAACTGCACCATTCGAGTTTTCCAACTCGATCTATGGCGCAACCTTCTTCATGGCGACCGGCTTCCACGGCTTCCACGTCCTGATCGGCACGATCTTCCTTCTGGTATGCCTGATCCGGGCAATGCGTGGCGGCTTCACGCCCCAGCAGCACTTCGGTTTCGAGGCAGCAGCCTGGTACTGGCACTTCGTCGACGTCGTCTGGCTCTTCCTGTTCTTCGCCGTCTACATCTGGGGTGGCTGGGGCGCACCGCTCGCCCATTGATCTGGCGAGTGCTGATCACCAATTGACGGAGGGGCGGCGCAAGCCGCCCTTCTTCATTCGAGGGTCTTGGATGACACACGGGACAGATACCACGAACAATAGTCACGACCTCCAACCCGGAAGCCGGGTAAAAGTTGTCGTGACGTCTGTGCTGGTACTGGTAACCCTTGCGCTCCTTCTCGTCCTCGGGACCTGGCAGGTCCAGCGATTGCAGTGGAAGGAGCAGCTGCTGGCGGACATGGCTGAACGCCAGCACGCGCCGCCCGTGAGCGCCCAGGAAATCCATGCCCTGCTTCAAAGCGGGCATGACATCGAGTATCGCACCATGCAGGTCAGTGGCAGGTTCGATCATGCTCGGGAGCGTCACTTCTTCGCCACCCACCAAAGCCGCACCGGATTTTATGTCTATACGCCGCTGACGCTTCCCGGCGGTGAGGTTCTCTTCGTCAATCGTGGTTTCGTACCCTACGACCTGAAGGAACCGGCGCTGCGTCCACAGGGGCAGGTCGAAGGGGAGGTCGCCATCAGCGGCTATGCCCGATCCCGCCTCGAGGGTAAGCCCTCAGCCATCGTGCCTGACAACGATCCGGCGAAGAACCTCTTCTACTGGAAGGATCTTGAGGCCATGGCCGCGACGGTGGGGTTGGATACGGCTCGCGTCCTGCCCTTCTTCATGGATGCCGATGCCTCGCAGGTGAACCCCGGAGGCTGGCCACAAGGGGGTGTGACTCAGTTCACCCTTTCCAACAACCATCTCCAATATGCCGTCACCTGGTACGGCCTTGCCGGCGCGTTGATTGCTGTGGTGATCGGAGTCCTCTGGCGTCGCCGCCCGCTTGCGCGCGCCAGGTAACTTGAAGTTTTCATTGGCGAGCGAGAGTTGCTCGCTTATATGAACGGCATCCCCGAACTCTTTACAGTGGAACGGAATGAACATCCACGTTGACCAGACAGTCGAGAAGCCGCCGCTGGCGATCCGTCTCTGCGGGCCGCGCGGTTTCTGCGCGGGCGTCGATCGTGCGATCCAGATCGTCGTGCTTGCGCTGAAGGCCTATGGTGCTCCGGTCTATGTCCGCCATGAGATCGTCCACAACCGTTATGTGGTCGAAGGGCTCGAGGCGAAGGGTGCGGTCTTCGTTGAGGAACTCGATGAGATCCCCGAGGAGCACCGGGCACAGCCGGTGGTCTTCTCCGCGCACGGCGTTCCGAAATCCGTCCCGGCAGACGCGCAGGCCCGCAACCTCTTCTACCTGGATGCGACCTGCCCGCTCGTTTCCAAAGTGCACAAGCAGGCGATGCGCCATCAGCGTCTCGGCCGCCACGTGATCCTGATCGGCCATGCGGGACATCCGGAGGTGATCGGGACCATGGGGCAGTTGCCGGAGGGCACGGTGTCCTTGGTCGAGACGGTTGAAGATGCTGCCGTTTATGCACCCTTGGATGCGGACAACCTCGGCTTCGTCACCCAGACAACGCTGTCGGTGGACGACACTGCCGGCGTGATCGCCAAGCTCCAGGAGCGCTTCCCGAACCTCCAGGCCCCTGCAGCGGACTCCATCTGCTACGCCACCACGAACCGACAGGATGCGGTCAAGGAAGCGGCACCAGGATGCGATCTCTTCATCGTTGTGGGTGCGCCGAATTCGTCCAATTCGAAGCGGCTGGTCGAGGTGGCGTTGCGGGCAGGTGCGCAGCGTTCCATCCTTGTGCAGCGGGCCTCCGAACTCGATTGGGAAACGATCGGCGATATTTCCACACTTGGCATCTCTGCTGGCGCGTCTGCCCCCGAAGTCATCGTCGAGGAGATTATCGAGGCATTTCGCGCGCGCTACAACGCCACGGTTGAGCTTGCCATAACGGCCGAGGAAACAGAAAACTTCCTCGTCAATCGCGAGCTTCGCAACGTTCCCCTCACGCGGGAAGACATGGCATTCGTCAACGGGTGACGTCACCCTTCCCTATACGCTACAAGTGCCGCTGATTCCTGCCGCCTCTCGTAGAGTAGGTGCTGGCGCTTATCCCTGACTGCGAGATCCCCGTGGCCGTTTACACTGACATCACCGAAGACGACCTGAAGGCCTTCCTCGAGCAATATGAGGTCGGTGAACTCACCTCCTACAAAGGCATTGCCGAAGGCGTGGAGAACTCGAACTTTCTGCTCCATACCACCCGCGAGCCACTGATCCTGACGCTCTACGAAAAGCGCGTAGACAAGAAAGACCTGCCCTTCTTTCTCGGCCTGATGCAACACCTGGCCAGCCGCGGGCTGTCATGCCCGCTGCCACTGCCGCGGCGCGACGGGGAGTTGCTGGGCGAGCTTTCAGGCAGGCCGGCAGCGGTGATCTCTTTTCTGGAAGGCATGTGGCTGCGAAAGCCGGAGGCGCGTCATTGCCGGGCAGTGGGCAAGGCATTGGCAGAAATGCATGTGGCTGGGGAAGGCTTTGAGCTGAAACGGGAGAATGCGCTCTCGCTTGCGGGCTGGAGAACGCTGTGGGAAAAGTCGCTCGACCGAGCGGACGAGGTCGAGCCGGGCCTGCAGGACGAAATTTCGGCAGAGCTTGCGCATTTGGAGATGCATTGGCCGAAGGAGCTGCCGGCGGGTGTCATCCACGCGGATCTCTTCCAGGACAACGTCTTCTTTCTTGGCGACGAGCTTTCAGGCCTGATCGACTTCTACTTCGCCTGCAATGACTTCTACGCCTATGATGTTGCGATCTGCCTGAACGCCTGGTGCTTCGAAAAGGATGGCTCCTACAACCTGACCAAGGGAATGGCGCTGCTGGAAGGTTATGGTGAGGTTCGACCGCTTTCGGCAGCCGAGATCGACGCGCTGCCTATCCTTGCCCGTGGCTCGGCGCTGCGCTTCTTCCTCACCCGCCTCTATGACTGGCTGACGACGCCGGCAGGCGCTCTTGTCGTGAAGAAGGATCCCTTGGAATACCTGAAGAAGATTCGCTTTCACCGAACGATCAGCTCTGCACTGGAATATGGTCAGGCACCGGATTTGGCATCATGAAGCACGTTGAAATCTTCACCGACGGCGCCTGTTCCGGCAATCCCGGCCCCGGGGGTTGGGGCGCGATCCTGCGCTATGGCGAAGTCGAGAAGGAACTCTTTGGCGGCGAGGCCAACACGACCAACAACCGCATGGAACTGCTGGCCGCCATCACGGCACTGGACGCGCTGAAGGACGCCTGCGAGGTCGATCTTCATACCGACAGCAAATATGTGATGGACGGCATCTCGAAGTGGATCTTCGGCTGGAAGAAGAACGGCTGGAAGACTGCTGACAAGAAGCCTGTGAAGAACGGTGAACTCTGGCAGGCACTCGACAAGGCCAACCAGCGCCACAAGGTCAAGTGGCACTGGGTCAAGGGTCACGCGGGCCATCCGGAGAACGAGCGTGCCGACGAGCTGGCGAGGCTCGGGATGGCGCCCTTCAAGAAGCGGTAGAGTGTCCTCTCCTTGGGTCTGGCTGGCCAGGAACCACACCATCGCGTGCCGTCCAGGCGGTTGTTCTTTTCTGATGTGTCCCTATTGTGCCCTCACGGGAGATCGGGCGGAGGTAGCGAATGATCCTTCATTGCGTGTTTCTGAGGTTCAAATCGGCGCTGCAGGCAGCAGACAAGCAGGCGATCTATGACGCCATCGCTCACTTGAAGAACGTGGTGCCGGGTATTCTGGAGGTGAAGTCGGGACCTAACGTTTCGCCCGAAGGATTGAACGGCGGTTTTCGCGACGGCTTCATCGTCACGTTCGAGAATGCCGAGGCTCGCGACGCTTACCTTGTCCATCCTGAGCATGTGACGGTGGGGGAACGGATCGTCGCTTCAACGGATGGTGGCCTAGCTGGCCTGATGGTCTTCGACATGGAAGCCTAAGAAAAAGGGAGCCGATGGCTCCCTTTTGTAACCAAGATGCGACACGCAGCTCAGAGCTGCTCGATAAGTGTCGCAGCGCTGGAAACGGTCGCCTGTCCCGGGCTTTCTTCGATGTTGAGCGTCTTCACGATCCCGTCATCGACAAGCATGGAATAACGCTTCGAGCGGACGCCCAGCCCGCCGGCGGACAGGTCGATGTCAAGGCCCAACGACTTTGTGAAGGCACCGTCCCAGTCCGACAGGAAGTGGATCTTGCCCATCCCGCCGGAAGATTGCGCCCACGCCCCCATGACGTGCCAATCGTTGACTGCAACCACGGCTATGTCATCGACACCACGAGCCAGAATGGCATCTCGGTTTTCCAGAAAACCTGGCAGATGGTTCAGCGAGCAGGTCGGCGTGAAGGCGCCGGGAACGGCGAACAGGACAACGCGCTTGCCCTTGAAGAGATCGTCGGTAGAGACTTCCACCGGACCGTCCGCGGTCTTCTCCTTGAACGTGGCGGCTGGCAGCTTGTCTCCGATAGCGATGGGCATGGCAATTTCTCCTGTTGCGGCGCCGGGTGGGTGCGCAGCACTATAGGATGGCGTCAATTGAAGGCAAGGGAGGTTTCCATCGCCCGGTCGCCGGCAATAACGAGTATTCCCCAGCGCTTACCCTGCAGTTGGTATCCCTTCGGCAATTTCTCTATCGGGATGTCGAGAGTGTATCTGTCGCCTTCCTTGTGTCCGTTCTGGCTATCCGAGAAGGCGTGACCCTGCGGGCCGGTCACGATCACCTGCGGCGGCACTGTCGCTTCAGGAGGAAGCCGCAAGTTGAGGCGCAGCATCTTGTTGCCTGTCAGTGCATACCCAGTGACGGCGAAATCTTGCGAAGGAGCTTCTGGAAGCTTTGCCTCTGCTTCGGCCAGCACCAGCGCTTCTTCAACGGGAGTGGCGACCTGTTGCGCGAGCGCAAGATCAAAATCGGCCTGGAAGGGAATGCAAATATTGCGGCAGAGCCCAACGAAGGCAGAGACATTGATCTTCAAGGGCGTGGCCGGGTCTTTCACCGAAAGCTCAAACGGTAGCGTAACCCCGTGATCATAGCCGATGTCGCGAAGCGTGCCGCTATCGATACGCTTCGGCACTGGGTAGTCCAACCGGTTTAGCGTGACCTCGGCGTTGGATGAGATGAGCAACTGCGGGGGAATGCCCGCATCGCCTGGCTCCTTCCAATAGGTAATCCAGCCGGCGTTAGGTTCGATCTGCAGTGCACCTCGGACGGTCCCGTCGCTGGAGGGCGGCATGGCGATCAGCCGCATCCGGCCCCCTTCGTTGCGAGCCCAGTCTGTCATTTCCGCCTGCGCCGGAGCGACCCCGGCGAAAGCGGACACGACCGCCGCGGCCAACGAAATGGCGTGAAGGCGAGGGATCGCGAAGAAGTGTATGCCGTCAACGGTGCGCATGGAGCAGCGTTCTAACGATTTTCGGACATCCGGGCCAGTCACCACACGCGCGGCTCCGTTCATTTTAGGTTGATTGGCCGATGGGTGTGCCCCATCTTTCCATGCTGGCACCCAGCCTCGTCAGGAAGACGAGCCTTGGCAAGCGGAGGCGCGATAGGTGAAATCCACTGTGCGGGAGAACGGCGAGCAAAGTTTCCTCGACGGCCAGTTTCTGATCGCGATGCCAGGCCTGCGTGAAGGCAGCTTCGCGCGGACAGTCATCTATGTCTGTGCTCATTCCCCTGCCGGAGCGATGGGCTTTATCATCAACCGTCACCAGCCGGTCTCGTTTCCGGACGTCCTTGAGCATCTCAACATGCTGGAGGGAAAGGACACTATAGACATGCCGGGCCACTTGCGCCGCTTCCCCGTGCTGATGGGCGGCCCCGTGGAGACCGGACGCGGTTTCGTGCTGCACTCCGACGATTACGCGGGGGAGTCGAGCATACCCGTTACCAATGACGTGCGTCTTACGGCCACCTTAGACATCATAAGGGCGATCAGCCAGGGAAGGGGCCCCAAGCGGGCGACCATGCTGCTTGGCTATGCCGGCTGGGGTCCGGGGCAGCTTGAACAGGAGATCGTCAATAACGGCTGGCTCAACTGTCCCTCGGCGGAAGAATTGATTTTTGATCCGCTGCTCGACACGAAATATGAACGGGCTCTGGCTCTTCTGGGCATTTCCCCCGAAGCACTATCAAGTGACGCCGGTCACGCTTGATTGACCGGAACGAAGTCGAGCCTGCCCGCGTTCTCCTTCCGAACGGCCATTCCGGCCGGCTATAAGGAGATTGTAATGAGCAGCACAACCGACAAGATCCAGGGCAAGGCAAACGAGATTGCTGGCAAGGCTCGTCAGGCTGCGGGCGACGCGACGGACAACCACAGCATGGAAGCCAAGGGCGCCGCTCAGGAAGCGAAGGGCCATGGCCAGCAGGCAAAGGGTGACGTCAAGGATGGCGTCAAGAACATCGTGGATCGCGCCTAAGCCAGGCGATCCCTGTTAAGATGACGCCCGTTCGGTTTGTCCGAGCGGGCGTTTTCGTATCTGATCCCTGATCAGGCTCGTTTTGTCAGCGGAAACCGCTCTTTGAGCAGCCGAAGCGTCACATCTGGCTCCGTGGGCGGGCCAAACAGAAAACTCTGGCCAAACTGACAGCCCATCTTGGAAAGCTCCACCGCATCTTCATCGGTTTCAACGCCTTCAGCGACCACTGCCATCTCTAGAGAACGGGCCATTGCGATGATCGAGCGCAGCAACACTGCCCGTCGCTCGCGCACATCGCGCACCAGGGCCTTGTCCAGCTTGATCGTGTCGAACGGGAATTGGGTGAGATAGGCGAGGGACGAGTAGCCGGTGCCGAAATCGTCGAGAGCCAGGCCCAGCCCCGTCTCCTTCAACTTCGTCAGCACCAGCCGCGCCTGCTCGGGGTTCTCCATCATCACGGATTCGGTGAGTTCCAGCTTGATCTGCGCAGGGTCACATTCGCTCTTCGCCAGAAGTGCCCGAACCTCATTGTAGAGATTGCTGTTGAGCAACTGCGCGCTGGAAAGGTTCACCGACACGAAGATCGGCAATTCACCTGTTTGCCGCTGCCAGTTGATCAGGTCGGCGGCAGCACGTTCAAGGGCGAAGAGCCCGAGTGGCCCGATGAGGTCGGACGCTTCCGCGATCGGGATGAATTCCGACGGCGGTATCGTGCCTCGGCGGGGATGCTCCCACCGCATCAGCGCCTCGAAACCCGCAACCTCCCCGTCGCTCAGCCGGATGATAGGCTGATAGGCAAGTGACAGCTCTTTGCGATCGATAGCGCGGCGGAGGTCCGTCTCGATCTGGAGCCGGTCTGTGCCTGATGTGCGGAAGATCGGGCGGAAGGGCTCTACCCTGTTCCCGCCGCCGCGCTTGGCGCGATACATGGCGAGCTCCGCATCGCTCAGCAGTTCCGTCGAGCTTTCCTGGCGGTCTACCCAGGAGGCAAGTCCGACAGAGGCCGTGAGGATAATCTCGCGGTTCGCAAAGTTGATCGGCACCATGATCGCCTGCGACACGGCATCGGCAAAATCGGCTACTTTCGCCGGATCCTGTTCCGACACGAGGATCAGCCCGAACTGGTCACCGGAAAGGCGCGCCAGCGTGTCCTGCGGGCGCAGCAGGCGCCGTAGCCTGCGCGACAGGGCGATCAGGATATTGTCGCCTGCCGCGATCCCCAAGGCGTCGTTCACCTGCTTGTAGCGATCGATGTCGATGGCAAGCACCGTCGGACGTACGCTGTCGCTGCTGTTGGCAAGCGTCAGCACCGATTGCAGCCGGTCCAGGAAAACCTGCCGGTTCGGCAATCCGGTCAGGTTGTCGTGCATGGCATCCTGCAGCAGTCGCTCCACCGAGTTCTTCTGCTCCGTGATGTCGACGATGGTACCCACGCAGCGGATGATTTCGCCATTGGACCCAAGCACCGGCCGCGCACGGATCTGCAGCCAGTGGAAGTGACCGTCTTCGGCGCGCACGCGAAACTCGTGGCTCAGTCGACCACGGCGGTGCTCCAGCAGCACGTCGAGCGTTGCCCTGAAGCGGTCCCGGTCATCGGGATGAAGACGAGGCAGCCAGCTGCGGATCGGCCCGTGCATGCTTCCCGGCTCAAGGCCGAGCTTCGAAGACATATCGGGCGAGGTTACCACGCGATCCCGCGCGACGTCCCAGTCCCAGACGGTATCGCCAGACCCAGTTAACGCCAGCGACTGGCGCTCGAGGTCGGAGAACAGGCCCTGCTGGTAAGCACCACCTGCGAAGGCATGCTGCATGACGGTGAAGCCGATCAAGAGCACGATCAGCACCAGGCCGCCGCCCAATGCCGGCTGGATGATGTCGTTATCGAGCTGCCCCGTCACCGTCAGCCAGCCGCCAAACAGCCACACCAGGATCAGCGCCCAGGTCGGCACCAGCAGAATGGCGCGATCATAGCGGCTGAGACCGAGATAGATGATCAGCAGAATGCCGCAGGTTGCGGTGAGAGCGAAGGATAAACGCGCGACGCCGGAGGCGATCGACGGATCGTAGATCGCTACCCCGAAGAGAAGCGCGAGGCCGAAGACCCAGGCAAGCGTTGCATAGCCAAGATGCACATGCCAGCGGTTGAGGTTGAGATAGGTAAAAAGGAAAATAACGAGGCTCGAGGCGAGCGCCACTTCCGCGCTCGCGCGCCAGATCCTCTGGTCGCTGGCGGTGATGCTGATCAACTTGTCCAGGAAGCCGAAGTCAACGCAAATATAAGCGAGAACTGCCCAGGCAAGCGCCGCTGCCGCCGGCAGCATGGACGTGCCCTTGACCACGAACAGGATCGTCAGGAACACCGCCAGAAGGCCGGCAATCCCAAGCACGATGCCGCGGTACAGAGTAAAGGCGTTGACCGTGTCCTTGTAGGCGGCCGGTTCCCACAGATAGAGCTGCGGCAGGGTGGGCGTGCTCAATTCGGCAACGAAGGTGATGACCGACCCAGGGTTCAGGGTGATGCGGAAGACGTCGCCATCAGGGCTTGGCTCGCGGTCAAGCGCAAATCCCTCGCTGGGCGTGATCGCGATAACGCGTTGCGACCCCAGATCGGGCCAGAACATTTTGGATCCCACCAGGCGGAAGTGCGGCGCGACGATCACGCGCTCCAGCTGTTCCTCCGAGACATTGGCCAGCGCAAAGACAGCCCAGTCGCCGTTGTGGCTTTCAGAGCTGGCGCGGACCTCGATGCGGCGGCGGATGCCGTCTGCGCCGGCAGCAGTGGAGACCTGGAAGGCTTCACCTTGATTGGTGTAGATTTCGGTCATTTCAGTGAGGTCGAGAGCCGTATCGTCGCGGGAAAGCTTGACGGGTTCGACTGCAGCGGCAGGCAAAGTGCCGATGAGCATAGTGGCCATCAGAGCGGTCAGCAGCATCGTCAACCAGCGTAAGCCCGCTTCACATTTGCAGCGGGTGCTCATGGCCTGGTCATCTTTCCGAATTCGCTATCGTCCGGCAGCCGCGAGAACATGATGTGGTCCCGCCACTCGCCGTTGATCTTCAGATATCTTCGCAACAGGCCTTCTCGCTCGAAACCGGCTTTCTCCAGTAGCCGGACGCTCTTCCAATTGTCCGGAATACAGGCTGCTTCAATCCGGTGCAACTGAAGTTGCCCGTAGATGTAGGGGATGGCGACATTAAGGGCTGCCAGCATATGCCCCTGGCCCGCATGGCGTTGCCCCATCCAGTAACCGATCATGCAGCTTTGCGCTGCGCCGCGGCGAATGTAGCCGATCGTCAACCCGCCCAGCAGCTGCATGTCAGGCCGGCTGAACAGCAGGAGTGGCACGGAGTAACCTGCGCGGTATTCTTCGACGCCACGTCTAACACGAGCACGAAAGGATGACTCGGACAATTCGTCCCCGCGCCAGCTCGGCTCCCATGGCTGAAGAAAATCTCGGCTTTCGGATCGAAGGTCTGCCCACTGGCGGAAGTCGCTTGTGCGGGCAAGGCGCAGAACGTGCTGGTCCCCGTAAAGGAGCGGAGTGTCCGGCTGTCGTGACAAAAGCCGGAAGATCGGTCCCGTCATGTCCCACTCCAGAAGATCATCGGGCCGCGGTCGCTCCCGGTTGATGTGTGATGCCGCAGGACGGCATCCATAGCTGTGCAAAGACGGACATCCTGCTTGCGTCCGTAGTTGCTGCGCTGGATTTCAACCCGTCAGCCGCTTGCCCGCTGCGTCGTTGCCGGCTGGGGAGCAAGAGCCGCTGAGATCTCTTCCATCGGCGCCAGCTTCTCGATTGGACCGACCGCGGAAAGCGTCGGAACGGTATCGAAGAAGAGTCGTCCGGAAAGATCAGTCAGGCGTGCCGTCGTGATCCCTTCAAGCCTTTCCATCAACTCATTGTTGGGGATGGGGCGGCCATAGAGGATCATCTGCCGGGCAATCTGTCCCGCCCGTGCCGCCGGGCTTTCCTGGCCCATGAGCAGCTGAGCGCGGATCTGTGCTCGGGCGCGATCGATCTCCTGCTCATGGATCACCTCGTAGGCCTTGCGCAGTTCCTGGATGATCACCGGCACAAGTTCGGGAATGTCCTCGCCCCCGGTCGCGGCGTGGATACCGAAGATGCCGGTGTCGGAAAAGCCCCAGTGGAAGGCATAGACGGAGTAGCAGAGCCCGCGATGCTCGCGAACCTCCTGGAAAAGGCGCGAAGACATGCCGCCGCCAAGGATGTTGGCGAGAATCTGCGAGCAGTAGAAGTCCCGCATATGGTAGGCCTTGCCCTCGAAGCCGAGCAGGATCTGCGCGTCCATCAGGTCACGGACTTCGCGCGTTTCACCACCGATATAGCGAGCGACGTCCTGTACGGGAGGTGCGCTCGGCGTCTGCGGCAGGCTCGCAAATCGCTGCTGGACCTGCTTGCAAAACTGGTCGTGATCCACTGCCCCTGCTGCAACCACGAACATCCGGTCGGTGGTGTAGTTGCGCGACAAGTAGTTGCGGATTTGCCCCGGGGCGAAGCTCTTGACCCGCTCAGGCGTGCCGAGGATCGGCCGGCCAATGGTCTGGCCCAGATAGGCTATTTCGGAAAACCTGTCGAAGACGACGTCGTCTGGCGTGTCGTTGGCCGCACCGATCTCCTGCAGGATCACATGCTTCTCGCGGCGCAGCTCCTCGTCGTCGAAAAGCGACTCCGTCAGGATGTCTGCCAGAAGATCGACCGCCAGCGGAACGTGGTCCTTCAGCACGCGAGCGTAGTATGAGGTGGTCTCGGTTGAGGTGGCAGCGTTCAGTTCGCCGCCGACATTCTCGATCTCTTCGGCGATATCGCGGGCGCTGCGCCGCGACGTGCCCTTGAATGCCATGTGCTCCAGCAGGTGGGCAATGCCATGTTCGTCTTCCGTTTCGTTACGCGATCCGGACTTGATCCAAACTCCAAGGGCGACGCTCTCCAGGTGGGGCATGGCCTCAGTCACGACGGTCAACCCGGAAGGAAGCCGGGTTACTTCTACATTCATCGCTTGTCTTTCTGGCACGCCGCCACTCACTTGCCTGCTCGTGCATGTCTGCCAATGAAGTCTTCGACATCCTTGAGTTCGGCCGGCAGGGTGTCGAAGCGCTCCTCCCTGATCATCAGATCGGCCAGCCATGATGGAAGCGCCGGATCAATTCCGCAAGCGGATTTTACGGCGGCAGGGAACTTGGCAGGATGCGCTGTCGACAGCGTCACCATCGGGCTCGTGGTCTTCGCGTGCTTCTTTGCCACGAAAACACCCGTCGCCGTGTGAGGATCGATCAGGTAACCGGTGTCAGCAAGCGTGTCTTGGATGGTTGCCGCGACCTGCTTTTCCGTTGCTCGCGCTGCCCGAAACTCCTTGCGGATCGCCTTCAGCGCCTCCGGCTGGATCTCAAAGGCGCCGGACTGGCGAAGGCTGGCCATGGCGGAGCGCACGGAGGCTGGATCACGCCCATAGGCCTCAAACAGCAGCCGTTCGAAGTTGGAGGAGATCTGGATGTCCATTGAAGGCGAGGTGGTCGCCTTGACGCCGCGCATCTCGTAGCGGCCGGTCTTCAGGGTCCGAGCGAGAATGTCGTTGTCGTTGGTGGCGACGACGAGCCGTTCGATCGGCAGGCCCATCCGCTTGGCAACGTAGCCGGCGAAGATGTCGCCAAAATTTCCAGTGGGTACGGTGAAGGAGATCTTTCGATCCGGTCCACCCAGCGAAACTGCCGCCGTGAAGTAGTAGACCACCTGCGCCATGATGCGCGCCCAGTTGATCGAGTTGACGCCCGACAAGCCAACCCTGTCGCGGAAGACGGCGTCGTTGAACATCTCCTTCACCAGGTTCTGGCAGTCGTCGAAGTTACCTTCGATGGCGAGTGCGTGAACGTTGGCGGACGCAGAGGAAGTCATCTGCCGTTGCTGGACAGGAGACACCTTATCCTTGGGAAAAAGAATGAAGATGTCGGTTCTGTCGCGACCGGCGAACGCGTCGATGGCAGCGCCGCCCGTATCCCCCGACGTGGCGCCGACGATGGTGGCGCGCTCTCCGCGCTCAGCGAGGACATAGTCCATCAGTCGCGCAAGCAACTGCATGGCGACGTCCTTGAAGGCCAGCGTCGTGCCGTGGAAAAGCTCTAGAACGAAATCATTCGGGCCCGTTTGAATGAGCGGGGCGACGGCAGGATGCCGGAAGGTCGCGTAGGCGTCCCTGATCATAGAGCGAAGGTCGTCTGCTGGGATCTCATCGCCGGTGAACCGCCGAACGATCTCAAAGGCGACGTCCTGATATGGAAGCCCACGGAAAGACCGAACTTCCCGTTTCGTCAGCACCGGCCATTCGCGTGGCATGTAAAGACCGCCATCGCGTGCGAGACCGGCAAGCAGAGCGTCGCGAAAGCCGAGAGCAGGTGCCTCACCACGGGTAGAAATGTATTCCACGACCCTGAATCCCTAATCGATTTTTATTTGCGCCGCTGATATAGACCATGAAAATTCCCTGCGAAAGGCCGGAAGAGCCGATCTTCGGCACCCTTGGCGGGACAGGAAAGTTGTTGAGAGGGTGAGTTCAGTGTTTGCTTCAGTGACGCGCAGGCTTTTATCGGTTTCTCTCTTGGCGCTGGTCGCCGGCTGCAATTCCTCGTCGCCGACGACGGGCCTTAGTTCAGCAGCAACGGCGCCCGCGCAAACTGAAGCCACCCCTGTCGTTCAGGCATTCTGCCCGCCCGTGGTCATGCGTGAGGAAACCGCGGTTCATCGCTCTTACGCCCGCGGCGGACAAGACGATCCGGAGAAGCTCGCCTACCAGGCCTCGCTTGCCGATGCGACGCGCCAGTGCACCGCCAACGAGAGCACGATCACCATCAATGTCGTGGCTCAGGGGCGTGTGGTTGCAGGTCCGGCAGTCACGCCGGGGCAGATCACGCTGCCGGTTCTGGTGGAGGTCGTCGACGGCGACAGCGTCATCTATTCCCAGAAGGTGAGCTTTCCTGTCGAGCTTCCGGCTGCGGGAACGCAGTTCATCTTCAGCAAGGCCGACGTCCAGATCCCGAATGCCCAAGGCGGCGCCTCGCGCTTTACACGCGTTCGTCTCGGGTTTGACGTCGCCGGCAAGAGATAGGCGGGCTTAAACGCCTGCCCACTCGCTGAGCGCCGCCACCACGGCCGGCAGGTCTGTCATACGAGCGATAACCGTTTCGGCGCCAGCATCCGTCAGGCGGTCGGCGTGGCTCGGATAGGTATGCGATGCGCCGGTAAAGCCGACGACCCGCATGCCCGCAGCGGCGGCGCCATGAATGCCGTGGACCGAATCTTCGACAACCAGCACTTTTTCCGGCGCAACGTCAAACTGCTTGGCCGCATGCAGGAAGATGTCCGGCTTAGGCTTCACGCGGTCAGGACCGAGGTCCTTTGCAGAGAAGATGTGCGGCTCGAAATAGGGCTTCAGCCCAACCTTCTCCAGCATCATGTCCAGCCGATGCATGCTGGAATTGGAACAGATGCAGCGCTGGGTGGAAAGGCGCGCCAGCGCAAACTTGACGCCATCGATGATCTTGACGTCGCGCGCGAGCCGGGCATCGAGCAGCTTCTCGGATTTGTCGATCAGCGAGGCCGACAGGGGCATGGCGGCCTCCTTCTCAACCTGCAAAAGGATGTTGCGCCAAGTCATGCCGGCAAAGCGCTCGCCCATTTCCTCGACGCTGATCGGGTACCCGGCCTCTGTCAGCAGGCGAGACTCGACCTGCGCTGCGATGATTTCCGAATCGACGAGCACGCCGTCGCAATCGAAGATGATGAGGTCGAAGCCGTTCATGGAGAATGCCTTTGCGAAAAGCTGAGGCGGGTCTTCTATACGAGAGGCTGGAGATGCTCAACACGCGCGCCGGCATGGCAGGGGCAAGTGAAATGGGATGCTGCGGCTCTCGCCACTACGCTTTTCGGCAACAACAGCAGTCCGGTGCAGAAGGGAAGCTTCAACGTGGCGTACTGATCTCATTCAGGGCTTCCACGGCAACGCGTAGCTTTGTAAATTCATCGACCACGACGCCCCAGATGATCTTGTCCGACAGCCCATGATACTCATGCCTGAGGACATTGCCGATCCCACGGACCTTCTTCCATTCGATCTCTGGGCGCGTCGCCAGAAGTTCGTCTGGGATCCCGCGGCTCGCTTCGGAGATGACCTCTATGGCTCGCTCGACCGCAAACCTGAGAATGCTGTCGTTTTGATAATCTTCCAGCGTTTTTTGATAGGTAGCCGTGTCTACGACGGCGATAGCTTCAAGGATGTCTGCGATGTAATGAGTGACTGCACGCGCCATCAAAAAACCTGCAGAGCACTGGTTTCTATCCTGTCCCTCAGCATTGGGTGGAGACTGTCGCGGGTCGTGATGTCCACGGTGCGTCGAAAGTCGTCCTCTAGGAGAAGCTTGATCCCCACGAGATCGAAGGCGTTGAAGCGGCTTTCAGGATCATAGTCGATAAACAAGTCGAGGTCGCTCATGTCGCTTGCCTCGTCGCGCGCCACCGATCCGAACAGATAAAGCGATGTGGCGCCGAGCGCCCGGATGGCGTCAGCCTGTGCCTTCAGCTTCTCGATCACCTCATGTCTCTTCATGCGTTCAATTTATAGCAATCGCGATCCTCTTGCCATAGTTGCGATTATTCCCGAATTCGGCCGCCGCCTTCAGGCTTTGGTAACCAACATAGGTAACCATAACAGCCAGTAAATCGTACCGAGTAAGCGTAAGAGCGAGTATCCCATGGCAGCAGTGCTTCCGATTGCCGATCTGCGACAGCAGGGTCGGCCGTCCACCTGGCTCAATACCATCATCAAGGGCGATTGCGTCGCCGCACTCGAGGCGCTGCCCGATCATTCGGTTGATGCGATCTTCGCCGATCCCCCGTACAACCTGCAGCTCGGCGGCACTCTCCACCGCCCCGACCAGTCGCTGGTCGATGCCGTCGATGACGACTGGGATCAGTTTGCTTCCTTCCAGGCCTATGATGCGTTTACCCGCGCCTGGCTGCTCGCCTGCCGCCGCGTGCTGAAGCCGAACGGTACCATCTGGGTGATCGGCTCCTATCACAACATTTTCCGCGTCGGCGCGATGCTGCAGGACCTGAACTTCTGGCTCCTGAACGACATCGTCTGGCGCAAGACCAACCCAATGCCGAACTTCAAGGGCCGACGGTTCCAGAACGCGCACGAGACGATGATCTGGGCGAGCCGCGACGCCAAGGCGAAGTCCTACACCTTCAATTACGATGCGCTGAAGGCATCCAACGACGACGTCCAGATGCGCTCGGACTGGTTGTTCCCGATCTGCTCCGGGGGTGAACGCCTGAAGGGCGGGGATGGCAAGAAGGTGCATCCGACCCAGAAGCCGGAGGCGCTGCTGGCGCGAGTCATCATGGCGTCCACCAAGCCCGGCGACGTCATCCTCGACCCCTTCTTCGGAACGGGCACCACGGGAGCCGTCGCCAAGCGCCTTGGCCGCAACTTCGTCGGCATCGAGCGCGAACAGGATTATATCGACGCTGCGTCTGCCCGCATTGCGTCGGTGGAACCGCTGGGCAAGGCCGAACTGACGGTGATGACCGGCAAGAAGGCCGAGCCGCGTGTCGCCTTCAATACCCTCGTGGAAAGTGGCTTGCTCAAGCCAGGCCAGGTCCTGATGGACGCCAAGCGCCGCTGGAGTGCCATCATCCGTGCCGACGGAACCCTGGCTGCGGGTGGCGAGGCAGGCTCCATCCATCGCCTCGGCGCTAAGGTGCAGGGCCTGGATGCCTGCAACGGCTGGACCTTCTGGCACTTCGACGACGGCAAGTCGCTACGCCCGATCGACGACCTGCGGGCCGTCATTCGCAACAATCTCGGCAATCTCGGCTGACGATCCACCACCAGGCGAGAGTTGAAATTCTCGTTCCGGTTTTTGTACCTCCAGTCCCGGAAGAGAATAAAATGACGCCCGGAGGAGGCTGACCTCCGGGCGTTATCTTTTTCAGGTAGCGATGCCGAAGCTTGCGAGGTCCGCTTTCAGTTGCGCCGCATCGGTGAACTGCACCGCCTGCCAACCTGCCGCCCTTGCTCCCTCCACATTGGCAAGAGAGTCGTCGATGAAAAGCGTCGACTGCGGTTCCAGGCCAAAATCCCGAGCATGCTTCTCGTAGATCTTCCGGTCAGGCTTGATCAGTTCGATCTCGCCGGACACCGTGACGCCGCGCGGCTTGTTGAGAAACGGGTACATCTCGCGGGCATGGCTAAAGGTATCGGCCGCAAAGTTCGTGAGCATCGTCACGTCCCGGCCTTCATCGATCAGCTGTTCCATGATCGCAACGCTGTCGTCATAGGCATAAGGCACCATCTCCGGCCAATATTGCCGGAAGGCGCGGATCTGCTCCTCTCGTTCGGGAAAACTCTCGACCAGTAAGGCTTCGGCATCGCTCCAGGAGCGGCCGCGATCCTGTTCGAGGTTCCATTCATGGGTGCAGACATTGGCGAAGAACCAGCGCCGCTCCTCTTCGTCAGGAATAATCCGGCTGAAGGGGAGGTTGGGGTCGTAGTGGATCAGCACCCTGCCGATGTCGAAGACGATGTGGTCGATCTGGCCTGCCATTTGGGTTCCTTGTTAGCTTGGATGTGTTTCAAAGGCCTGTGGAATAGCCTGTGCGATTACCTTTTTCATGATCGTCGGCAGCGCCTGTGCGTGAAGATTGCTGATTGGCTCCCACCAGCTCTGGTCCTGCCCGGACGCCTCAGCGACGGTACGAAAGACGGAAAGACGCAGCTCGAAATGGGTGAAGACATGGACGATGATGCCGCAGCTCTCCCAATGTGCAGGGAAGGGCGCATCCTCGACCGTCTGCCCGCCGTCCAGTCGCGCTGTCCAGGAGGTCGTCGGCACTTCCGACATGCCACCGAGTAGCCCACTCTCCATACGCCGCCGCAGCAGGACGGCTCCTTCTGGATTGACCGCGACAAAGGCCGCCCCGTATCGCACCGGCTTTTCCTTCTTCGCGGCCTTCACCGGAAAGCGCTCCGGATCGTGCGCGGCAAGAGCCAGGCAGCGATCGTTGAGAGGGCAGAGTACGCAGCCCGGGCGCTTGGGTGTGCAGATCGTCGCTCCGAGATCCATCATCGCCTGGGCGAAATCGCCAGCTCGATGCTCCGGCGTCAACTCCACCACCCGCCGCTTCATCTCCGGCTTTGAACCGGGCAGGGGGGCATCGATCGCGTAAAGCCGCGAAATCACCCGTTCCACATTGCCGTCCATCACCGCCGCTTGCCGGTTGAAGGCAATCGCAGCAACGGCTGCGGAGGTATAGTCGCCGATGCCCGGCAAGCGTCGCAACCCTTCTTCCGTATCGGGAAACACGCCACCATGCTCTGTCGTAACGGCTTCCGCACATTTTTTCAGATTACGGGCGCGGGCATAGTAGCCGAGCCCAGCCCAAGCCGCCATGACGTCCTCGGTCGGCGCCGCCGCGAGATCGGCGACCGTCGGCCAAAGCCCCAGGAACTTGGAAAAATAGGGTTTCACCGCCTGTACGGTAGTCTGCTGCAGCATGACCTCCGACAGCCAAACGTGGTAGGGGTCGGGTCGATCGCCCGATGCCGCGGCTTTGGGAGAGACGCGCCAGGGCAGGTCACGATGGTGCTTGTCGTACCACGCGAGCAACACTTGATGTGTGGATGGAGAAGCTGTCACTGACCCTAGAAAAGTCGCCGCGCTTGAACTAAGGCACTCCCTATCGCCCAACCCACCATAGGTCAACGAAAGAGCCGACATGAAACTTCCATCTATGCGCTGGAACACGCTGGCGGGTGTCGGTGCTGTCAGTGCATTGGCGGGCGTCGCTGGATCGGTGGTAACGGTGCTGCTCGCACTTTCGGCCGTATGGGCGTTGATTCTCCTGTTGCTTCGCCGCTTCCCGCCGCGTTACCAGAGAAGCGACCTGACGATTGTTGTGCCGGCCCTTCTTTTTGTCTTCGTCACCCTCCTTGCCGCTCTTCTGGAGTGGAGATCGGACCAAGGTAGCCGCCAGTTGCTGTCGCGCCTGCCGGCGTTTCTGCCCTTCGTCTTCTTTCCCTTGGTTCTGTCGCGTCTTCGCACAGTGGAGCCGGTGGACGTCGTGAAGATCTTCGTTCTCGGCGCGTCGTTATGCGGTATTCTGGCGCTGCCGCTTGCGGTAATTCAGGTTGTCTTGCTTGGAGAGCGCGCCGAGGGTGGCGCGGGGAATGCCATTCCCTTCGGCATGGTCTGTGCCTTCTTCGCGTCGATCTCCCTCTTGAACCTTGTGGAAACTGGTGCTCGCCGCCAAGCGCTCGGCTGGCTCGGCTTCGTCTCTGCGACCATATGCGTTCTGTTGTCTCAATCACGGGGTGTCCTGCCCATCCCCGTCGTTGCGTTCGTCTGTTTCTTCTGGCTCTACCCGGCGCAGCGGGCTTGGCTTTTTACCCCCAAGGTGCTGGTCGCCTTCGCCCTGGCGCTCGTGTCTATCCTGCTGGTTGCCTCACAGCAGATGGATCGAATGTGGCTCTTGGCGGAGTCGGTTCTTGGCGCTTCTGAGGGTGTGCAGGACAACTCGCTGAACCTGCGTCTCATGATGTGGAAACACGCCACCGTCCTGATCGGTCAAGATCCCTGGTTTGGCTACGGCCTCCAAAACCGCCGAACGTTGCTCAACGAGCTTGGTTTGACGTTCTCGCATTTCCACAACGGCTTCCTCACGGCGACGGTAGACAGCGGCGTGGCGGGGCTTGCTGCCACCGTGCTGTTGATCGTCTCGCCGCTTCTGTGCGTGTGGCACAACCCATCAAGCGTCCTGCGGCGTGAGCGGCTATTCATGGCAATCATGCTCACCGTGACCTATATCTTGGGAGGGATGACTAACTTCATTTTTCTGCACGATATTTATGACAGCGTGTTTCTCTGGAGCGCGTTGATCGTGGCCGTGCCACTCGCAGCGCCACCGGCGCGGGAAGTGGAGTGGG
This sequence comes from Pseudomonadota bacterium, assembly GCA_023399635.1. Lineage (GTDB taxonomy): Bacteria > Pseudomonadota > Alphaproteobacteria > Rhizobiales > Rhizobiaceae > Neorhizobium. The sequence goes on from JAEWOP010000141.1 coordinate 20,768, forward strand.
GCCATGGCGCGTGAGGCAGGCTTCTTTCGCCGAAAGGGTGAGCAGCAGATTGCCGAGGTCGCCAACGGTATCATAGATCCCGTGCTTGCGCGCCGAGCGGGTATCTCCACCGCCCTTCTGGGTTCCTGGGATGAGATAGCCGGGGAAGAATTTGCCGACTGCAGCCGCCCTGAGAAGATCGCCTGGCCGCGCCGAGATGCCTTGGACGATCAGAGCGGCTACCATCCGGGTGTTCTGACAGTCGCCTGTGAAGGGGCACGCGCGCTCTTCTTGACGCATGCGCAGGGAGAGTTGATTGCGCGCATCAACGCCTTCTTCGGTTATCCCGCCGTGCGCCAGATCCGCATCGTCCAGAAGCCGGTATCGCAGGCAGTCAGGCACCGTCGTCCGCCTCAAGCCTTGAAAGGCGCGGCTGCAACGCGGCTTGAGGAGATGATGGAGGGGATTGAAAGCGAGGCGCTCAAGAAGGCCGTTACCCGTCTCGGCACAGCGGTTTTGCAAAAGAAGCGCTAAGCCGTACAGCCGCCATTCAGCTTCCCCCTGTCACAAAGCTTTGAAGCTTTTCGCCCCTCGCCACCTTGTTCGCTCTTCAGTGGCGCGGTACGGAAGACAACCTTTTCAAACCCAAGGCAGGTGTTCGATGAAGACGACCCATATCACCCTTACCAGGCGCGCGCTTCTAGGCGGCGTCGCAGCCACCGCGCTGGTACTGGCGCTGCCGCTTTCGGTAAGCGAGGCCCTGGCTCAGGACATGCCGGAGTCGCAGGGTGATGTGGACATGGGTGAGGCGTTGAAGCAGGGTCCTCTTCCCGAGATGGCAATCGGCGAGGAAACCGCACCTGTCCAGATCATCGAGTACATGTCGATGACCTGCCCTCACTGCGCGACCTTCCACAACAATACCTTCGACGAGATCAAGACGAAGTATGTCGACACGGGCAAGGCTCGCTTCATCATCCGCGAATTCCCCTTCGATCCGCGTGCCGCCGCAGCTTTCATGCTGGCCCGCTGCAACCCGTCGAAGCCTGAAGAAGCGAGCACGGCGGCACAGTACTTCCCGATGGTTTCCATGCTGATGAAGCAGCAGAACACGTGGGCGGCCGCTGAAGATGGCCGTGCTGCACTGCTGCAGATGTCCAAACTCGCCGGTTTCTCACAGGAGAGTTTCCAGGCCTGCTTGACGAACCAGAAACTTCTCGATGATGTGAACGCGACGATGAAGCGCGGTGCCGACGAGTTCGGCGTCAATTCGACGCCGACCTTCCTCATCAACGGCAAGCGCTATGCGGGGGCCATGTCTGTTGAAAGCATGTCGGCTCTTATCGACAGCTTGCTCTGAAACCGTTCATGACATGATCGGCGGCGGCACCTCCGTGCCCGCCGCCCGGTCCCGGTGCGCAGCATGAAGTTCAACAAGCTGCGCGTCCTCGGATTCAAGTCCTTCGTTGAACCCAGCGAGTTCATCATCGAGCGTGGGCTGACCGGCGTCGTCGGCCCCAATGGCTGCGGCAAGTCTAACCTTGTCGAAGCGCTCCGCTGGGTGATGGGAGAGAACTCCTACAAGAACATGCGTGCGTCCGGGATGGACGACGTGATTTTCTCCGGCTCGGGCAACCGCCCGGCACGCAACACGGCCGAAGTCTCGCTTTTTCTCGACAACAGCGACCGCACAGCTCCTGCCGCCTTCAACGATTCCGACGAAATCCAGGTCTCCCGCCGCATCGAGCGCGAGAACGGCTCCGTTTACCGCATCAACGGCAAGGAAGCGCGAGCCAAGGACGTGCAGCTGCTTTTCGCCGATGCATCCACAGGCGCACGCTCGCCTTCCATGGTGGGGCAGGGACGGATCGGCGAGCTGATCAACGCCAAACCGCAGGCGAGACGGCAGCTTCTGGAAGAGGCCGCCGGCATTTCCGGCCTCCATTCGCGCCGCCACGAGGCAGAGCTGCGTCTTCGGGCGGCCGAAAGCAATCTGGAGCGGCTGGAAGACATTACTGCTCAGCTGGAAAGCCAGATCGAGAGCCTGAAGCGGCAGGCGCGGCAGGCAAATCGCTTCAAGACGCTTTCTGCCGATATCCGTGCGCGGGAGGCCATGCTGCTTCACATCCGCTGGAGCCAGGCTAGCGAAGCCGAACTGGAAGCGGAGGCTGCTCTTAACCAGGCGACGAACGTCGTTGCGGAGAAGGCGCAAGCCCAGATGGAGGCCGCCAAGGCGCAGGCGATCGCCAGCTTGAAGCTGCCAGAACTGCGCGAGGAGGAGGCCAAGGCGGGAGCAGCGCTTCAGCGCATCCAGATCGCACGTACGCAGCTCGACGAGGAAGCGGGACGTCTGCTGAAGCGCCGCGATGAGCTTTCTCGTCGCCTTCTGCAGCTGGCGGAAGACATCCGCCGGGAAGAGCGGTTGGCAGCTGACAATGCAGGCTTTCTGGCCAAGCTCGACGAGGAGGAGCAGGAAATCACCGATGTGCTTGCCGACTCCGGTGCCGAGGCGGAGGAGGTGCGGGAGGTATTCGAGGCAGCGGCAGGTATCTTGGCCGAGAGTGAGAAGCATTTTTCTGCGCTGACCGCAGAACGTGCCGAAGCTGCCGCGGGCCGAACGCAGCTTGAGCGGCAAATCCGCGACCTCGGCGAGCGCCGCCAGAAGCTTGACCGCCAGCTGCAGGATGCGGATGCGGAACTGGAGGCGATTATCGAGAGGCTTTCGGCGCTCGATGATCCGGCAGAACGGCGCGAGGCGGTGGAGGCTGCGGAATACGCCATGGAGGAAGCGGATGCTGCGGCCGAGGAAATCGACGGGTCCCTGGCGGCCGCCAGATCTGCCGAGGCAGAAGCGCGTCGACCGGTGGAAGCCGCGCGAACACGGCTGAATGGTCTGGAAACTGAGGCGCGGACGATCGCGCGGATGCTGGCTGCAAGCGAGGCATCAGGTGAGTTCCCGCCTGTCGCTGAAGCAATCCGGGTCGACCGAGGTTACGAGACGGCTTTGGGTGCGGTTCTGGGTGATGATCTGGAGAGTTCCACTGACCCTTCCGCTCCGGCTCACTGGATCGTCAACGGCGACCCTGGCAGCGACCCGGAACTACCCGCAGGCTGCGAACCTCTTTTATCGCGCGCATCGGCACCACCTGAACTGACGCGTCGTCTCGCGCAGATCGGTATCGTGCCCGGTTCCGAGGACGGCCGGCGGCTGATGCCGGAGCTCAAGCCAGGTCAATGCTTGGTAACGAAGGATGGCGCTGTCTTCCGCTGGGATGGACATGTCGCCGGCTCCGGGGCGCCGGGTGCCGCTGCACTTCGGATGTCCCAGAAGAACCGGCTTGCGGAACTTCAAGGTGAGCTGGAAGAGGCCAACATTATTCTGGCCGATGCCGAAGCAGCCCTTGTGGATGCCTCTGCACACATTGCTGCCGAAGAAGCCCGTCTTGCCGCTGCCAGGGACCGCAGCCGCATCGCCGGCCGGCAGCTTGCGGAAGCGCGCGAGGCGCTTGCCGCTGCGGAGCGAGCCGCAGGTGATCTCCTGCGTCGCCGCGACGTGGTGACGGAGGCGCTGAACCAGATCCGTACGCAGACTGACGACCTTCTGGTGCAGGAAGAGAATGCGAGGATCGAACTGGAGGACGCTCCGGATCTCAGCGAGATAGATCTGCGCCTGCGGGACCAGCAATTGAAGGTAGCAACTGACCGCAGTGTGCTGGCGGAAGCGCGGGCACGCTACGAGGGGCTGAGCCGGGAAACCGAAGCCCGGCGTCGGCGGCTAGCCGCGATTGCGCAGGAGCGTTCAGGATGGCAGGCACGCGCTGCCAGTGCCGAGCAACACGTTGCCACCCTGCGCGATCGGGAGGAGGAAGCCCGCGAGGAGATTGCCGACCTGGAAGCGGCACCGGAGGAACTGGAGGAAACGCGCAGGACGCTTCTGTCGGAGTTGCAGAAGGCTGAAGCTGCGCGCAAGGCGGCTGCCGATAAGCTTGTCGAGGCCGAGACGCGCCAACGGGATGCAGATCGCGTGGCAACGACGGCTCTGGCGGAGCTTGCCGAGGCACGCGAAAAGCGCGGGCGCGTGGAGGAGCGGCTTGTTTCATCGGCGGAGCGGCGCCACGAAAGCGAGCAGCGGATCCGCGAGGCGCTCGGTGTGTCGCCGCAGGAGGTCTTGCGACTGGTTGGCGTTGCCCCTGGCTCAGCGATACCTGATATGCGCGAGATCGAGCGCGAGGTGGATCGCCTGAAGATGGAACGTGAGCGTCTGGGCGCCGTCAATCTTCGTGCCGAAGAGGAGCAGAAGGAGCTGTCCGACAAGCTCTCAGCGCTGATCCGTGAGCGTGATGATATCATCGACGCAATCCGCAAGCTCCGGGGCGCCATCCAGAGCCTCAACCGTGAAGGCCGCGAACGCCTGATTGCCGCCTTCGAGGTGGTCAACACCGAATTCCAGCGTCTGTTTACGCACCTCTTTGGCGGCGGGACGGCGGAACTGCAACTGATCGAGTCGGATGATCCGCTGGAGGCCGGGCTTGAGATCCTTGCGCGCCCACCTGGCAAGAAGCCGCAGACGATGACGCTGCTTTCGGGCGGCGAGCAGGCGCTGACTGCCATGGCCTTGATCTTTGCCGTCTTCCTCACCAACCCGGCGCCCATCTGTGTTCTGGACGAGGTCGACGCTCCGCTCGATGACCATAACGTGGAGCGGTATTGCAATCTGATGGACGAGATGGCCGCATCCACGGAGACCCGCTTCGTCATCATCACGCACAATCCGATCACCATGGCCCGCATGAACCGGTTGTTCGGTGTCACCATGGCGGAGCAGGGCGTGTCCCAGCTTGTGTCTGTTGATCTACAGACTGCCGAACTGCTTCGCGAGGCAAGCTAGGTCTACCACTTTTGTTGCGTCGCAACATATACCCGCTTCCGTACGTTCCCAAACTGCAACGAAGGCTGTATGCCTACCGAAAACACTGGGATGGGTGGAGCAACAAATGAGGAAGTGGGTTTACCGCTTCGGTGGAGGAAAGGCGGAAGGAAGCGCGGCAGACGTTGCCCTTCTTGGAGGAAAGGGCGCAAACCTGGCGGAAATGGCGAGCCTTGGGCTCCCGGTCCCCCCGGGTTTGACGATCATCGCCGACGCCTGCGCCTGGTATTTCGACAATGGCCGGCACCTGCCGGAGGATCTCAAGGCGCAGGTTCTTGAGGGCATCAAGGCCATGGAGGACGAGACCGGCCGCAGCTTTGGAGGCAGTGCCAAGCCGCTTCTTCTTTCAATCCGCTCCGGCGCCCGTGCCTCCATGCCCGGCATGATGGACACGGTTCTCAACCTTGGCCTCAACGACGAGACGGTGCAGGCGCTGGGCCACGATGCGGGCGACGCCCGCTTTGCCTGGGACAGCTACCGCCGCTTTATCCAGATGTATGGCGACGTCGTCATGGGCATTGACCATGAGGTCTTCGAAGAGATCCTAGAAGACGAGAAGGCCCGTTACGGCCACGATCTCGATACCGAACTTTCTGCCGTGGAGTGGCAGCACGTCGTTGACCTTTACAAGAAGATGATCCAGGAGGAATTCGGAGAAACCTTCCCGCAGGATCCCCATGTTCAGCTATGGGGCGCGATCTCTGCCGTCTTTGCCAGCTGGATGAATCCGCGCGCCGCAACCTACCGTACCCTCCACCGGATTCCCGAAGGGTGGGGAACGGCTGTCAATGTGCAGGCTATGGTTTTCGGTAACTACGGCTCCTCGTCTGCAACGGGCGTTGCCTTCACCCGCAACCCATCCACCGGCGAAAAATGCCTCTACGGCGAATTCCTGGTGAATGCGCAAGGCGAAGACGTTGTTGCCGGCATCCGAACGCCTCAGTCGCTGACAGAAGAGGGGCGTATTGCATCGGGATCTGAAAAGCCTTCGATGGAAAAACTGATGCCGGAGACCTTCCGGGAATTCGCGTCGATCTGCGAGCGGCTGGAGACCCACTACCGCGACATGCAGGACGTCGAGTTCACGGTCGAACGCGGCAAGCTCTGGATGCTCCAGACCCGCGCGGGAAAACGCACAACACGGGCGGCGATGAAGATTGCGGTGGAGATGGTCGCCGAGGGGCTGATCACCGAGGAAGAGGCGGTGACGCGCATAGAACCACCATCGCTCGACCAGTTGCTCCACCCGACGATCGATCCGCGGGTCGAGCGATCAGTGATCGGATCAGGCCTTCCAGCCTCGCCGGGTGCCGCCGCGGGCGAGATCGCATTCACCGCCGAGGAAGCTGTTGCAGCGGAGGCCGAGGGGCGCAAGGTCATCCTGGTGCGGGTAGAGACCAGCCCCGAAGACATTCATGGCATGCATGCTGCCGAAGCGATCCTGACGACGCGTGGCGGCATGACCAGCCACGCTGCTGTCGTGGCGCGAGGCATGGGCATTCCCTGCGTCGTGGGTGCCGGCTCCATGCGGGTCGATCTGCGCAACGAGCAACTGATCTGCCCAGGCGGGATGGTCCTGCGCAAGGGCGATACCATCACGGTTGACGGCTCATCCGGCCACGTCCTGCAAGGCACCGTGTCGATGATCCAGCCGCAGCTCTCCGGTGACTTCGGTCAGCTCATGCTCTGGGCGGACAAGGCTCGCAGAATGGCCATTCGGGCCAATGCCGATACCCCACAGGATGCACGCGCGGCGCGATCCTTCGGCGCCGAAGGCATCGGGCTCTGCCGTACCGAACATATGTTCTTCGAAGGCGGGCGCATTCACGTGATGCGGGAGATGATCCTTGCAGAAGACGAGGAAGGTCGAAAAGCTGCGCTTGCCAAGCTGCTGCCCTATCAGCGAGCCGACTTCATGGAACTGTTTTCCATCATGCATGGCCTGCCGGTGACAATCCGCCTTCTGGATCCTCCGCTGCATGAATTCCTTCCGAAATCGGAAGAGGAAATCGCTGAGGTCGCACAGGCCATGGACATGGAACCGCTGACGCTGCGCAGGCGGGTAGAGGCGTTGCATGAGTTTAACCCGATGCTGGGCCATCGCGGTTGCCGGTTGGCGATTTCCTATCCGGAGATCGCCGAAATGCAGGCGCGAGCTATCTTCGAGGCAGCCGTCGCGGCAGCCAAAGAGACAGGCGAGCCGGTTGACCTGGAAATCATGGTTCCGCTCGTGGGCCTGCGCTCGGAGCTGGATTACGTCAAGGCCTGCATCGATCGTGTCGCGGGCAATGTCGCCGAAGAAACGGGCATGTTGATCAACTATCTCGCCGGCACGATGATCGAGTTGCCGCGAGCTGCCATAAGAGCTCATGTCATTGCAGAGACGGCCGAGTTCTTCTCGTTTGGCACCAACGACCTGACCCAGACAACCTTCGGTATCTCGCGAGACGATGCAGCAGCCTTCATTTCGACATATCAGCGGAAAGGCATCCTGGAGCAGGATCCTTTCGTTTCCCTCGATTTCGATGGAGTGGGCGAGTTGATCCGGCTGGCCGCGGAACGTGGCCGAAGCACTCGAAAGGACCTGAAGCTCGGCATCTGCGGCGAGCATGGGGGTGATCCGACCTCCATCGCCTTCTGCGAAGAGGTCGGGCTCGACTACGTATCCTGCTCGCCTTTCCGCGTGCCCATTGCACGCCTTGCAGCGGCGCAGGCGGCGATCGCGCAGCGAAATGGCTGATCTTGTCTCGAATGGGGGAAGCGTCAGTCTCGCCGGACGATGACCCGGCGCTCTATGTACATCGGGCCCCACATTGTCCGCGCCTGCTGATCGCGCCAGCTGCGCTGTTCGGCGCGGCGGTCCAGATCTAGATCAAGCAGGCATCGCGCCATGGCCTCGCTGCCAGGCTTGAAGCCATAGCCGACGCAGGTGCGCTCATCTGCGGCTCGGCGTTCCTCAGGCGTCATGGTCTGGCAGCCGGCAAGCAGTAGGGGCAGCACCGTGACAAGCAGAAGAGGATGGCGCATGGCATGTTCTCCGTCGTCGGCGTTATGCGATTTTATTCTGCTACCACCTGTTCTACACAAGCAGACACACATAGGCCACTTCGAGATACTGTGATTCCATGACTGTCCGCTTTGTCCGGCCCATCTCCCATTCCGCCTATGCCTCACGCAAAATCGCCGTCGCTGCGCTTCTGCTGTTCGTGCTGGCAACGGTGGGTCATCGGTTCGGTCCGTTGCGAACGCCCGACTTCGTTGCGCTTATGCTGCTGTCGGCGGCAATTGCCGGCATAGCGGTACCACTGGCACTGATGGGCCTGATGCGCCTGTGGCAGAAGGGGGCGGAAGGTGGCGTCGCCTCCGCGCAGGCTCTTCTTTATGCCGCCGTCCCCATCGCAGTAGTTGGGATCGGAGCTTTTGCCTATCTGACACAGCCGGCCCTTTACGAGGTGACCACCGACATCGAAGATCCGCCGACTTTTGTTGCCGCTGCTGACTACGATCAGGAGTGGCTGGCGGGACGCGCACCGGTTACCGTGGCGGGCAGGCGATCTCAGACCGCTGCTTATCCTGGCTTGACCGGGCGGCGCTACGAAGGAGCGCTGGATCGCGTGATGGAAGGCGTGGAAGCCGCAGCCCTGTCTGCACGCATCGTTTTGCTCAAGCAGGAAGGCGAGGAGCCGGAGCTTGACGAAGCAGAGGAAGAAATCACGGTCCCTGTTCCCCAGAACGTGCCTGTACCGCTGCAGCGTCCGGGAGAGCGTCCGCTGCCACAGGACCTGGCATCGGTAGAAGAGACCGTAAGTCCGGCAGAGGATCTTCTTGTTCAGGGGGAAACGCGGAGCTTGGCTCTTGGCCTGCCATTCGACGTGGTGATCCGGCTTCGCGAAGATGAGGAAACCACCTCGGTCGATATTCGTGTGGCCTCCCGCTACGGCGCCCACGACCTTGGCATGAGCGCGGAAATTGCCGAGGATTTCCTCGACCGGCTGGACACCGAGCTCCTGGGAATTGCCGGCGGCTGAAGCGAACTTCGGCCGCCGGCTGCTGATCAATCGCGGCCAAGGCCGAGTTTGTCGAGATCGACGGATTGCGCTTCTTCCAGCAGTTCGCGCGTGAGCGTGGGTGCCGTAACGCGGATATCATCGCCTTCGCGGGTCACTTCCAGCGCACTCCAATCTACCAGAACATCCTTTTCGCCGATGCCAAGGAACCCGCCAACCTCCAGTGCCACGGCAGCGACGGTGCCGTCCATGTTGAGAAGTACATCCTCGATCTCGCCTATCTCCTTGCCGTCCGTGCCATAGACATCATAGTCGTCCAGGTTGCCGGCGAAGAGATAACCCGGGGCTGAACCTTGAACCGACTCCGGAAGCACCACGATCGGCGCCTTGATCGTGGCCTGGGCAAAGGCGCTTCCCGCGAGCAGGGTGATGGCGGCGGCGAATGCGACGGTTTTCATGGGTGACCTCATTTGTTCTTCATTACGGCGCGCTGCATGGCGCCGTTCCGCTAGACAACGGAAGGAAGAAAGACGTGTTCCATCAGCGCGGAAGAGATGTTCAGGCCGGGAAGTATGCACCGAAAAGCGAGGGTGGGCCGTCCGTGGTCACCCGCCCCTTCTCGACAAGATCCTCCAGGTGAGCAAGCACGGAGAGCGCAGCGGCGCCGTGCAAGCGCGGCTCGGTACGCGTATAGATCGCTCGCACCATGTCCGCGATTAGCCGGTCACCTGCCTTGATGCGTTCCAGCACGGCCCGCTCACGCATCCGCCGATGCGTTCGTAGACCCCGTAGAAAGCCACGGGGCTCGCGGATCGGACCGCCATGTCCGGGCAGCATCAGCGTGTCTTCGCGCAACAGCAGCTTGTCGAGTGAGCCCATGAAGTCTGCCATGGAACCGTCCGGCGGTGCGACAATGGTCGTCGCCCAGGCCATCACATGATCGGCCGAGAACAGGACGCCTGTGGCATCGAGTGCAAAGGCGGTGTGGTTGGCGGTGTGGCCGGGGGTATGAATGCCGGTGATGCTCCAGCCATCGCCGTCGATCTTTTCGCCGTCGCCGATTGCAATATCCGGGACAAAGCCGGTGTCGGCGCTCTCGGCAAAGCGGTTGACCTCTCCAGAATGCAGCGCCCGCGCCGGCCGATGCGGCCCCTCCGCAACGATGAGGGCACCCGTTTCTGCCTTCAGTCGGTCGGCTAGGGGCGAATGGTCGCGATGGGTGTGGCTGACAAGGATGTGCGACACCTGACGGCCGCCGATCGCCGCCATCAGTGCACGGAAATGCGCCTCGTCCTCCGGCCCGGGATCGATAACAGCCACGCTGGAGCGCCCGACGATGTAGCTGTTGGTTCCGTGAAAGGTGAAGGGTGAGGGGTTGTTGACGGTGACACGGACAACATCCGGCGCGACCGGCACCGCTTCGCCATATGCTGGCTGGAAGGCGAGATCGAAATCAGGCTCCCTTGTATCGTCGTCGTCGGCCATCGAGCAACCTTGGCTTCGTCTGCATCAAGATCGGTTTGCACCCCAGCCGCACTAACATGATGTCGTACGGGAAATCTTCAAAAAACACGCACTCGACCAATTGCCGCCGCACCCAAGCTTTGCTAGATCAGCGCCCACCTGCCGAAGCGGTGCTTTGCCGCTTCAGATCATTCGTCAACGGTGGGGCGTCGCCAAGCGGTAAGGCACCGGTTTTTGGTACCGGCATTCCCAGGTTCGAATCCTGGCGCCCCAGCCA